>CAZTKU010000123.1:0-8908 GCA_964614245.1 uncultured Ignavibacteriaceae bacterium
CTCGAAGCGCTCGAGGTCGAGCGCGGGCGCGGACGCGGACTTGCGCGCGGGCAGGGCGACTTCCCATTCCCCGCGAACCGGGACGACGCTGTGTCCGGTGCTCGCGGCCTTCAGCGTCTGCAGCCACCGATCTGTCGCGCCGCAGCCGGAGCACGAGGCCGCGCCGGCGCAGGCTGGCGTCCGGAGTGTCGAAGTAGACGTCCTCGATGTCCGTCTTGCGGGCGAGATCGCTGCCCCAATCAAGTATCACCTGGCCATCCAACTCAGCTACGACGACATTCGGTGACTTCGGTGGTCGCGGAACCTGGAAGAGTGCGTCGTAGGTGTTCTGCACGAAGCGGTCGTTGAATTTCATAACCGCAACGCTCGACAGCCTGTCTGCACCTAGTCCAGCGACGACACCGACAACGACCTCCTGCGTGTCGCCCGGGGCTATTGTGAAGGGCCCCGTGCTCGACAGGATCCGTCGGTCACCAGTGGCAAAGGAGTAGGTCGTACCCAAACCATCCAAGAATCCCTTGCCTGTCACGGGATCTCCAGATAGCGGGAAGTTGCTGGCAGGGAACGGTCCCCTCTCGTACGGAATATCTGCCGTTACGAGCGTGCCGATGGGAGCGAACCCGCGGAGCATCTTCCACCATTGACCGGTGTTACAGAGGTATCCGGCCGTTTCACGGTTGCAGGGATCGCTGTACGGGCTGCCGGCAGAAAAGTATGTGAACGAACTCATGCCGAGGTTCTTGTAGCCATATACCCGCTTCATATCGAACACCGCAGAGTCCCCCGGTGAGGGAATCCTCGGCCCCGCCAGGAAGTCGTACCCGGTACAGGGCGGAGGAAGCCCATACCTTCTGTAATTTACGTCAATCGCATTCGCATTGTATATGAAAGCCAGACTTAGAGTGCTGTCGCATCCCGCAAGATCATCAAAGGCGTCGCCGAGGTCGATGTCAGACCAGTTGCAGACGTAGACGCTATCAAGGTAGAAGGAACCCTTCGTCTTGGCAGCATCGATCTCCACACCCCCCTTGTTAATCAGCTTTACCCTCTTGAAAAACAGGTTACCCAGTGCGTCGGTCCGTTTGTAGCCCCAGACCGTAAACTGGAGCTCCAGGCCGAGCGGTTCGGACATATTAAACTGCAGCGTCTGAGCCACATCGAGATCGTTCGCCACGGTCCAAACCACTTGATCTGCGGGTGAATTTGGGTCGGCTCCTGCCACACCCGGCTCATCGCGGTTCTGAGTGATGAGACTATCGACGGTGAACGTGGCACTGAACGGAGGCGGCGCGTCATACTGGCCGTTTTTGTTCCTGTCAACATAGGGAGCCCCCTTTGCGATCGGCCACTCCTTCCAGTCCTTCTCATATTGTGCCACAACGGCGGCAACCTGAGCGTCTGTGACCTCGACAAGCGGGATCTCGTTTATTTCTGCCGCGTCACGCTTCAACTCATCAGTGCTCATCGAAGCGTAATCACGACGAATTCTATAGATGCGAACGTCCGCATCGTTTGCATTCTGGGCAACTGCAGTCGCACCGGAACCAACGACGTTCCCCGGCCTCATGCCGAAGCCATAGCCTTTTCCTCCAACCCTCACAAGCTGACGGGGTGCGGAAACGGTCTTCGCGGCATCCGTGAAACACTTTGCACCCCAATAGATACCATCCGTGTAGATCGCGTTGGCTGTTCCGCGCGGATAGATACCCTGGTTGTCCGTGGAAGGTGCAAGGACGCCCCATCCATCATAGCGCACCCAGTTCGTAAAGTTGTTGATGTTGAGGAGGGTGTAGATTGGGGTCCCGGCTCTTTTGTTCAGTGACTGTGCCTGCTGCTTGCCCTTGTTCGGGTCCTCCTTTGCTGTTACGGACCAAACAAGAACCGCCGTCAGCGCGATCACCGTTAGAAAAGTCCTTGCGATGATTCTCATAGCTTGAGACTCCTTCTCATTTGTCAAACACGTTGTTCTTTCAGACTCGTACAGGAACATAACATTTGCCGCTCCCGCAACCACAATTTTATCATAAAGAGCGGGATGTCCCGCTTTTCAGGATTCCGCTTCCAAAGCGGGATTCTAGAGAGCGGAACCGTAAAGCGGCAAAAGGCACTATCACGCCAAAAGGATACTTCAATATCATTTACCTTTCTCATGCTTTGTGCCTTCGTTGCGACCCATTTCTAGTACTCGAACCTTGCACCGATTCGTATCTGACGAGGCGATCCGAAGAGATCAGTCATGCCGGTTCCTGCGACCGCGTAACCAAGCGCCCATCGGTTCTCCAGGTTGATGGCCTTGTAGAACTCCGTATAGTTCGGAATCGCCTTGTAAGGCTCTGCGAACGCGCTCTTCAGCCATCCGTCGTCAAACGCCGTACCGGTTGTTGGATACACATTGATGACCTGTTTCGAGTTGAGCAGATTCAACACGTTCGCATACAACTCAAGTTGCAAGCCGCCGAGGTAAAAGAGCTTGCTGAATTGCATATCGATGTTGTAAACCCACGGAGTCGTTGAGTTGTTGACTGGCTCCATAGGTCTTCTGCCCCGCGTATCCTGGAGTGCACGCACTCCGACATTCCACGGATTCGCTTGTCCGAGGCTCAGCGGCTCCTTGATCTTCGTGTAGGCGTGACCGCTGTTGAAGCTCAGCAGCAGGTTGAGTCCCATCCCCTCGAGTATCGGTCCACCATCGCCCTTTGCAAACCTGTAATCCAGCGCCACGGTCCCGCGGTGTGTCTGGTTGTACGTCAGCGGTTGGATGAAGAATGGAATTCGAGCGGTCACTTCGTCGGAAACAGAGTTCCTTGATGAGAGTCCTTCTGAGCCGGTTCCGCGGGCGTCAGACAACGTGTAGTTGACACTGGCCTGCAGGCGGTTCGTCCGACGCAGCTGCAGCGTCAACTCCAGCCCTTTGGTGGTACCGAAGTCTTCGTTCTGCAAGGAGACGAAAATCGGCGCGCCCACGTCGTTGAAGACCCGACGTATTGAGAGCTGCTGGGTTGCATCCTTGTAGAATCCGGTGATCGTCAACGCGAGGTTGTCCGTCAACGTCTGGCGGAATCCTGCCTCGTATTGCGTCGTCCGCTCCGGCTTCATCATCCAGCCGACCAGCGTGCCGCCAAGCCAGTACGAAACCCGCGTGGCTGGATTGATGGCGCCGCTAATCGTAACAGGACTTGTGTAAATCTGATTCATCGCCGGGAACTGAGCATACTTTCCATACTGTGCGAAGAACACCGTTCTGTCTGTAACAGGGAACGAGAAGCTCACACGAGGCAGCACAAGACTGAACGGATCCATTTCCTTGTATGCGCTCTCCTGCACAAGGTTTAACGCAGCATCGACCGGTGGTTGGTTGAGCTGTTCCGTTGGGATCATCTGTCCCTTCGGGCTCATGTACTCATATCGGACACCGACATTGACGATGATATCCCTGTACTCGAATTTGTTCTGTATGTACGCCGAGGCAAGGACCGGCTTGATCGGCTTGTCCACCGTAAGGTCACCAAAACTGGTCCCTTCGGTTTCATTGCCTTCGATATCATATCCGATGCTGGTGATGCCACCTCGCTGGATGAGTCTCACACGCCGCTCATAATCGCTCGTGAACGTTCTCAGGCTCTTTCCATCCTGACCGAAAAGGTAAACTTCGTAGGCGGATATGTTATCAACGGCGTATCTGCGGTAGACCCATTGCTCAATTCGACCGCCCGCTTTCAGCTCCCATCTCGAACTGACCTGGGAGGTGAAGTCAATTGTCGCTGCGATCGAATTCTGCGTGCCCTTACTGTAACTGTTATTGGGAGCATAGGGGTCAGTGAAGCCGAACGCGAAGATCGTGCTCCAGGGATTCGGTCCAGTGAAGCGGCTTGTGAATCCCGTGTAACCCTTTGCCTCGTTGGCGATGCTATCCGTGTACAATTCCCAGTCGTCGCCAAAGTCTTTGTCATAGGTCTTAGAGAATCGGCTTTGATATGATAGCCCAACTTCGTAGAACGTCGTCGGATTCAGCACGTGAGTTACTCTCAGGTTGCCGAACAAGACGTTGGTCTCGCTCAACGAGTATCTTTGCCAGAGAATATTCACCAGACCTTGAGGCCACTGTCCACCGTTCGGATTCTTCGAGAACTCATAGCTGCCGCTGAAACGAACCTTGAGTGGTTTCACGTCAAACAGAAGCGTTCCCTGGATAGAGTTGGTAAAATCCCAGTTATTGTACAGGTAGTTCTCTTTGACTTCGACCGGCCCAGGGAGCAAGAGCCCGGGACCACGAGCGGCGAGGGCATCGGTCCTCAAGCTATCGAAGCTGAAAGGTGTGATGAACCTTGCCTGTCGCTGCCGAGTATAATCGTGCTGACCCGCAACGTAGAATCTTGCCCCAGAGATACCGGGGATAGGACCTCCGAGGGTGGCCACCCCGACTCGTCGGCCGAACGAACTTGTTCCGAGGAATTCTTTGCCCGGCTTGGCGAAATCATCGGTTTGGTAGTCGAGGCTGAACTTCAACTGGCTGGCGCCGGTGCGCATCGTCGTGCGGATGATACCCGCATTTGCTCCTCCGAACTCGGCGGTGAAACCACCGGTCTGCAGTTGAAGCTCCTCAACAGCTTGCTGGATGATGCCGACATTCTGGCTGCTGGAGAAGGGATTCGTTATGCTGGCGCCATCGAGTGAAAAGCCAACCTCTCCAGATCGTCCGCCACGCACGTAGAGGTTTCCACCTTGCAGGACCACACCCGCGGAAAGCGCAACGATGTTCTGTATTCCTCGGAACGGAATCGACGTGATCTCTTCCGAGGTCGTGATACGGACCGTGTTCGTCGTGTTTCGTTGGATAAGCGGACGTTCCGCAAAAATCTCGACGGCCTGAATCTGAATAGCCGAGCTTGAGAGCGCAATGTCCACCGTGGTCGTAATATTGGCGTTCACACGAATGTTGGATATCGTGTAACCGGCATATCCAATGTATGAAGCCTTGATGGCATACACTCCCGGGGGAACGCTGAGGATGATGTACTCGCCGTTGATATCGCTGGCAGCACCCAGGCCCGTCCCTTCAACCGTAATGTTGGCCCCGATGAGTGGTTCGCCCGATTCCTTATCCGTCACCTTGCCGCGCAGCTTGCCATCTTGCGCAAGCAGAAGGCTAGGAAGAAGAAACAAGGCAATGAAAGCTAGAAATAGCTTACGGAACATATTCTACCTCCTTACTTTGTGTGGAGAATGTGTTTGTAAGTAAGATAGGATTGCTAAAAGGTCGATGTCTCGTTAAATGAGACGATCGGCGGGTACAACGAGGAAACTTTGTCGCAACGGGTTTCTCCGAGCGTCCGCGTAGACTGGAATGCCCGAATCAGCAATCACCTCCTTCTTGATGGGATGCCAATTCTGATGGGTTACTCGATGGTGGACTGGCTGAATATATTACTTGTTGCCGTGTTTGTCAAGTGGAATTTGAAAAAACTACGCTAAGCCCGTGATCCTCCGAGGCAAGAAAGTGTCCTGTTTTCGATGCATCGTCTCTCTCCCTTCGAGCGCGGACGGGTTCTCTAGAGACGAACTGATCGAACTTCAAACACCCCATCGATCTTCTGCAACTTCCGCAACATATCCATGCTTATGGGGGTATCGACGTTGATGACCGTAAGGGCCTTTTGTCCCGGTTTGTCTCGTCCCAGCGAAAGACCTGCGATGTTAATGTTCTCAGCCGCGAGCCTTGCACCGACGCTTGCAAGCATCCCCGGCCGGTCGATATTCGTATAAATGAGCAGATGCCCCTCAGGCACCACCTCGAAATGGTAGTCATCGATCTGAACGATACGCGCGTGAGAATTCCCGAAAACCGTTCCGCAGAATCGATGCTCTTCTGTACTCGTCTCATAGCGGACTGTTATCAAATGAGCATACGAGACGTTATCGCTCTCGCGCTCCTCGTCAACGATCAGACCCATCTCGCGCGCAATCACGGGAGCGTTGATCAAATTGACCGGTTCAGACATCAAGTTCGCAAACACGCCTTTCAACACTGCAGCGGTGATCAGGTCCATTGATTGCGAGAGGAACGCACCGCTGCACGTCACAGCCACCCTCTTGAGCTGACCCGTCATAAGCTGGGCGAGAAGGCTCCCGAGCTTCTCAGCCAGCAGGACATACGGTTGGATCTCTTTCCGAAGAGCCATCTGGAGAGCTTCGGCGTTCACCGCCCCTGCGATTCTTCGCTCCTTCAGCATGTCGGCAACCTGAAGAGCGATCTGGCGGGCGACTTTTTCCTGCGCCTCTTCGGTCGAAGCCCCCAGGTGCGGCGTCGCGATGACACGAGGGTGTTTCACTAATGGATGATCAACTGGCGGTTCCTTCTCGAAAACATCGAGTGCCGCTCCTGCAACTCGTCCGGACTCCAGTCCGCGCAACAGAGCCTGCTCGTCGACGATCCCTCCCCGCGCGCAGTTGATGATCCTCACTCCGTCCTTGCATCGGGCAATCTCCCTGTCGCCGATGAGTCCCCGCGTCTCTTCGTTGAGGGGCGTGTGGACGGTGATGAAATCTGACCTCGTGCAAAGCTCGTCCAACGACACCAGCTCGATCTTCATTTTCACAGCGACTTCGGCCGACAAGACGGGATCAAATCCAATCGTCCTCATCCCAAACGCCTGGCACCGCGCCGCCACCTCCCTCCCCACCTTGCCCAGTCCGATGATACCGATGGTCTTCTCAAGTAGCTCCGTTCCCGTGTATTTCTTTCGGTCCCATCTTCCCTGCCTGAGCGATTCATTCGCCTGCGGGATGTTGCGTGCAAGCGAGAGCAGAAGCGACATGGTGTGTTCCGCCGTGGAGATCGTATTTCCCCCGGGGGTATTCATGACAACGATCCCCCGGCGTGTTGCTGCCTCCACGTCGACATTGTCCACACCCGCTCCCGCCCGGCCGATGACTTTGAGAGCGCCCCCGGCGGAGATGATGTCTGCCGTCACTTTCGTCGCGCTGCGGACCAGAAGCCCGTCATAGTCACCAATGATGGCCTTCAGGTTGTCGGCGGAAATGTTGACCTTCACATCAACCTGAAAACCTTCCGATGTGAGAAGGTCGACACAAGCCTGTTCGATGGGATCACTGATGAGGATTTTCATACCTGATATGACCTAAAACGAAGTGTTGCGGCTGATTTGGATCAGCTTGGGTGAACTGCTCGCCTCGTGTTTCCCTGGCGGTACAGAGGCGTTTCGGGAAGCGCTACTTCGGCAGAGCCGAAGCGCTCCTCATAAATGAAGCCTGCGCTGCCCGGATACCGATGCCCGGTTCAAAGCTGTAACCGCACTCGGCCAGCGCCATTTCAAGCCCCGAGAGCATCGCGACCATATCCAGCTCGTCGTAGTAGCCGAGATGCGAGATGCGGAAGATTTTGCCTGTAAACTCCTCCTGCCCGCCGGCGATCGTGATACCGTATTTCTCCTTAAGTATCTTGTTGAATCTCTTCCACTCGACACCCTCGGGCACCCAGACCGGTGTCACAGCATAGGATGGGGAGTCGGAAAAGAGCCTGAGATCGAGTGCCTTGATGCCTTCCCGCAAGGCCGTTGCAAGACGCTCGTGCCTTCGCCAGACGTTCTCAACTCCTTCGTTCCGGATCATCTGCAGGGCAGCATCGACTCCTATAATAAGAGAGATTGCCGGCGTCCACGGCGTGTCGTTCTTTTCGTACGACTTCAGCGCTTTTCGCAGGTCAAAGTAGAACTTGGGCAAGGTTGACGTATCCATTGCTTTGATGGCCCGCTGGCTGAGCGCGACAAAGGCAAGTCCGGGCGGAATCATCAGCCCCTTTTGCGAACCCGTGACGCACACGTCAACGCCCCACTCGTCAAACCGGAACTCGTGCGCGCCGATGGCCGTGATGCCGTCGACGCAGACGAGTGCGCTAGAGTTCTCGCGAATCACGCGCGCGAGTGTCTTGACATCGGTCGCAGTTCCCGTTGACGTCTCGCTGTGAACGAGATAGACCGCCTTCGCTTGGGGATGTTTGCGAAGTGCGTCGAGGATCTGCGCCTCCGTTGGCGCCTTTCCCCACTCAGTCTTGATCTCGACGGCGTTCAGCCCGAATGCTCGCGGCATCTTGATCCAACGCTCGCCAAATTTCCCGCCGTTCACGGAGATGACCGTATCACCCGGGGAGAAGAGGCTTACGAACGTCGCCTCCACCCCTCCGGTTCCAGAGCTCGCCAAAGTCAGAACGGGCTGCTGTGTCTGAAAGAGATACCTGAGGTTGTCATTGACGCGTTTGAGGATCTCCATGAACTCGGGATGGCGGTGGTGAATGATCGGCTCCGCCATCTTGAGCATCACGGTTTCGGGGACGGGCGTTGGACCTGGGGTGAACAATCTCTTTTTCACGCTGTGGAACTCCGCAACGAGTGTGAAAAGCCGTAGTTCTCAAACAAAATACAACTCACGCGTTCGATAAGCAAGGACGTTGGTGGGATCAGTGGGCCGTCCGGAGGAGAGCGCAAGCTGTGTCAGAGCGGGTCCCCTGACCCGCACATCCTCAAACAACATGCCGATCAGGGATCGGCTATTACAGGCTCACGCATCCGTTGCGTGTGGACGATGAAGCATTCGTCTGTAATAGCGGGTCCCCTGACCCGCACATCCTCAGACAACATGCCGATCATACAAGCTCAGGCATCAGTTGCGTGTGGACGATGAAGCATTCGTCTGTAATAGCGGGTCCCCTGACCCGCGCATCTTCACGGCAATAACTCCAAGGTGAGATTGAGAGATGGGAAGAACCCGAGCATGTTGATCCTCCGGCCTGTCTTACGCTCGAAATAGAATACGTTCTTCCGGTCATAGACGTTGATAATGTTGAGACCGACAGCTGTGCGGATGGACCGGAAGATGTCGAGCCGGTACGAGA
>CAZTKU010000124.1:0-8806 GCA_964614245.1 uncultured Ignavibacteriaceae bacterium
TGGCCAGCAACGAGCTGAAGACCGGTTTCAACCGCGTCGGAGGCGTGGATGCGCAGATCAGAGTTGGTGAATCGAGCACGATCGAGGCTCACGGGCTCCTCTCACGCACGACGATCCCCAGCGACGGTGCTCAGGGGATGGGCCATGCACTCGGCATCCGCTACCAGTTTGACACTGAGGCACTCGACTATGCTATTACCCTGAAGGAGATTGCCACCAATTTCCGCCTCGATATGGGTTACCTCGCACGGTCGGGCATTCAGAGCGGGACGGCACGCTACCGACCAAAATTCTATCCTTCGTCCGGGCTCTTCCGCCGCATCGACCTCGAGGGTTTCACCGCTCAGACCAAAGACAAGCCGAGCGGGATGTGGGAAACCTTTAACCACGCCTCCCTTGGCTTGTATCTCCGGAACGCCCTCACCGCTCGTGTACGCTACATATACTCGACGGAGGTCTTTCTCAACCAGAAATTCCGGACCGATGCTTTGGTAACCTCGTTGTCTGGCCTTGTTACTAACTGGTTGTCGATAAGCCTCTCCAACCGATCCGGCAAGGCAATCTTCTATTCTGTATCCCCGTATCAGGGAACGAGCTCCCAGACAAGTGCGAGCACCACAGTTCAGCCTTCCGAGCAGTTGCGTGCGGACCTGAGCATGGTGTACGTCACATTTCGCCGTGATTCGGGCGACGTGAAGATCTATGAGTATCCGATCTCCCGCGCCAGGTTGACCTATCAGCTCAACAAATATCTCTTCTTCCGCGGGATTGTGGAGTACAACAATTTCCGCAAACAGATGCTCACCGATTTCCTTGCTTCGTTCACTTACATCCCGGGCACGGTCGTTCACCTCGGTTACGGATCGCTCTACCAGAAGGTGAAATGGGAGAACGACAGCTATGTCGGCAGCGATCGCTTCTTGGAGACGAAGCGGGGTCTCTTCTTCAAGATGTCTTACCTCTGGAGGATGTGACACAACTCAATCTGCATTTGACAGGCACAATTCTCCTGACCCATAAATCGATCGAACCTTTGAGAGCATACCACCATATCGGCATCCCAACAGACATTCCCCGCGAGGGCGAGATCTATCTCGCGGGATTCAAGGTGTTCGTCTCGGGATTTGAAACGAGTCCCTATGGCATCGAATGGATGCGCTTCGAGGCCGACTGTCCTCTGCCCGAGCTTGTGAAGACGGTGCCGCATGTCGCATTCGCGGTTGACGATCTTGAGGCCGAACTCGCTGGCAAGGAGATACTCATTCAGCCCAACTCGCCGTCAGACGGAGTGACAGTTGCCTTCATCGTCGAGAACGGCGCGCCGATCGAGTTCCTGCAATTCGACGAGCACGAGAAAAACTCTTGAGGGGGAAACAGAACATGCAGCCCTATCGCGTAGACTTCAGCAAGATTCCATGGGAGAGCCCGATGAATGGACTTCGCTTCAAAGCAGTTCGGCAGGCCGGTCGGCAACTTCGACTCGTGGAGTACACAAAGGTCATGCCGCTGCATTGGTGTGAGAAAGGACATATCGGCTGCGTGCTCGAAGGGCGATTCGAGATTCGTTTCCCGGGAGAGGTTCACATCTACAATGAAGGTGACGGAGTCTTCATCCTCGCCGGTGCTGAGCACAAGCACATGGGGAGAGCGCTTACCGACATCGTGAGAGTAGTTTTCGTAGAAGACGTTCTGGGCGGATGAGGACTCTTGTTGTGATCCGCTGAAAGCCCCGCCGAAGAGCAACGGGTCTGAATCTCACCGCCAAGACCGCACAGAGAATTTGGTTCCTTTTCAAGGCGTCTTCTGAGTCTTCCCAGTTCATCATACTATTCAGCGCCGTTTCCAGTCCCCGTTTGTTATTTGTAGAACTTGTAGACAGACCGCAAGGCACCAAAACACTGGTAATTTTGACCTTATCCCTGGCTTGAAAAAGCCAACACACGCAGGAGTTTGCGCTGTGTGCATTTCAAGCGCCTGAGTCGAATGAAAGGTTCGAGTGGCACAACCTTTGACCCCTTATTGAATGACGTATGGTCTCGAGTTCACTAGAGAGTCACAAACAAGGGGTAACTGCCATGTTCGGCCACAGATCGACGCGAAGGGCCCTGCCAGTTTCCAGAAGGCCTGCGACGAACACCCCCAGGACGGTGCGACCATTTGTACAAATCCTCGTGGTTGAGGATGATATTCCTGTCCGGAACGCGTTTGAGCACGTCCTCACCCACGCGCAGTACAAGGTCATATCGGCCAAGACTGGGGAAGAAGCCCTCAAGTTGCTCCAACAGAGATTCTTCGATCTCGTACTCACGGACGTGAAACTGCCGGGGATTGACGGCGTGGAGTTGACACGTCAGGCGAAGCTCGGCTTTCCAAGAACGCCCGTCCTTATTGTCAGCGGCGTGCCTGATCCCGATTTGGAGTCACGCGCACTGGCAGCAGGCGCAACATTCTTCCTTCGAAAGCCCTTAGGAGCTCAAGAGTTGCAGGGCACCGTCGCAGCCATTCTTGAGCAGAGGAAGCAGGTTCCGTAGTGCGGAGCTCTCAGCGGCGCTGAGACGTGGGCAAGAAGTCGACGAACCGCAGTGACTGTCTCAGCAATTCACCGTGAAGCATCATACCCTAAGTGCTTTCTGCAAATCACTCGCAGCGGCGCGCCCCTTTGCCACATTCGCGCCGACCAAAGCCGGTGCTCGGTTTATTCGCGTTTCAGATATTCCTGCGGGATCGGTCTGACCGGGATCTCGTCCTGCCACGCGACGGATGAAATCCACCAGCGGCCATTCCTGAAGAAAAGCTGGAAACCGTTAATGCCGCGGATGGGCTTCCCCGGATCGTCCAGGTTCATTCTCTTCTCGTAGACGCTGAAGACCTGTGCCAGGTTCCCGTACACTTCCGTCTTCCTGCCGACCTCATTCTCCACAAAGCTCTTCAAAGTTCCCTTCTTGATCCGACCGCCAAAGAACGCGATGAATCCCTCGCGGTCCATGACCATGACGCTGTCGGCGGCCATGCGGATGCAGGGAGTTGCGGCTGAGGCAAACAGTTGACGAAAACGATCCCAGTCTGGACTTTTTCCCTCCGCAAACGAGATACATTCGTAAAAGGCCTTGATGAGGCCATCGATTGACTGGACATCGGGCTGTCGTGCGGGGTCGGTCTGCACGGGGGGCGCAGGACTCTTCAGATGCCAAGCCTCTGCAACGCCAGGAGGAGCGGCCAAGAACAATAGGATAAAGAGGGGCAAAGCGGCCGCCGGGGCCCACGGTCTCTTCTCGAACTGAGAGTCGATCTGCATATCAACCTCCATGAAGAATCATAGGCTCGTCGGAGATAAAATTCATACGCCTGCAATGTTAAGGACAATCGAAAGCGAAAGCAATCGGAGATCTACTGAGCTTCCTGCAAGAAGAAGGTGCGAAAGGCCTTGCGCTTTGTTCAGCTTCTGCAATGCCGGATGACTGCATGAGTTCTCCAGCCCTCACATTCCACAATTTTCCCCTTCTCAAATCTGAAAATCTGGATGGCCATGATGCCTGATTGATCACCCGCCGAGAGATTCTTTCACGAAAACATCTTACATTCCTCTGCCACGAATTCGCGTATCCTTGCAACAGCATCAGATTGGAGGTTAGGATGGCAAACGTTATGACAGACACACAAGAGATTCTGACGAAACCAAAGGAAATCATCTTTCAGAGGAAAGCTGAGCGTGTCATCGAGAATCTGAAGAAGCGCAACGTCTCTGCCGTCTTCTGCCGGAGCAGCAAGGAGGCTGTGAGTGAGATACGCAAGCTGATACCCGATGGAGCGAGTGTCGCTCTGGGCGGGTCCGTGACCGTCATTCAGTCAGGCTTGCTGGATGAGCTGAGGAGGATGAACATCAAGCTCCTCGATCGCTATCGAGAAGGGATCACCAACGACGAGGTTGAGGAAATCCTCAGGCAAGGCGTGAGCGCGGACATACTCGTGACGAGTAGCAGTGCCGTCACAGCTGACGGCAAACTCGTAAACGAGGACGGACGCGGAAACCGTGTTGCGGGCATGATCTTCGGTCCAAAGAAAGTCATTCTGATGGTTGGAATGAACAAGGTTGTCCCGACGGTGGACGATGCGCTCACCCGCATCAAGAATGTTGCTGCACCCCTGAACTGCATCCGTCTGGGTGCGGACACTCCATGCGCTCGGACAGGCTTCTGCGATGATGCCAACTGCCATGCTCCTCAACGGATCTGCAGCCAGATCGTCATCATCGAATCGAATAGAGTGAAGGATCGGCTCACTGTTGTGCTGGTGGGAGAGGAGTTGGGGTACTAGGAAGCTGCTGAAAAACCCCGTCCTCAAAGAAGGACTGAACCGCCCCCGAGCCAAAAACGTTCGGGGCAGGCAAGGTCGCTAAGAACACAAAGAGATTTCTTGAATTCTGACTGAAAGAGCAATTTCAATATTTCCTTGGCGCACTTTGTGTCTTGCCTGACCCGAAGTCATTCATTCGGGGGCGGTTTTCTCTTTCAGCACCCTGCTAGTGGATGGAGACGGAAAGGGAGCGCATTCCACGATGCCTTACGCCAAGGCGTCCCCGGCGCGACCCGGGCCCAGTTCTTTACCAAGAATCGGAATTCCGGTACCTCACCCTCCCTTGTGATAGGGGAAATCCGCTAATAAACGGAGGAACGCCCAGACGGCACAATATTTGTGTCATTCCTGACATTCAATACCTGAACAGGATGAGGGATATGCCCCAAGCAGCGGAACAGCCAAAGAAAGCGGTCGGGAGTGTCATCATCTATGCCGAGCGGTGTAAAGGATGCGGATTCTGCGTGGAGTTTTGCCCGCCGGAAGTGCTTGAGCTCTCGGGCGAATACAACGCCAAGGGATATCATCCACCCGTCCTGGTGAATCGGGACTCCTGCACCGGATGCAACATTTGCGGGATGGTGTGTCCTGACTTCGCAATCTATGGTTTCATCACGAAGAAAAAAATCAAGGAGATTTAGGCGTGCACGCAGATCCAATTGGGATTCTTACAGGAGCTCATTTCATCGATGGTGACCATGCGTGCAGCGAAGGGGCCATCGCGGCGGGTTGCCGATTCGTGGCTGGCTATCCCATCACCCCCTCGACCGAAGTAGTAGAGCGAATCGCAGAACGGTTTCCGCTCGTCGGCGGCATCTTCATTCAGATGGAGGATGAGATCGCATCGTCCATCGCCATCCAGGGAGCTGTCTGGGGCGGCAAGAAAGCAATGACGGTGACGTCGGGACCTGGATTCTCTTTGATGATGGAACATATCGGCCTCGCGGCTATGACGGAGACTCCGTGCGTGTTTGTCGATGTGCAGCGAGCTGGACCGTCAACCGGTTTGCCCACAATGCCTGCACAGGGTGATATGATGCAGGCACGGTGGGGGTCGCATGGCGACTACGAGATCATAGCGCTCGCTCCGAATTCGCCGCAGGAATGCTTCGATCTCACCATTCACGCCTTTAATCTTTCTGAGCGATACCGCGTGCCGGTTCTGATGATGATGGATGAGTGCGTTGGACACATGATCGAGCGTGTGGTGATTCCTTCGGCAGAGCACATTGAGCTGTACGAGCGAAGGATGTATGAAGGTCCGAAAGAGAACTTCCACCCCTTTGAAGCCGGAAGGGATCTCGTTCCATTGATGGTCAAAGCCGGTGATGGGTATCGCATTCACGTCACGGGGCTGACGCATGATGAGAGAGGTTATCCCGACATGTCTGTGAGCGCCCAAGGGAGGTTGGTGCGGCGGCTTCTCGATAAGATCCGGCTCCATGCGGATGAGATCATCATGTTCCACGAACAAGATGTAGAGGGGGCTGATGTTGTTGTGGTGACGTACGGCATCACCTCGCGGACAGCGATTCCGGCCATCGAGCAAGCCAGGGCCAAAGGAATGAAAGTGGGCCACCTGCGGCTTGTTGTCGTCTGGCCGTTCCCGGAAAAGCGGATCCGGGAGCTCGCGAGCCGCGTCAAGGCGTTTGTCGTGCCCGAGCTGAATATGGGTCAGATGGTTTATGAAGTCGAGCGATGCGTGGCGGGGAAATCCAAGGTTGTATCCGTGCCGCACGCAGGCGGAACAGTCCACCAGCCGAAAGATATCTACGCCGCAATTGAGAAATCTTTGCGAGGAAAATGATCAATGGCAGAAGAACTCTACGACGTTGAGGCGACAATTCCGGGGAATCCGATCGAGGAATTCTTGCGGATGGATCGAATGCCGCACATCTGGTGTCCTGGTTGCGGCATCGGAACGACGGTGAATTGCTTCGTCCGCGCTCTGGAGACAAGCGGACTGAACCTCGACAAGGTCGCTGTTGTTTCCGGCATTGGCTGCACGGGGCGAGTGGCGGGATACGTGAGGCTGGATTCGTTCCACACGACCCACGGTCGGGCGATCCCGTTTGCGACCGGACTGAAGCTCGCCAATCCCGAGCTGAAGGTTGTTGTGTACAGCGGTGACGGCGATTTGACCGCTATCGGCGGAAATCACTTCATTCATGCGGCGCGCCGCAATGTGGATATGACGGTCATTCTGATCAACAATGGCATCTACGGGATGACGGGGGGACAGGTCGCCCCGACGACCCCCGTCGGTGCGACAGCTTCCACGACGCCTCATGGAAATTTCGAGGAAACGTTCAATCTCCCGTTCTTAGCCGAGTCGTGCGGTGCTGTGTACATTGCGCGGTGGACGTCCTATCACGTTCGGCATTTGACAAAAGCCATCAAGGAGGCGTTGCTCAAAAAGGGGTTCTCGTTTGTCGAGATCCTTGCACCATGCCCGACATTATACAGTCGCCGGAACAAGCTCGGGGACGGGCTCGAGCAGATGATTTACTACAAGGATCATAGCGAGATTCGCAATGGTGCCGACACAAAGAGTGTTGCGCTTGAATTCCAGGGGAAAATCATCGTCGGCAAGTTCGTCGACAAGGAACGGTCAACCTATCTTGATGCAATGAACGCGCATTTCCAGAAGAGGCTGGGTGATCGATACGTGCCTTCTGATGAAATAAGGAAGCTCATCTATGCCTAGGACTGAAATCAAGATTGGCGGGTTCGGCGGACAAGGGGTGATCCTCAGCGGCTACATCCTCGGAAGGGCTGCTTCCATCTATGACAATAAGCATGCGACGATGATTCAAGCCTTCGGTCCCGAAGCGCGCGGCAGCGCGTGCAGTGCGCAGCTCATTATCTCCAATGAGCCGATCAGCTATCCGTACATTGTGGCGCCCAATGTGATGGTCGTGATGTCGCAGGAAGCCTATTCTAAATTCTCTCCGGAACTCGCTCCTGGCGGAACGCTGCTCACCGAGGAAGACCTTGTGGTGACCCACAATCTCCGGAGGGACATTCAACACTTTTCGATCCCCGCGACGAGGTTCGCAGAAGAGCTGGGCAAGAAACTCGTCCTCAACATTGTCATGCTCGGATTCGCGACTGCCTTGACGGGCGTTGTCGCACGGGAAGCTGCCAAGGACGCTGTGAAGGTATCTGTGCCAAAGGGAACGGAGGAGCTCAACCTTGCTGCATTTGGCAAGGGATATGAATATGGCCTTCAGTTGTTGAAGAAGAGCCCGATACCCGCTGCCTGATCCGAAGTTCTTTCGAGCGGAACGCAGTACATGAAAAGCCCAAGGCGATCAAGCTTTAGGCTTTTTCCGTTTTCCTGAAGACAAATCCTTGACGGATGATTCTCCGCCCCAACGGACTCCGGAAAGGAGAACACCGTCTCGCGACGGAGTGACGATCACGGGTTCTCAGGCCCATTCCGATTTGCCAGCTTCCAATCCATGGACCATTTCCCGGCCCCCACAATCAGGAGGAAAACGGAACTCAGCAGCATGGACCAATCCGTGCGCGCTTCATGAGCCATGCTCCAGAAACCCCGTTCAAGCAGGATCGGAATCTTGGTGGTTGCGATGGCGACGAGCATGTCAATGATGAGGGCAACGGCCGCGGGGCGCGTCAGAAGACCCAGAAGCACAAGTCCACCGCACGCTATTTCAACGACGCCAACGAACGGCGCCATGATTTCCGGGGCGGGGATCCCGATCTTGATGAATCGGCCAACGCCCAGCGCGTCAGGATAGAGAAACTTCTGAATTCCCTCAGAAAGAAAGACCAAGCTTACCATCAACCGAACAAGAATAATCGCTCCGGAGCCCTTGCCGTGAATTGTCGAGACAATTCTCGTAAAGCTTGACTTCAGCGATTGATATGGCATTGGGAGCCCTCCTTACACGTTGTTCTTTGAGACTACGGTTGGCCAAAATCATTGAATTCCTGGTGCCAACCCGATTACTGTGAGCCTCGCTGCCGCGGTCCAATATGTCTTACCCAAATCTCATTGTCAAGAATCCCTATGTCTCTGCAGTTCTCTTTGAAGAAGTACAAAGCCTCAGCCATGTTGAGGTGAATGCGTGGCAACGGAGAAAGCAGTAAGCATGGGCCGGGCTGAATCTCAATCCGCAATTCAGTATCTTTTCAGGTGATTTCTCGACAGTGCAGGATTTCTCTCTGCTGCATTCTCATCGTAGCTTTGGATTCGATCAAGAGCCTCGTACTCAATTGACAACTGTAACTGAGGAGCGGATGATCATGAACGCACGAATCACATCAATCTTGTTGGGCGCGCTTCTCCTGGCTGCGACCAGCGGCGGTTTAGCGACGCCGATTCAACGAAACACGGAAAAGAAAAACCGCGAAGTCCCCATCGGATCTGCAAGGGAAAAGCTCCTGCTCGACTTTGGCTGGAAATTCCATCTCGGAGATGCATCAA
>CAZTKU010000125.1:0-8775 GCA_964614245.1 uncultured Ignavibacteriaceae bacterium
GTCGGTGATAACCACCATTGGCCTTGAACACACCGAGATACTTGGCAATACACTTGAGAAAATTGCACTGGAAAAAGCCGGCATCATCAAGAAGCGAGTCCCTTGTGTCACAGGTGTTGATGATCGCAAGCCTCTTCGCGTGATTAACAGAGCGTGTAAGGAACTTGGTGCACCTCTTGTGACACTCAACGACCTCAGCGCTACCGTCCGGCTCGAATCTCTCAAAGGATCGGTCTTTGACTTGATGGTGGGGAAGAGCCGACATAAGAACCTGAAAATCTCTCTCGCGGGCCGGTTTCAGATACGAAATGCTGCGCTCGCGATCGCGACCATCGAGCAGGTGAATAAGAGTGGCAAATTTCAGCTTTCGGAGCGGTCCATTCGCAGCGGGCTGGGCAAGATTCAGGAGCTCGCCGGACTGACGGGGAGGCTCAGCCTCATCCAGCAGAAACCGCCCGTCATTCTCGATGTCGCGCATAACCCGGATGGCGTAGCCCAGCTCGTCGCCGCACTGAGGCGGCTGGCCATCGAGAATCCCATAATCGTTTTCGGTGTCATGAAGGACAAAGACCACGAAGCAATGGTTCGCAGTCTGGAACCAATCGCCGTGGAGGTTATTGCCGTAGCTGCTCAAACGGATCGGTCCCGCTCGGCGAGCGATGTGGCCGCGTTGTTCACAAAGCGAGGGCTCAGGGTGAGTGCTGCGTTGAGTGTAAGTGAAGGTGTACGGCTGGCCATACAGCGAGGCTCGCAACGAATGCCTATTCTGGTTACGGGTTCGCACTACGTCGTTGGCGAAGCATTGCAGTATCTTGCGACGAAAAAAAACTTGACAATCACTCGGTAATGGCATATATTATCCGTTGAAGTTCATGGGGTTTCTTCCCTGGTAATGATCGTCCATCCAGTTCACTTCGAATAGCCAGTTCGCTACTCCCAACCTTTCAAACTTCAACGATCAGTATCCTCAGGTTTTTCATTGAGGATTTCGTCTATCATAGTTTCCCAAGCGTAGTCTCACACTAGAGGATTGTTACATTATGCCAATGGACATTACCGAACTAAAGTCCAAGAAGATCGCGGAGCTGAATCAAATTGCGAAAGACCTGAATCTTTCAGCGTACAGTGATCTTCGAAAACAGGAACTCATTTTCAAGATTCTCGAGGCGCAGACTGAAAAGGACGGCTTGAGCTTCAGCAAGGGTGTCCTCGAAGTCCTGCCAGATGGGTATGGATTCCTGCGGTCCGTCAACTACAATTATCTCCCCTCGCCAGACGACATTTACGTCTCTCCTTCTCAAATCAAGAAATTCGGGCTTCGGACCGGGGATAGCGTCAGCGGCCAGGTGCGTCCGCCGAAAGAGGGGGAGCGGTTTTTCGCTTTGCTGCGGGTGGAGGCAGTGAATGACGACCATCCCGACCTTATCCGCGAGCGCATTCTTTTCGATAACCTTACACCCCTTTATCCAACGAGCCGAATCAAGCTCGAGACGATACCCGGGGAATATGCCATGCGAATTATGGACCTTCTCGCCCCGATCGGCAAAGGGCAGCGCGGAATGATTGTTTCGCCACCGAAGGCCGGAAAGACGATCCTTCTCCAGAAGATCGCGAACAGCATCATTCGTAATCATCCCGAGATCAAACTCATCGTGCTGCTGATCGACGAGCGGCCCGAAGAGGTGACGGACATGGAGCGCACCGTCGCAGCGGAAGTCGTGAGTTCGACTTTTGATGAGCCGCCTGAGCGGCATGTCCAGGTGTCGGATATGGTATTGGAGAAGGCAAAGCGCCTCGTCGAGGCAAAGAAGGATGTTGTCATCCTGCTCGATAGCATCACGAGACTTGCCAGAGCCCACAATACAGTGGTGCCGCACAGCGGCAAGATTCTCTCCGGAGGAGTGGACGCGAATGCGTTGCACCGACCCAAGAGATTTTTTGGAGCCGCCCGAAACGTCGAAGAAGGAGGGAGCCTCACCGTCATCGCCACTGCTCTGGTCGAAACCGGCAGCAGGATGGATGAAGTTATCTTTGAAGAGTTCAAGGGGACGGGTAATATGGAGATCGTTCTTGACCGAAAGTTGAGCGATCGGCGTGTGTTCCCTGCTATGGACGTCAACCGGTCTGGCACGCGAAAGGAAGAACTCCTTCAGGAGCCAGATGAACTCAACCGCGTATGGATTCTGCGCAAGCTTCTCAGTGATCTGGCGCCGGTTGAGGCGATGGAATTCACTATGGAGAAGATGAGGGGCACGAAATCCAATAAGGAATTCCTCAAATCGATGAACAGCTAGACTCGAAGTTTTGTTCGTGTAGGCTTCATCGGCGCTCGCAGACTGTACCTTCCCTTTCCTTCCATCTTTGTGAAGAGCGGAGTCTATGGCAAACGACGTTGTGATCGTCAGTGCTTGCCGGACGCCCATTGGCTCGTTTATGGGCACACTGAGTGCCGTCCCCGCGCCGAAGTTGGGCGCGCTCGTTGTCGAGGAAGCTATCCGCCGGGCTGGACTGAAGAAAACCGATGTGAACGAAGTCATCATGGGTAACGTTCTCGCAGCCGGAGAGGGTCAGGCCCCCGCGCGTCAAGCGGCTCTGTTCGCCGGTTTGCCGGAGTCCGTTGAATGCATGACGATCAACAAGGTCTGCGGCTCCGGATTGAAAGCTGTTATGCTCGCAGCCCAGGCGATTCAACTTGGCGATGCCGATGTCATTATCGCCGGGGGGATGGAGAGCATGTCCAACACTCCCTACTTGCTGGAAAAAGGTCGTGAGGGATATCGGCTGGGCCACGGTAAGGTCTTCGACTCGATGGTCAAGGACGGGTTATGGGATGTCTACAATGATTATCATATGGGGAATGCAGCCGAGCTCTGTGCGAAGGAATGTGCTATTCCTCGAGAGGCACAGGATGAGTTCGCGATTCTGAGCTATCGACGCGCTCAGAGCGCCTCGAACGAAGGACGGTTCAAAGAAGAAATCGTCCCGGTAACGATCAAATCGAGGCAAGGCGACATCGTGGTGGAGCAGGACGAAGAACCATTCAAGACCAACTTTGAGAAGATTCCGAAGCTCAAGCCGGCGTTCCAGCCAGACGGCACGGTGACACCTGCAAACGCCTCGAAGATCAACGACGGAGCTGCAGCGGTTGTGGTCATGTCTGCAGAGAAGGCGACCTCGCTGGGACTCGAACCGCTCGCTCGAGTGATTGCGTACGCTTCGGCCGCGAAGAAGCCGGAATGGTTCACGACAGCTCCCGCTGATGTCATCACCAAGGTTCTCTCAAAGGCAAGAATGAAAGTCGAGGATATCGATCTGTTTGAAGTCAACGAGGCATTTGCTGTCGTCGCCCTGGCGGTGCAGAAGATCGTGGGCATTGAAGTCGACAAGCTCAATGTCAACGGGGGAGCGGTGGCCCTGGGGCATCCTATCGGAGCGAGCGGGGCGAGAATCCTCGTCACCCTTCTTCACGCGCTGAAGCAACGAAACAAGAAACGCGGAATGGCGGCGATATGCATCGGCGGAGGCGAAGCCAGTGCAATGATCGTCGAGCGTCTCGGCTGACATTCCCGGCAGTACTCCTTCGAAAAAGCGAGACTGATCATGGGATCTGAACACCTCAAGAATATCACGGTTGTGGGCGCCGGCACGATGGGGAATGGAATTGCCCACGTGTTTGCCCAGTACGGCTTCTCGGTCGTTCTGCACGACGTGAAGCAGGAGTTTGTCGATCGCGGCCTCAATGCGATCAAATCGAATCTTGACCGGCAAGTCAAAAAGGGAACGGTGACAGAAAATCAGAAGAAAGAAACCCTGGATCGAATTTCGACGACACTCGATCTCGGATCTGCATGCAGGAATGCTCACATCGTGATCGAAGCGGCAACCGAAGACGAAAGCATCAAAAAAGACCTCTTTCGCAAATTCAACACCTTCACATCACCTGAGACGATCCTGGCGTCGAACACGTCATCGATATCGATTACCTCACTCGGTGCTGTGACTACGAAACCGGACAGGGTCGTCGGGATGCATTTCATGAATCCCGTTCCGGTGATGAAACTCGTCGAGGTTATTCGTGGCCTTGCGACCTCGAACGAGACGTACGAAATCGTCAAATCGCTGGCTGAACGCCTCGAGAAAGTCCCCGTCGAAGTCAATGACTATCCCGGCTTTGTTTCGAACCGCGTCCTCCTGCCAATGTTGAACGAGGCAATGTACTGTGTGATGGAAGGGGTTGCGACTCCCGAGGCCATCGACACAGTGATGAAGCTGGGGATGAACCATCCGATGGGGCCCTTGACGCTTGCAGATTTCATCGGACTCGACGTCTGTCTGTCAATCATGGAGGTGCTGTACAAAGGCCTGGGTGATTCGAAATATCGGCCTTGTCCGCTGCTGAAGAAAATGGTGGCTGCAGGCCATCTCGGCAGGAAAACCGGAAGAGGATTCTATACCTACACATCCGCGTAGCGAGGTCGTATGAATTTTGGATTCAACGAGACGCATCTGATGATTCAACAGACTGCCCGGCAGTTCGCGCATGAGGAGCTCGCTCCTTCGGTGGACGAACGCGACGAGAGGGAAGAGTTCCCTTATGAGGCAGTAAAGAAAATGGGTGAGCTGGGATTCATGGGGATGATGGTCCCTGAGCAATATGGTGGAGCCGGACTTGATACCATATCCTATGTTCTTGCCCTTGAGGAGATCGGGAAGGTCGATCCCTCAGCCTGCGTGATCATGTCTGTCAACAATTCTCTGGTCTGTTGGGGGCTCGACGCCTATGGAACAGAGGAGCAGAAGCGGAAATATCTGATCGACCTCGCGTCGGGAAAGAAGTTAGGCGCGTTCGCGCTCTCCGAGCCTGAGGCGGGAAGCGATGCGACCAATCAACGCACCACCGCGCGGCGCGATGGGAACCACTACGTGTTGAATGGAACGAAGAACTTCACCACGAATGGTGCAAATGCCGACATCGTCTTGGTGATGGCAGCGACGGATCGCTCGAAAGGTGCGAAAGGCGTCAGCACGTTCATTGTGGAGAAAGGGACCTCCGGCTTTTCTGTTGCCAAGAAGGAGAAGAAGATGGGCATCCGGAGCTCAGACACGGTCTCACTTGCTTTCGAAGATTGTCGTGTCCCCGTCGAGAACAGAATCGGTGAAGAGGGCTTCGGCATGCGCTTCGCTTTGAAGACGCTGGACGGGGGCAGAATCGGGATAGCTGCGCAGGCACTTGCTATCGCTGAGGCATGCTTGGAGGCTTCCATCAAGTACAGTAAAGAGCGAAAAGCATTCGATCTGCCAATCGCAGACCTTCAGGCAATCCAGTTCAAGCTCGCGGAGATGTCGACGAGCATCGAAGCAGCTCGCTGCCTTACGCTGAACGCGGCTTCACTGAAGGACCTGAATCAGCCATTCGGTCCAATGGCCGCGATGGCAAAGCTCTATGCGTCACGGATCGCTGTGCAGTGCGCGCTGGAAGCCGTGCAGATCCATGGTGGCTATGGATACATTCGTGAGTACGGCGTAGAACGGTTTCTGCGAGATTCGAAGATCACGGAAATCTATGAAGGTACTTCAGAGATTCAACGAATCGTGATCTCCCGCGCCATCCTGCATTCATAGGAGAATTCAATCCCCCATTATCACGAGTCGGAGTGTCAAGCGTGACTCAACAGAAGGCGATCGCACGATCGCCTTTTCTTTTCCCTCCGGGGCGTGATGCCGAGCACCTGTCGAGGTGCGGCGCGAGGGAGGGCGGGAACCGAGGGTGCTTGACACGTGAGAGCCTTGCGAGGGATTCCCGAGTCATTACAAATAGGGTCCTAACCGTGAGAGCATCGTGTTCGTGTTGCCGAAGGGCTCCTCTGGCGAAGCCATTTTTTCGGAAGGTAAGTTGCCTCCCGAGATGACGAGTCTTGGACACTACCGTCGAGCAAGCTCAGTTGTTTTTAGGGGGAAGATTTGTTACTATCGTCTTGTACGTGGATAATTTCAACAATTTGTGAACACAATTCTCTTCTTTTTGGCGTTTTCTGTCCTTGCCGGGGCCGGGTCGCACTCGCGACAGAGTCAGCCCGTGACGCTGCTGTTTGGCGGAGACGTGACGCTTGCTCGGCACATCGAGAGGGAAGTGGGAGACAGGGTGGACTACCTTTTCGAGAGGTGGGAAGGAATCGAACCGTACGACGTGTTCATGGTGAATCTTGAGAATCCCGTCACACTCTCTACCCAAAAAGTGGACAAAGAGTTCAACTTCAGAATGCATCCTCGATACTTGAGGGCGCTGCAGCGTGCCTCAATCAATATCGTCAACCTGGCCAACAACCACGTTGGGGACTATAGTTTGGCGGGGCTGTATGATTCAATGGCAAATCTGGACTCTGTCGGGATTCGACACGTGGGTGCAGGGAGGACTCTCGGCGCAGCGCGATCGCCTGTCGTCATTGAGAAGAACGGCAGGAAGATTGGATTTCTAGGATACTATGGAGGTGGGAGGTTCTCGGCGACGAGTTCGCGTGGCGGCGTAGCTCCGCGATATGAACCGTACATTCTCTCCGATGTGCGGCAACTCCGGGGGGCCACGGACTACGTAGTCGTGAGTCTCCACTGGGGCGAAGAGTCGGCCGACCGGCCTTCGCCTGAACAGATTCGCCTTGCACACAGGATCATTGATGCGGGGGCCGATTTGATCATAGGCCATCATTCGCACACGCTGCAGGGAATCGAACGGTATAAGGAAAGAGTGATCGCGTATTCCTTGGGGAATTTCATATTTGGCGGCAATGGGCGTAGTGACTACGAAACGGCAGTTCTTCGTTTGGTACTGAGGGATAGTGTTGCCGACGTCGAGCTGATACCGATCCAGGTGACGCGCTGGCAACCGCATCTCCCTAACGAGGTTACCCGATTGTCGATTCTCAACCTAGTCCGCGAAAGATCCAGGATCTTCTCGGAATCAATCTCACTCTCCTCAGGAGCATCTCAATGAATCGAACTGTCATCATTATATTGTCGATCGTCGGAGCCTTGGTACTCATTGGGCTGCTTTTCGTGGGGTGGGGCATCTCTGTCTACAACAAGATTGTTACGGCTGATGAAGGCATAAAATCGGCCTGGAGCCAGGTTGAAAACCAGTATCAGCGGCGGTATGATCTGATTCCAAATTTGGTTGAGACTGTGAAGGGTTTCGCTAAGCAAGAGCGCGAGGTGCTGGAAAACGTCACCGCCGCTCGCGCCCGAGTTGGACAATTGGCTGTGACACCTGAGATCCTGAACGATCCGAACGCGTTTGAGAAGTTCCAGCAGGCCCAGGACGGCTTGAGCTCGGCTCTGTCGCGCCTTCTGGTCGTGACGGAGAACTATCCAACGTTGCGGTCAAACGAGAACTTCCTGACCCTCCAATCGCAACTGGAAGGCACCGAGAATCGCATATCCGTGGAGCGGCGGCGTTTCAATGAAACCGTTCAGTCCTACAATACGATGATCCGTCGTTTCCCCGCTTCTTTTGTGGCCTCGATGACCGGTTTCGAGGAAAAGGCGTACTTCACGGCAACAGCGGGCGCGGATCAAGCCCCCAAAGTCAAGTTCTAAAGGAATCGTATGAACTCGCTGCGAATGCTCGTGATGATCTTGGTGATGCTTATGGGCATCGCTGTTGCCCACGCGCAACTGGAAGTCCCCACACTCCAACAACGCGTGACAGACTTCACGAATTCTCTGAGCTTCAACGAATGGCGGGCACTCGAGTCCAGACTTCAGCACTTTGAAGATTCGACTTCGAATCAGATCGCAGTTCTTCTGATCAGGTCGCTCCAAGGGGAATCCATTGAGGACTTCTCGATGCGCGTCTTCGAGAAGAACAAGATTGGACAGAAGGGAAAGGACAACGGGGTGTTGATCCTGGTTGCAAAGGACGACCGACTCGTGCGCATCGACGTTGGCTATGGTTTGGAACGAGCCTTGACGGACGCGGCAACATCACAGATTGTTGAACGCGAGATGAAGCCGTATTTCAAGACGGACAATTTCTATGCGGGCCTCTCATCAGGAGTCTCCGCCATCATCGCGGTTATTGCGGGAGAGTATACCGTGGAGCCGGGAGGGAAGAGTGCTCCACTCATCAGCGGCGTCATGGTTGTCTTCTTCATCGTTTTTGTTCTCGTGTTCTTCTTGCCGATGCTTGCGGCAAAACGAAGATACGTTATCCGTTCGGGCGGCTGGCAGTATCACTCGGGCTGGGGTTGGCCGTCAGGAGGCTTGGGGGGAGGCGGTTGGGGTGGTGGGTCGTCCGGTGGAGGTTGGAGCGGTGGAGGTGGAATGGCAGGCGGTGGGGGGGCCACAGGCCGATGGTAATAGAGGCAACAGGGATGTGGCAGGGGGGCCGATGAGGGCGTTGACGATCGAGGTGTCACGAAAAGAACGACTGAGAACCTCGGGGAGAAGACCTTTTTGCAGATCGAACGAATATGTATGAAACGCGAATGGCTGTAACGTGAGGCCGATATCCTCAACATATGGTCGTCGCGGTCGCGCGGCAGGACGGCAAACCGTGAAAGGACCACGTCGTGGATCTCCTTTGCGATCCGGTGATCTTTTTTTGACTACCGACACGCTGCACCGCGCCTTCACAAAGGCCTCCGTTCCCATGATGATCGTGGATAGAGCGGGTCACTGCGTGGAGGTGAATGAATCGCTCAGCAAAATGCTGGGTTTGCGCAGGTCGGCTCTCGTTCGGAGGTCGCTTGACGCCCTCTTCAAAGTGGAGAATTCCTCCGG
>CAZTKU010000126.1:0-8772 GCA_964614245.1 uncultured Ignavibacteriaceae bacterium
GTCATCAAGCTTCAAACTCTAGTTACCGCCGTTGGTCTCATCACACAGATTTTTCTTGCCCGCTACCTGGGTTCTGAGCAAAAAGGTGTCCTCGATCTTTTCTTGCTCATACCGACGGTTCTCGCCTCAGTGATCGACGTAGGCCTGCTTTCGGCCAACACCTATCTTGCCGGAAAAAGGCGAGTCCCCACTGACATCCTTCACTCTCATTCTGTTCTGTGGAGCCTCCTCGCGAGTATCATTCTACTTCTGGTAGCATTTGTATTTCGACCGTCCCTTCAGATTCTTTTCGGTAATTTCGACATTACATTCCTGATTCTTTCGATCACGCTAGCAGGACCTACTCTGTATTTCTCGCTTTGGTCGTCATTGATGTATGGGATTGACAAGGTGCGGTCAGTTTACAGATTCAATGCCACGACTTCGATACTCGCACTCGTTCTGTATGGTGTTGTCGCCTACACATTTGGACTGAAGATCAGCGCGTTTCTGTACGCTACAACCGCAATTATTATGGTAAAAGCAATTGCAGCATTGGTGATGCTTGGCTACGAGGTTCCCATAAAGCTCTCCGTCGACATCGCAGCACTCAAGATCTCGCTCAGCTATGGGGTTGCAGTGTATCTTGGACTGATTATTAACACCCTTCACCTTCGTCTTGATCAGTTTTTTGTCAGCTCTCTTAAAGGGCCGGCAGACCTTGCAAATTATGCCCTCGCGGTCCGCATAGCCGAAATCGTTTGGCTCCTCGACTACGCGATCATCAATGCATCAATCTTTCGAATTACCGCATCTACGGTCGAAGAGGCGACACGCATAACTCAGAGAATGGCGAGACTGGTCGGCTCGTTGATTGCTCTCGCTTGTATCATTATGGCCATCGCTGCCCCCTTTGTCATTCCACTGGTTTTTGGGACAGATTTTGCGCCAGCCGCGATTCCCCTTGTGCTTCTGCTTCCCGGAACGATTGCGTGGAGTCTCTCAAGAATCCTCGCGCAATTCGTCGCGTATCAAAGCGGCAAACCATGGCAGAACATGCTCGTGGCATCTTTGGGATTCCTGTTGAATCTTCTATTGATCGTCGTGCTGATTCCAGTGTGGGGAATTCGTGGCGCGGCAATATCCTCTTCCTTCTCGCACATCTTGAATCTGGCACTCACGGTGTGGATCTTCCGGCGACTTTCGAAAGCAGATATACTGCCGACGTTCATTCCCCAGAAACAGGATTTTGTGGTACTGAAGGAAATCGTTGCTCAGTACATCCGCGGCCGAGGGGCTGGTCGAGAATAGCGAATGTACACGTCGGCCCACAAATGGAATGAGTTCTACCAGCAAATGGAGCAGAAGGCTTCAAGCCTTATTGACCCTGCAACAGGACGTGTTGCCCGGCATCTGGTTCACACAGTTTCGTGCCCTCTCTGTGGATCCTCCTCCTCCACTCATCGGGTCACCAAACACGGATTCACATATGTCACTTGCAATGACTGCCGTTTCGTCTACGTGAACCCGCAGCTGACGCAAGAAGCAATTCGAGATGTTTACAACGACGAGGACCTCCGTGAGTTCTTCTTCATGGAACTCCTTTTGCCGCACGTTGAGCGCGACCAGGAACCTGAGTTCAAAGCGCGGCTCGACGAACTTCAGAAGCTCATGCCAAAGCCAAACCCTCGATTGCTTGATATTGGCTGCGCTGCGGGACTCTTTCTTTCCCTTTCCGGACAACGCGGTTTTGATGCGGAGGGCTTGGAGCTCAATCAACAGTATGTGGAATATGTAACGGCGCATCGCGCCGTTAAAGTCTATCCGAAGCTTCTCGAGGAGATGCGGTATCCTGGCGGCTCGTTCGACGTTGTGACGCTCTGGGACGTGCTGGAGCATTTGCCGAAGCCCACTGAGACACTCAAGGAGATTTCCCGAATTCTGCGGAAAGACGGCGTATTGGCCCTCACAACAATCAACCATAGCTGCATCAATGAAAAAATTCTGGGGCATCGCTGGCGTTACTACATGCCACCCGATCACCTGTGCTCCTTCACGCCCCCGCTGCTGACGCCGCTGCTAGCACGATGCGGCTTCACCGTGCTCAACGTCCAACACCAGTATATGTTTGAAGTGTTGGCCGATCACTATTTTCGGTTCCTGACACCATCACCGGGTGACGGTTTTGTGTCGGACGCCTTGAACAAGTTCAGAAAGCTTTTCTATCTTGTACTTGCTCTTTCCACACAAGCCGTGTTTCGAGCCGTACGCAGTGGTGATTTGCTGACTGTCTATGCGCGAAAATCCTAGGACACTCAAAACAGGTCTTCGAATTCTCAAGCATCGCGTACTCAGACCGCGCATTTGGAAACACCTTTTCCAGAAGCGAGTCCAGAGTCTTTCGGATCAGGAACTCTTCCAACTGTTCGGCTTTGTTGGCACACGCGAGGAGTCTATCCGACAGTTTCACGACGCGGTGAGACTTCGTTTCTTCTTCCACCCCCGCAATCAGAAGGACTTCTTCCTCGAGCTGATCACGAGGAGTCAACCGTACGACCAAATTCTCTCCGAAGCACAGGATGTGCTCGAGAACAGATTCGAGACGCTCGGCTCCGGTAAGGTCCATCTGGGTGAGAGGATCGATTGGCATCGCGACTTCAAGAGCGGCAAAGCCTGGCCGCTGCGGAAGCTAACTACAGAAGAGATCTTGGATCTCGACAATCCGTCGGACATCAAAGTCCCGTGGGAGTTGAGCCGGTTTCATCAGGTATGGTGGCTTGGAAAAGCGTACTGGGTAACCCGCAGCGAGCGCTATGCCCAGAAGTTCGGTGAACTGATCGACGACTGGATCGAGAAGAATCCACTTGGCAAGGGACCAAACTGGACAACTGCAATGGAGGTGGCGATCCGTGTTTGTAACTGGATTGCAGGATATTACTTCTTCTGCGAATCCAAATCGCTTTCGTCGCAATTCTGGTCGAACTTCCTGAAGAGCCTGTACGCACACGGTCGCTTCATCGAACATCACCTGGAATACTCTTGGCGGAATGGCAATCACTTCCTGTCAGATATCGTCGGGCTGATCTTCCTCGGCAATTTCTTTCGCGAAACCGCGGTTGGCAAGAAGTGGCGCGAATGGGGAATTGCGCAGCTGCAAGAGGAAATGGAAGAGCAGGTTTATCCGGACGGCGTGGACTATGAGAAGTCGACAGGCTATCACCGACTTGTGCTGGAACTCTTCTACTCTGCCGCGATCCTGTGCAAGAAGAACAATATCTATCTCTCTGAGTCCTTCCTGCATCGATTGGAGAAGATGTTTGAGTTTGTTCAGTACTACACAAGACCCGACGGCTCAATCCCACTGATTGGCGACGCTGACGATGGCCGGTTGTTTCGTTTTTCGATGAGCGAAGATATCAACGATCACCGACACGCATTGTCGGTGGGAGCTATCCTGTTTGAGCGGCGAGACTTCAGGGCTGCAGCGGGGAAGTTCTTTCAGGATGCACTCTGGCTCTTCGGGGGAGAGGGATTTGAGAAACATCAGATGCTTCAAGGCGAAGCCCTGCAACGCAACTCGCGAGCCTTTCCCCATGGCGGATTCTATATCCTTTGCAGCAAGGACGCTCATGTGTATGTCGACGTGGGAGATCTCGGAATGATGGGCCACGGCGGACATGGCCACAACGATACGCTTAGCTTCGAGCTCTGGGTCGATGGCGCGTCATTGATTGTGGACTCTGGCACCTATGCCTATACGTTCGACGCACAAGCGCGCAACGAGTTCCGCAGCACGAGAGCGCACAATACCGTTATGGTCGATGGAAAAGAGATCGCTGAGTTCGCTGGTTTGTGGATGGTGAGGGAGGACAAGACTAATCCGCGAACGCTTGAGTGGAGCATCAGCGAGCAACAAGATGTGCTCATGGCTGAACACGACAGCTACGATTCGCTCGCATCGCCGGTGACGCATCGACGACGCTTTGAGCTGAACAAGGAAGAATTCGAGTTCATCATCAGAGATTCGCTGAAAGGTCACGGTTCTCACGAAATTGAGAGTTTCCTCCATTTTGCACCTACGCTCGTAATTGAACTGGCTGGCCCCCAAAAAGCGATAGCAAGAAATCAAAATGGGCGTTATATTATCAGCGCAAGCGTGGGAGCTTTTACACTTGAACAAACGTGGTTCTCCCGCAGCTATGGCGTGCGAGAGAGAAATCAGACGCTGCGGCTCACGCTGGAAGCGCAGCTCCCCACGGAGATTCAGCTTTCCATCAAGCGCGAATCTGGTGGCTAAACCAAGGCAATTCCTCAGTTAAAACTCAACTGTGAAAAAGGCTGTCACTTCCCCAAAAAAGGCTCCCCTCATCTCCGTTGTCATCCCGGTTTACAACGAGGCTGCAAATATTCCGGTCTTGGCAGATGAGCTCCTGGAGGTTTTCAAGAAGCTCCCGTTCAAATTCGAAGTCCTGTTTGTCGATGACGGGAGCACCGACACCACGTACCGGGCGGTTCAGGAACTCCGGCAAAAAGACAGACGCATGAGGATACTATCATTATCACGCAATTTTGGCCATCAAGCGGCGCTGACGGCCGGCCTTGAGTTCGCTCGGGGCGAAGCCGTCATCACGATGGATGGCGACCTCCAGCATCCACCTTCACTCATTCCGGTGCTTCTTGAACAGTGGCAAACCGGGAATCAGATCATTTACACCATCCGGGATGAGACAGAGGGCGAACCGCTCGTCAAGAAAATGACCTCCAGGATATTCTATCGCCTGATGAACGCTTTCTCCGAAACATCGATCCAACCCTTTGCCGCCGATTTTCGATTACTCGACCGGAAGGTGGTGGACAGTTTGAAAACGATCGAGGAGCGCGACCGTTTCTTGCGCGGACTGATCGGCTGGGTTGGATTCTCTTCGATCGGAGTAACGTACAAGGCAGATGCGCGATTCGCCGGTAAAAGCAAATACACTTTCAGAAAGATGATGAGGCTCGCGCTTGACGGCATCGTCTCCTTTTCTGCCACTCCGCTCCATCTCGTCACATACTTGGGTCTGACCGTTTCCTTCTTGAGTTTCCTCTACGGCCTTTTTTCCGTTTACTCGTACTTCTTCACCGATCGGACCGTCCCCGGATGGACATCAATTCTCGTGACGGTGCTCTTCCTCGGCGGGGTTCAACTCGTCAGTATTGGGGTTCTGGGTGAGTACCTCATCCGCGTCTACAATGAAGCAAAAGGTCGCCCTCTCTACATCATCAAAGACTCTCTCGGCATTGATACCTCAAAACGACCAAGCCGTTGAAGTTTTACCGCTTGCACCGGTTTGCATCCTCTGCAACACTGACGCCAGCCGCCACATTCTGTATCCCGGCATCTTGAAATGCCCCTCCTGCGGATTGGTGTTCGCCGATGCGCATGTCTCTGCCAAAGACCTGCACCAACTGTATCAACGGAATTATTTCTTCGGTGATGAGTACCTGAATTACCTGGAGGATAAACCGACTCTTCAGAAAAACTTCTCGACGCGGCTCCGAACGCTCAAAAGGTTTTCGTCAGGCGGGAATCTGTTTGAAATTGGATGTGCCTACGGCTTTTTTCTGGAGATCGCTCAACAGCATTGGAAAACCGAGGGGTGCGACATCTCTGAGGAGGCTTGCCGCCACGCTCAGCAGCGTGGATTGAAAGCCACCTGCGGCGAATTCCTCAATTTGGGCGTGAACGAGGATGATTATGATGTCGTTGCGCTGTGGGACACCCTTGAGCATCTCGCTCGCCCTGACCTGTATGTCCAGAAGGCCTCGCGACTCCTGAAGCGCGGCGGCATCCTCTGTGTAACAACCGGTGATATCGGCAGCGCGATGGCGAGGCTCCGGAAACATCGCTGGCGGTTGATCCACCCACCGACGCACTTGTATTACTTCGATCGAAGTACGATCGAACGCCTCTTTGTGAAATATGGATTGGAGATTGTCCGCGTTGAACACTGCGGCTATTACCGGAGCCTCCAGCAGATGTTGTATTCGCTGCTGGTGCTGAATCACGAGACCGCTTTCAGGAGAACACTCTACAATCTCCTGAAACCGCTTTTTGGATTTTCCCTGTACTTGAATTTGTTCGATATCATGTTCGTCATCGCTCGTAAGAAGTGGTGAAGCTGACCCCAACCTAGCCTTCCCCTGAGAGGGGAAGGGATATGTCTCTTGCTATCAAGGGGAGATGAAGAAGAGCTCCAATCGAAGGTTCGTATGAGATTGACACTGACAACTCGAGCGTCACGCATCCTCCTTGCCATTCTTCTCCTTGCAGCAGGACTGCGAGTTGGATTCCTCTGCAAAAATTGGAACAACCTTGACCTCGCGCCGTCGTATTTACTCCACGCCGAAGTCGCTCGCAACATCCTCAACGGGCGCTGGTTCGAGAAGAATCAGGCTTACCTCCAGCAGTACATCAGCGACTGCCAGCGTGAAGGCCGGCTGATCGACCCACAGGACTATCCCCGGCCTCGACGTGAAGAGCTTGTCCCGCTCTATAACGATGAGGGCGGATATGGACTGTTTCTCGCGGCCCTCTGGAAGATCTTCGGTGCACACCGCTGGTGGTACGCACGCGTCCTGCAGGTGATCGTTGATATTGTGATGTGCTGGCTGGTGTTCCGAATTGGCCAAAAGGCGTTTAGCGGGCGCGTCGGCTTACTTGCCGCCTTCCTCTATGCCTGTTTTGTTCCCGGAATCGAGATGGCGGTGCGCCCGCATCGTGATATTTGGGTGACGTTCTTGTTCATCGTGACTGTCTACCAACTCGTCTCGATGCAGGAGCGACCGGCATGGTGGCGCTTGCTCTTGATCGGTGTGAGTGCCGGCATCGTTGCCTGGATGCGGTCGACGGTTGTTCCGTTTGTGCTCTTTGCAGCTGTTTTTCTGTTCTTGTTGCGGCCATGGAGGGAAGCAACGCGATACTCTCTAATCCTGCTTGCCGGCTTCGCACTCATATTCTCGACCCTCATCGTCCGCAACTACATCGTCTTCGATAAGTTCATGGCAACGCGCGGAGCCTTCTGGCACTCATTCTGGGCAGGCGTCGGTCAGATGTCTAACCCTTATGGACTGCGGGAGGACGACGAGGAAGTAGCGAAGTTCGCTTCGAGGCTTGATTCAACGGTTCAGTTCGAAACTGATCGATATGAACAAACGCTGAAGAAGGAAGCGCTCAGTTTCGTTTCAAGGGACCCACTGTGGTACGTGGCTTCCGTCGCCAAGCGGGCAGCGGTGGTTGTCTTCCCGAAGATCGGGCGAGCGGTGTTTTTCCAGGAAACCCAGCCGCGGCACATCACCGGAACGCTCAACAAATCTCTCAGCACCGCACTGTTGTTGGCGGTTGACGGAACATTGGGGGGATTGTTCCTTTTCGGGATATGGTTGAGGCGGAAGCGCTGGAAGGAATTGCTCGTTGTGATGTTCCCTTACCTCTACACGCTCGTTACTCTCGCTCCGTTCTACGTGGCGGGAAGAAATATTGCAAACGTGTACTTCGTCGTGCTGATGTTGGCCGCCGTGTCACTTGCCCACTTCTGGAGCTTGTATCAGCGAGAACAGAACGTGAACTGATGCTCTTTTCAGACGGGGTCGATTCGAATTCAGGCCCGTCTCTCAATCGAACTACCTACCCCCTCTTCGACTTCGAACTCCTGCCGACAAGCATAAGCACGATCGCGTAGCAAAGAAGTCCCGCCGCAAGTAACTCATACCGATACGGCTTCGGCAACTGGAGTTTGAGCGTCGCATCGGCGTCGCAGAGGAAGGAAAATAGTATTACGACCGTGCCAATCAGCACCAAGAGCTGCATAAGCCTTGTGGCACGAAATAGCCCTTCACGTTCTTCTCTCCTGATCATCAACAATCCTCCCGCAATCATCACAATGGACACGAGTACTGGGGCAATGACCGGTCCGATCCACGGAAGCGGGATGAGGAAGAGAATATCCCAATCGAACAGCGTGGCCGGCCAATGGAGTGTGAGCTTGAGCCAAACGTAGTAGAAGATGTCCCACACTCCGAATGCAATCAGGAAGTAGCTGAACTTTCCCCAGCGACTCTTGCCAGCAAGGATTCCTGCAGCAGCGAGCATAACAATGGTGGCAACTTCGCGACACAACTCAACAAGAACGTGATCGTTGCTCATGAGTTTCAGGGGGAAGGCAAATCCCTCCGGATAGTAAATCGCCCGCAGATACACCACCACTGACGCTTCGACGAATGCGAAGGCGATTGAGAACAGCGCAATCGAGAGAATAGTGCGAGAGGTCTTCATTCTTGTGCTCACCCTCACCCCGTCACTTCGTGACACCCCTCTCCCATTTTGGGAGAGGGGATTGGGGTGAGGGTCCAAATCAAAAAGCCGCCCTGTGAAACACAGAGCGGCTTATAAGATGAAGCAACTGCAATGATGCTAGTGCCACTACTGACAAGAGATCTTGTAATCAGCAACGCACTAGTGCTCGCTTCCATTGGTAGTCTCGATGGCAAAACACAATATTACCTTTTGGAAGCGGCACTAATTCCCACCCGGCTGTGCTTGCGGACGCGGTGCCGGCATCGGCTTGCGCGGGAATTTCTCGTCCCTCATTGCCGCATTGTAGGCGAACGCAGCCATGATCGTCGCCGCCTGCTTCATATCGTCTGCCTGTACGCGCTCGTACACATCCATATTGTAATGGTGCGTGCGGGCATCATACTCGATCGGATCCTGGATAAACTGGAATCCCGGCAGCCCTACAGCATCAAACGACA
>CAZTKU010000127.1:0-8641 GCA_964614245.1 uncultured Ignavibacteriaceae bacterium
CTTTGTCAACACTTCTCTTCGTCGTTTGTGAGGAATAGCAGTGAGGGAGACTACGGTCGACCAGGTCTCAAAGATGATCTCAGTTGCAATGCACCTGGCAGGACTTCGATTCTACATGGCACAAAGCCCAGGAGCTCACCGTCGGCTTCGACGGGAACCTTTTCCTCCGAAGTGACGCTAATTCGTCTCCCCTGAACATAGCTCACCCACGAAAGGTTAATGTGCTTTCCTGTATATATTTTCGGGAAGTTTAGCAGTCGAGCCGGGATCCGCTGCTTGTGAATCATGACAACGTCGAGAAGCCCATCATCCACCCTTGCGTGCGGAGCGAAGTTCATTCCACCGCCTGCGAACCCGCCATTCGCCGCGACAACCCCAAGAAACAAATCGGTCACCGGCTCACGCTCATCGATGGTCACCGTCATCCGCTGCTCGCGATAGGTAGCAACCGTTTGAATCGCCGCAAGTCCGAATCCGAGAAAGCCCCCCAGTCTCTTGCGCTGCTTCTGGACACGCTGAACGACCACAGCCGCAATACCCTGCTGACATTCATTAATGAAAAACCGCTCGAGCTCTTGACCGCTGGGATCGCGGCAGGTCACCTTCCCGACATCAATCGCACGAGCGTCTGTTCCGCACACACCCTCGATTTGGTCAATCAGCAGCTCCGGCAAGGCAAAGCTCTTGGCGACGTCCTCAGCCGTGCCGCTCGAGACGATCCCGAGCTGGCATGATGGATTGATCGTCGTCCCGTTGGCAAAGAACCCGTTCACGACCTCCTGCATTGTTCCATCTCCACCGATCGCGATGACCAACTCCACGCCCCCTTGAATGGCAGACCGTGTCGACCACGTGGCCTCGAGCGGTTCCTTCGTCACGCACACCGAGAAATCTCCCTTGAGTCGGCGACCGATCTCGGTGATGATGCTCTCCCGTCTCCTACCTGTTTTGCCAGCGCAGGAGCTGGGATTCAGAACGAGATGGGCTCGCGTTGGATGCATGACCGGGGGTTTGGAGGATTATTCTTACCCGAACCAAAGGTGTACGGACAGAACGAAGCTACCAACTTTGCCGCCAATTGTCAAATCAGACAGCGCGACCGTGAGTTGGCTGCTCGCTGGCGAGCCGGCCAATTCTCGCCTACTTCCCGACTCTCGGTTCTGCGAGTCCTGGAAATCTGAAGTCCTCGGAGATCACGGCACCGCCCCATCTTGACTGGCGCCAGAAGGAAAATGCCCGATTTCCTCTGACAAACTGACGTGCCATCTCCATCGCATTGTTCTGAAGAGTGACACCTGGTAATAACGGCGTATCGGTTCCCGAGGAGACCAGGGAGTCAGTGAAATCCCGAACCGTTCTTCCTTGAGTTTGTTGAATCTTACTTTTATCATTCGAGGGCTTGCGATTGCCGCGGCCCATAGAACAGACTTTGAACTATTTCACAACTTGAAATGGAGAACACCGTGCCTACCTATGAGATTCTTGATTCGTTGCAGCGCTGCATCGAGCGCGGAAAGGTTAATAGCAAGTCCCCTCATCCACCCGACATGAAAGGCCAAGATGGCGCAGACGAATTGACTCGAAGAGCACTCGATTCAGGAATTCCACCGCAAGATGTTCTCTCCAGGTCACTGGTTCTCGGTATGCAACATGTCGGCGAGCGATTCCGCAACAAAGAGATCTTCGTTCCTGATGTCCTGATGTCCGCCAAGGCGATGTCGGCAGCCATGGAACATCTTAAACCCTTCTTCAAGTCAGAGACCTTGAAGCATCGCGGGACCGTGGTGATGGGAACAGTCCTGGGGGATCTGCACGACATTGGAAAGAAGATTGTCTCGATGGTCATCGAGGGAGCAGGGTGGGAAGTGGTGGACCTTGGAACGGACGTATCGCCGGAGAAATTCTTGAACGCCGTCGCCCAGCATCCGGGCTGCGTCGTTGGTCTGAGCGCCCTCTTGACAACGACGATGATCAACATGGAAACCACGGTACGGCAAATCAGAGCCAAGCACCCCCGCACCAAGATCATCATCGGCGGAGCACCGGTCACGCAGGAGTTCGCAGCCAAGATCGGTGCCGATGGATACTCGCCTGATCCGCAGGGCGCGGTCGAATACCTCAACACACATGGTCTCCAGAACTAGGAATGGCCGGTCGAACGGTGATCGACACCTATGTCTTTTCCCCTTCGTTCGCAGACCTGACCGTAGACCGAGAACGGCTAGAGAAGGTTCTCGGGTACAGAGGCAGGGGCACGCCTGAAGTCGTTAGCGGACTGATTGACGAAATCCTCCTTGATGTCCCAAGCCGCATTTCCGTTCAATGCGGCTTTCGCATTCTGCCCGTTGGCTCCGTCTCCATCACGAACGATTCTCTTTCCTGCGATGGCGTCCGGTTCAACACGGGGCCGATCATCGCCAGTCGCCTCAGACCATCAACCACTCTGACGTTGTTCGTTGCGACCATCGGTCCACGCATGGAGGAGTGGTCACGCGAGCTCATGAACACAGGGGATCCGGTCAAAGGTTACCTCGTCGATGCAATTGCGTCCGAAACGGTTGAGCAGGTGGCGGACTGGCTCGATAAGAGGGTCGGTGAGCGTGCCCGGCCACGCGGGTGGAACATCACGAACCTGTACAGCCCGGGCTACTGTGGTTGGTCGGTCGAAGAGCAACACAAGCTTTTCTCCTTTCTGCCGGGACGGTTCTGCGGGGTCGTGCTCACCCCGAGCTCGCTCATGATACCCATCAAGTCGGTCAGCGGCGTTATCGGCCTTGGGGCAACGGTGAAGCGCGATGCCTCCATTTGCTCGATCTGCGACCTGAAGGATTGCTTCAGGCGGCGGGATGAGCTCTCACCCGACGTTGAACAGCCATGAATCCGAAGATCGTCGTTGTTGGCAGCTCCAACACGGACATGATCATGAAGGTCCCGCGCCTGCCGAAGCCGGGCGAGACAATCCTGGGGGGCGCGTTCTCGATGGCGGCGGGAGGAAAGGGAGCGAATCAAGCTGTCGCCGCTGCGCGTGCAGGCGGGGAGGTGACGTTCATCGCAAAAGTGGGGGATGACATGTTCGGCAAGCGGGCACGAGAAGGATTTGTTCGAGACGCGATCCAGACAGAGTGCGTGCTGACAGACCCGAACGCTCCATCCGGCATTGCCCTCATCCTTGTCGATCAACATGGCGAGAACAGCATCGCCGTCTCCTCCGGTGCCAATGCCGAGCTTAATCCCGCGGATGTTGCGCAAGCCAAGAAGGCAATCGTGTCCGCGCAAATCCTTCTCCTGCAGCTCGAGATTCCGCTTCCGACCGTCGAGGCTGCAGTGAAGTTGGCGGCGCAAGCCGGTGTTCGAATCGTCCTGAATCCCGCCCCAGCGCGGCCGCTCGATGAGAGCCTTCTGAGACTCATTTCGATCATCACCCCCAATGAATCGGAGGTCGAGCTTCTGGCCGGCGTCAAGATCTCGGATGGCGCAAGCCTGGCGACGGCAGCGGAGAAGTTGTTGGCACAGGGAGTCAAGACGGTGATCATCACTCTTGGGGCCCGCGGTGCCTTCGTTGCGGACGACGAAGCGGAGCATTTTATCCCATCATTCACAGTCAATGCAATCGACACAACGGCGGCAGGAGATGTGTTCAATGGAGCGCTTGCGGTATCACTCGCTGAAGGCAACGATCTGCCTCGCGCTGTCCGGTTCGCCAACGCCGCCGCAGCTCTCTCCGTGACAAAACTCGGAGCTCAGCCTTCAGCCCCATTCCGAAACGAAATCGAAGAATTCCTGAATCGGCAGAAGTCCTGAACCCCTGTCGTGCGGGAATTGCAAGAGAGAGGCTGATTGCCTATCTTAGCCTTGGGACCGTCAGAACAGGTCCTTAACCGATGCACGGGAATTCGTTGCGTGGAAGGAGCAGAGCTCTCTGGTAGATGTTGAGAGTGATAGGAGGATCGACCGATGAGACTCAACGACGTTGTGAAAATCCGAAAACAGGCTGCCCGGTTTATGGAGAACGCGCATATTAAGCTGAGCAAGAACGAAAAGGAGAACATTGAAATCGCCGACTTCGGTCTCAACGACATCAAGCACGTGGGGCTTGAGCTTGTTGTGTACGAGAACAACGACAGATATTGCGCAAAGGAGTTGGTCATGTTCCCGCGACAAATGTGTCCCGAGCACAGGCACCCGCCGCTCAGCGACAAGAACATCGGCAAGCAGGAGACGTTTCGCTGCCGCTGGGGAGAAGTCTACCTGTATGTGGAAGGTGATCCAGCGCCAGGGCCAAAAGCGAAGGTATTGCCAAAGTACAAGCGTTACCTCAGCGTGTGGCACGAGATCGTTTTGAGACCCGGCGACCAGTACACCATCAAACCCAACTCTCTGCACTGGTTTCAGGCGGGAACGAAGGGAGCGATCGTCTCCGAGTTTTCCTCGACAAGCGTGGATGAGGATGACGTGTTCACCGACCCCAACATCAAGCGTACACCGGTCGTCGAAATGTAGGTCGGGCAGGCCTGCCCCAGCCCGCTCCGCGCCCGCCTGAACGCCGTAGGCGGGCAGGTTCTGGCGGGCGCCGCGTTTTTCCCGCCTCAACAATTCATATAGATATGGCGGGATCCCGTACAGCGGGAGTGGCGGGTTGCCCGACCTACAACAGGACCAACGAACTATGACCTCCAAGCAGCGTTTCATCGCAGCGCTAGACAGGAAGAAGCCCGATCGCCTGCCAGTCACAACGCATCATGTGATGCCGTCCTTTCTGAAGAAATACATGAACAGCATTTCGAATGATGAGTTCTTCGACCAGATCGGCCTGGACCCTATCAGATGGTTCATCGCATACAAACCGGATGAGTCGAAAGGCGAATACTACGATCCGAACCACGTCCCCGGCTACCTCGAGGCGCGCCGAATCTCCTCTGACAGTTGGAGGATCGAACAGCAGAGCGTCCCCGATCAACGGTATGACACGATTCGGTACAAGTTCATCACGCCCAAGAAGACCCTCACAACGATACTTCAGAGCAATGCACACACCTCGTGGGTGGTGGAACGGCTCGTGAAGCAAAAGGCGGACGTCGACATCATCGCTCAATACGCAACGAAGCCGAAGTGCGACGTTGACGCTGTCAATCGGGAGGCACAGCAATACGGCGAACGGGGATTGATGCGGGGTTTCATCAACTTCTTCGACGTCTACGGTCAGCCAGGATGCTGGCAAGATGCCTCTGTGCTCTACGGGATCGAAGACCTCATTATGGCAACATTCGAGGATCCCGAATGGGTACACACGTTCCTGAAGATGCTGTCCGAGCGGAAGAGAGTCTTCACCGAATCATTGAAAGGAGCGAAGTACGACATCGTGGAGCACGGGGGAGGTGACGCGTCATCGACCGTGATTTCACCCAAAATCTTCGATCAATTCATCGCCTCGTACGACGCGCCGCTCATCGAGCTGGCTCATTCGGTCGGACAGAGGGTTGTCTATCACACGTGCGGGGGAATGATGCATTTCCTCGAGAGGCTCGCGGACATGAAGCCCGACGCGATGGAAACCTTCACGCCTGCTTCGATGGGAGGAGACACGGTTCTAGCGGAAGCGAAGCGGCGCATTGGGGATCGGGTGTGCATGATCGGGGGATTCGATCAGTTTCACTTCTTCAAGGGCTGCGCGCCGGAAGAGACACGCAAAGCAGTGCGGAAATGCTTTAACGACGCTGGCCAGGGGGGTGGCTATATTCTCTCCCCCTCCGACCACTTCTTCGATGCCGATATTGAATTGCTCAAGGCGTTTGCTGACGAGGCACGAGGCTGCGTTTACAGCTCTGGGTAGCGAGGATAACCTTGCGAAGGTACTCTGTAAGCCAAAATAACCTTCGCAAGGTCTGGATGGTCCTACCGTATCGAAGCTTTTAGTACCCCGCCTTCCGCCAGCGAAACCGGCTCCTTAAGACGAATCACCATCCTCCCATCTTCAGATTCCAAATTGGCCGGAATTGCCTTGCCCTTCAGTGTGACCTGCACTTTCCCTGCCTTCCATTTCCCCAGCGCAAGGCTCTGCAATTTCATGCTGCCGTTATCCAACCGCAATTCCACTTTCAGCGTTCCGCGTTCTGATCTCTCACTGAACGTCCCCCACCCCGTTCCGTTCGACCAGAATGTCTTGAAATTCTCCCGGGAAACGACCGGCGCAAATTCCAGCCGTTGAGTCGAGCCATCGCACCGATAACCCGTCAAAGCAAGAAGGACTGCCCAGCTTGACATCGCCCGAGCATAGTGATGACCGCACTCCTCTTCATCCCACGGATTGCGGTGCAGGCCGTTGTAGCGATCACGCACGGCTTTGACAATCTCAAGCCCCTCTTTGACCAATCCATTATAGATGAGAATTGCTGCTACCTGATACTCGATGCCCGTCCACACTTCGTCACTGTAGACAAATGGGAGCGCGGGCCGATCACCATGAGGCCAGGAACAGAGCAACAGGCCGGCTTCCTCGTTTAAGGCATACACTCGCTGCACGTTTGCGAAATCCGTCATCCGTTTCTTGAAGTTGTATTTGAAAATCGAGTTCGCCGCGGTTCGGACGTGATCAGGATTCAAAACATGTCCAAGCCCAACAGCGTGCGCAAGATACTGACCGAGCAGTTGATCGGAGAGGCATCCTTTGCCGTATTGGTACTTTACATTCACCATCGAGGTGTCGAGCGCGGGCTTTTTGTCGCCGGGTGTCTTCTTACACTCGCAGTCCGAACCACACTCCTCGCCCTCGGGGGAGATCAGATGCTTCGGCACCTGAAGGCCTTTGAGCACATACACATCCTGGACGTAGTAGTCCCTGCCCCAGAGCTTCTCGTCATAGAGCGCAGCCCCCTGCTTGAGGAGTGACAAGTACTCTCCTGCTTTATCTGCTTCACCGAGTGCCTCGGCCATCTCTGCGCCAGCCTTCAGTGCAGCCAGATACAGGCTTCCCGTCATCGTGTTGGGTCCGTAGAACTCGATGTCGTAGGTGTTGTGCTGTTCCCCTTCCATCATCCCATTCTTGTCCGGGTCCCACGGCATCGACACTTGTTCCTTTGTCCACTCAAAGCCCTTCGGCGGAGGATCGCCCGTTCCACGCCACGCAAACTCCAAGGCGAGTTTGACCTTCGGCCAGAGCTTCTGCAGCCACTGTGTGTCTCCCGAGATCTTCCACTCCCGATACACTCTCACGATTTCGCCCATCTGGCCATCGGCGCACGCCTTGAATCTCCACCAGTATTCACCCAGCGGAATCAACGTCCGAAACGTCATATAACCGTTCGGCAGCGTGTTATGCAGGAAGGACGTTTCGCGCATCGACCGCTCGAGCTGCGGGAAGAGGAACGCGAGCGTCTGCTCATAGTTCCACACATGCGTGCAGTTAAGTGGGCAGCAGCCGCCATTGTCGCTGTTCCCCTCGAAGCCGAAGAATGATCCATCCTCAAGCAGCACGCCGACATTTGTCTTGAGCGTTGACATCTGACTCGAGACGGCATCGATCACGTATCCCGGGAGAGTAGAGTTGAACAGAGCGCTGTGGAAAGCCCGCGTCTGCTGTTCGAGCCTTTGCTGATTCTTGAAGAAATATCCGGCTACCTCCCACGCGCCTCCAAATTTCCCGGCGACGTAGTTCCTCATCAATTTCCCGCGGACTTCTGCTTCGCCATTCCAGTAATTCTCACGATTTGGGAAGTACCAGGTTATCAGCATGGGGAGCGTGACAGATCCTCGCGGTGGCACGGCGGCATGGAGAATCAAACTCCCCACATCTGATCGCCACTCATCGGAGGAAAGTGTATCTCGCACATTCTTCACTCGCCCGTTGTCGGAGAAGTCATCCCAAAACGTATGACACTGATCCCACCATCCGCCGCGGTACCACCTCGTGACCACATCCAGATCGTCCCACGTCGTGACAAGACCCATCGAGCCGTAGTTCGGATCATCCGGCTTCACTTTCAGGGAAGAGAACGCCAGTCCGCGGATGCCCACGCCTTCTCTGAACTCATTGACATTCCTGCCCAGCCCGGGCTTTTCGCCCTTCACATTCGCGTACTTGTTCCCAATCGGATTGGACAGACTTGTCGCCAACGATACCCGGACTGTGTCGGAAGACGGGTTGGTCAGCTTCCACGAGAAGAACGCAAGGGGGAGAGCGCTGTCGTCCACATTTAGAGGAATGAATGGATTCCACGCTTCCAGCTCGACCCGCACGGGCAGGTTGCGATCTTTGAAGCGGATCGTCGCGAACGGGTACTCTCCTGTGAACTCAGCCTCTTCCAGTCGAGGGAGACCGGAGAGCAGCCGTTGCGGCACGCCGTGCCCGCCGCCCCGGTAAGGAGGCATCACCTGTCGCTCGAGGACGCGTGCGACGGGTTTCTTGCCGTCCTGTTGAGCCCAGAGTGCAAAGAAGGAGAAATCCAGGCGGCTGCCTTTGTCAGGCTTATTGAAGATCTCCCAGTCGCGCAAATCCCCCCGCCCCCCGAGGGAGATTGATCCCGTCCCAATTCCTCCGATCGGAAATGCAATCTCCTGTAGCGCGAGGCCGGAAAAGGTGCGCTGGCCTTTCTGCTGACCATAGGCGATTTGGCATACGACCATGCCACACATTATCGCGACGCCG
>CAZTKU010000128.1:0-8624 GCA_964614245.1 uncultured Ignavibacteriaceae bacterium
CGCAGCCTCTTCAAAGGACATATTCTTCGGAAGCCGAATTGTCTGAGCCGCGGGAACACGCACGTATTCCGCGTAAGCCTCATGTTTCCTGACGGCACTCACACGATCTCCCTTCCTGAGGCCCTTCACCCCGATTCCGATCCGCTCGATCGTGCCGGACAATTCGATACCGGGAATGAACGGTGGCTCTGGCACACTCGGATAGCGGCCCATACGCGCAAACGCGTCGGCAAAATTGAGTCCGATCGCCTTCGTGCGTATCAGGACTTCCCCTGGGGCTGGCTCTGGAGTCGGCCATTCGAGAATTTTCAGAACCTCGGGCGGCCCGAATTTGGTAACTATTGCTGCCTTCATCAACTCACCATCCCTTCTTGACCGGCACGGGACTACCGGGGAGGAAAGCTCGCCAACGCGCGGATCGCGTCCTTCCTAACTTCATCTCCTAGCTTGTATGGTGTTCTCGCATGACGGAAATCATTGCCGACAAGGTAGATATCACCCGAAGTTTTTCCCTCCACCTGAAGGAAAGTTCCTGTGCCAGCGTGAGCTTGACAATCATGGACGGTGGCCCCCTCAACACGGTTCAGCGTTACCGCGGCCACCACCGATCCCAACTTTGCCTGCCTCCCACTGAAACCATCGATCTCCAATCCCTTGACGTCTTCTACGTTCAAAGCACTTTCCCATTTCTTTGACTCAGGCTTTTCCCAGAACATCTCGATGTTCCTCAGCCTGAGGTTCTTCGCCATCTGAAACTTGAACGCGTGCACAGCTTTGTCATACGCAACGGTCGTGTCACTCGACAGAAAGAGCTTGATGTTCTCAAAGGTGATTCCATCGAGCCAGCTGTCGGGATGTCCGTTGATCACGCTGGATCCCTTGCCGTGAGCAATCACGTTTTTGATAAGCACATTCCGTATCGAGCCCGCTGGAGGTTCGTTTTCCCACTTGATCTGAGGATGGACCTCGCTTCGCCTTTTGATATTGAAATGGAATGGATCACCGTCACCCCACCAGAACCAGTCGTGACGCCTGCACTCTATCGTGAGGTTGGAAATCACCACATCGCTGACATACCCGCCATCGAACACCATGAAGGCAATGCCCCGGTTGGAGTTGGTGATGACGCAGTTGTCGACGGTGACGTTTCGCACGCAGTTCATGTTGCCGTCGCAGAATTTGAGCGCACTTGATGCGGACGAGAGACGGCAGTTCGTTATCGTGATGTTCTCGCACGGGAGCGCGGGGCCGAACCAGTTCATCGAGTAGAAGACGATCGCGTCATCACCAGTTTCGATCGTGCAGTTCGATATCCTGACGTCCTTGCACCCGTCGGGGTCAATGCCGTCCGCCCAGACCCCCTCCTCGAGGCTTGAGCGAATGTAAACGCCGTCGATCACCAGGCGCTCGCAGCCGTATGGGTGGATTGTCCAAGAGGGAGAACGCACGAGAGAGAGTCCGGAGATGAGGATGTCTTTGCAGCGGAGGAGAAGAATCAACTTTCCATATTGATTTTTCCTGGGGAACGAACGAATCAGCGGTTTGCCGAGAGCTTCCATCAACTCCTGATTCGGGCGGATAAAGTCGTCCCGAATGTCGTTCAAGCGCCACTCGTACTCGCCCTGACCGTCAACTGTCCCGCGCCCCTCGAGCGCAATGTTCTCGAGGTCTTCTCCGTAAAACAAGGCGTCTTTATCAAACGCGCTTTTGTCTTTGATGGAATAGATGGTAGCACCAGCCTCGACAAAAAATCGCACGTGGCTGCGAAGGTGAATGGTCCCTGAGGTGTACTCTCCTGGTGGGACATAGACCATTCCGCCCCCCGATTGAGCGCAACTATCAATCGCCCGTTGAATTGCCGCTTGAGCGTTCTCTGCTTTCCTCCCCGTCGCGCCAAAATCTCTGACGTTGAAGACTTGCTGATAAACAGTGACCTCTGGCACGACCCTGGAGAGGCAAAGCGTCACGATGCAGCACACGAGGGTGAGAGTATTTGAAGAGTGATGGTTCACACCATTTGCTCCTGATTCGGATGGCTTGGCCGCGAACACAATGAAGAAGATTTTGCAGGTCTCCGGATCTACCGCAGCCAATGCTGGTGGACTATTCTCCGAAGCACGTGCCAACAGCTCGTGCTGCGAAAAGAAGTTGCGAATCGAGCGGAACCGTCCTGATCTTCTGAGTCGCCTCTCGCACGGGGACTGCAACGACTTCTGTGCCCCGCAGGCTGACCATGTGACCAGATTGCTCCTGGGAAGCCAGCTCAACGGCCTTGGCGCCAAATCTGTTAGCAAGGATCCGATCAAACGCAGTGGGGTCGCCTCCGCGCTGCAGCTGACCCAACACAGTGACGCGAGTGTCGAGCCCTGTCATTTCCGCAATTCTTCTTCCGACGAGGTCGCCGATGCCCCCGCGAGGGCTCGGATCAGTGCTTCCCGCTTCATTCTCTCTATCGACAATCTCCTCGCCAGCAGGCCGCGCCCCTTCTGAAACGCAGATGACACTCGATCGACTGCCTTGCTTTCCTCGTCTGACAACATGCTCACAAACCTTCTCCCATTTGAATGGTATTTCGGGGATTAGAATAGCATCCGCCCCGCCGGCCAGACCTGCTCCCAATGCAATCCATCCGGCATAGCGACCCATCACCTCGACAATCAAGACCGTGTAGTGTACCGACTCAGTTGTCTGAATTCGATCGATCGCGTCGGTCGCTATGCGGACGGCAGAATCATGCCCGAACGAGGTATCTGTTCCCGCAAGATCGTTGTCAATGGTCTTCGGCACTCCGATCAGATTGAGACCGAGATCGGTGAACTTGTCAACAATGTGCATCGTGCCATCGCCACCGATCGCGATGAGCGCATCAAGATTCCAGTCCCGACAATTCCTGACAGCATCCTCAGAACAATCCAGAATATCGATTCCCTGCTGCGTTTGTATGGGGAAATGGAACGGGTCGCCTTTGTCCGAAGTCCCAAGCATGGCTCCACCCGGGCTCACACTCCCCATCACCTCCTTCGCCAAGAGCTCACGCATTTTTCCCTCGACCAGCCCCTCGAAACCACCCAGTATGCCTATGACCGTCGCACCGAAATGCGACACGGCTGGCCGAGCGATGCCAAGGACGAGGGCACTCAGTCCTGGGCAGTCGCCTCCGCCAGTTAAGACACCGATACGTTTGAGAGGTCTCATATTCCCTCCCTGCGTCCGAGGCGGCAAACGATGAGATAAGTCGGAAAGCACACGGACCCTGCGAGGCTGAAGATAAAGAATTTCCCCTCTTGATTCCAGAAAAGCGCCGGGGTGCGGTGACTGTAGCTGAACGACCAATTTGGCCGCATCGAATTCTTCTTGTTTATCAATCTAAATTGCTCTATCTTGTATATGCAATTAACAGTACACCGTTCTGTCCCTGCAGGTGGAAGCACTGCTTTCATCCGCGGACGACGTAGCCACGCTCATGCGTCGTAGCTGTGATGTTCTGACTGTGTCCGTTTTCGTAGCCTTTCAAGCTTCACGAGGCTGGGCATCGCCAATCATCCATAGCGAAACTTGCCTGCAAAGGCGAGACGTCTTGGCTAGCTGTCTCGTGTACACCATTTTTAAAATCTTCTTGAAAGGATTTGTTCCATGGAAAAGGGAACAGTCAAGTGGTTCAATGGAGCCAAAGGGTACGGCTTCATTTCTCGTCAAAACGGCGAGGATGTATTCGTTCACTTCACGGCGATTGTTGGCGAAGGCTACAAGACCCTGAACGAGGGCGATCAGGTTCAGTTTGAAGTTCAAAACGGACCGAAGGGCCTTCAGGCCGCAAAGGTGGAGAAAATATAACCGAGCGGGAAAACCCGAACCCCAGTTAGCTTGAGCTGGCTGGGGTTTCTTGTTTTGAACTATTGTTGAGGTCTGCGAAAGGAAAGACTCAATGAATCGAGGTACCGTCAAATTCTACAACTCCTCGAAGGGTTTTGGATTCATCATCACCGAGAACGGCGAGGAAATCTTCTTCCACAAAAGCAACGTTAAGAACACAGGGTTTCGTGACAAGCTTTTCCAGGGCGATACCGTCCAATTCGAATTGAAGGAAGAACAGAAGGGAAAGCGCGCGTACAACATCGTCCGCGTGTAGCAAGACCCGCCACGAGTTACAACAAAAAAGTCCCCGATAAGGGGACTTTTTTTTGCCCGCTGCACCAAATTCCCTCTATCCATCTCTCTTGAAGGCATCCAGTTGATCGGGTGCCACAGATTCCGGGATCGACTGAACCGATTTGAATTTCTCAACGAGGGCATTCAACTGCTTGTCGGCCTTGTCATAGTTGTTCTTCGCATTGTTGAGCTGGGTTCCGAGCGTGTCGAACACGTCGGAGAACTTCTGAAGCTCGGAGCCGAGCCTCTCGAGATTCTCGAAGATCACCTTTGCCGTCTTCTCGATTTGCAGGCCTTTGAATCCCAGCGCAATGACGCGCAGGTGCGCGTAGAAACTGTTCGGGGAGACCGGGACAACCCGCTTCCTCGTCGCGTACGTGTACAGGCCCTCTTCGTCAGGAACCGACTCGTCCTTGATGATCGTCTCGTAGTAGATATTCTCAGCGGGGATGTACATCAGGGCAAAATCAAACGTCCCTTCATCCGGAAGAATATACTTCTCCGAAATGGCGTCAATGTGCTTCTTCACATCCGATCGGAAGGTGCGCAGCGCCGTCCTCTTCTCTTGCTCGGATTTTGCCTCGAGCATCTTCTGAAAGTTCTCGAGAGGAAACTTTGCGTCAACTGGGACCATCCCCCCCGCTGTGTGAATGACCGCGTCGACGGCCTGTCCATTGCGAAACTTGTACTGTGTGTCGTAGGCGTTTGTGGGCAGCACCTGCTTCAATAAATCCTCCAGCAAGAGCTCTCCCAGGCCGCCTCTGAATTTTGGAGCCTTCAACATCTCCTCCAACTTTGAAACGCTCTGACCGAGCTCCTTGATCTCCTGCGTCGCCTTGCCCAGCTCTCCAAGCTTGTTCTGAACATCCTGAATCACCTTTGCAGCATTATCGAGTCTGGAGCCAACCTGGCCGGTATTGTTCTGCAACTGGTGTGTCACGCCGGAAAGCTGGTTGGTGACGATGCTCAGCTGCTGGTTCACGGTATCCGATGTGATTTTCAAGCTCTGATAGAGTGCATCCTGGGTGTTCTTCAGCGAGTCCCCCAAGGAGTCCGCGGTGTTCTTGAGGCTTTGGTTCACCTCGCCGCGAAGGGCATCAATCTGCTGCTGGATGAGCAGCGTTGACTGACTTGACTCTTCCTGTTTGCGCGGCGAGAGCCGCACGAGCAGGATGACCAGAAGGACAACGACCGCAGCAAGCAGAATGAGAAGTGCTGTATCCATATCATTCTCAACTTTCCTTTATGAAGAAGACAAGAAGCACAATCAACCCTATGGCAAACGACACTATTCTTGCTGCCGGCAACGATCGCTCTTTCAACCAGCCCCAGATCTTCGCGGACGCAACCATCAGCAGAATAAGCCCCAGAGTCGCCATCACGCACTGACCGATTCCGAACGTTCCGCCGTACCACAAGGCAAGGCCTTTTTCATTCCAGAACCGTCCGTAGATGACTAACAAGTGCGCGGTGTAGACGAGCAGCGACTCTCTGCTCACATCGAGCACGAACGATCGCACCGTTTTTCGTTTCTCGACGTAGTACCAGCAGATCAGCATCAGCAGGAGGACAATTCCGAGCCTCGAGGCGAAAAACAATGGGTTCGCCCGAATCGCGGTTGAAACCCCTGCGAATCGAACGGGCAGCTCAATGAGAAGTGATCCCGCGACGATCAAGACCCCGCTTATGATGCCGATGGTCCGGATAAACTCCTTTTCCTTTTCCGAAGCTCTCCATCGAGAGTATGCGATTGCCGTGACAGCCCCGAACATCAGAAATCCAAGCCATGGAAACACCGGGAACTGGGAGAAGTGTTGGCCATTGAGATATGCGGCAATCACTGCGGGTATGGCCGGCACGAATTCAGTGTCCCAAATGAGCGGCGCAATCAGCACCGCCGCCGACCCGAGGAGAATCAGGTACCACTGGTAGACGACATTCTTTTTGATCAGGATACGGCCGAGGAAGACCACCAGAAGACCGAGAGCGATGCAGTGCAGGATGTCGGCTTGATAGAACTCCAGCCAGCCTGACTCCGTCGTTTCGTGAATGGTTTGGGAAAAAGAAAAAAACGGAAGGTGCAGCCCGTATGCGATTACGAAAATCAGACCGATGCGTCCGAGCTGCCTCCAGAACGCCTTTCCAAACGTCCTGAACTCCTCGAGCTTTCGCTGGCTCGCGATAACGAACACAAAGCCCGCGACGAAAAGGAAACTCGGCGCGACCAAGCCGTTGACATAGTTCAGGATTCCGAACCACCCTGTTTCTTTGAACGCCGGGATGATGAACGCGTTGAAGACGTGAACCTCGATCATCACGATGGTCGCCCAGCCGCGCAACAGATCGATGAAGACGAGTCGGCTCTTCATTCCTGGCTCATCTCCCGACCGCCGAAAGTGCCGATCCGAGAAAGGAGTTGGAGACCTCGAGAAACTGTGCTGGCTGAGTCATGGATGTCAACGGGGAGAATCCGCGAATTGAACCGCAAGAGCGCTGAGGGGGACTCTCGTACAACTTCCTCCTTCGAGAGACTGGTCATTTGAGGACGCGGAGCTTCTTGCCCACCTTCACAAAGGCGTCGATTGCCCGGTCGAGGTGATGTTTTTCGTGCGCCGCAGAGAGCTGGACGCGTATCCTCGCTGTACCTCTGGGCACAATCGGATAGAAAAATCCTATGACGTAAATCCCCTCATCGTACAGCTCACGAGCCATGGCTTGAACAACTCCAGCATCATGGAGCATGATGGGGACGATAGGATGGAATCCATCCTTGATCTCAAAACCCGCCTCTCGGATTCCCTGCCTGAAGTAGCGCGAGTTCTCGTTGAGCTTGTCCCGCAACGAGCTTGATTCTTTGAGCAATTCGATAGCCTTGATTGTTGCAGCAACGACGACGGGATTCAAAGTATTTGAGAACAGGTACGGCCGCGAACGCTGCCGCAGAAGGTCAATGAACACCTTCTCACCTGCAATACATCCTCCCGATGCACCGCCGAGAGCCTTGCCAAACGTGGTTGTGATGATATCAACTCTCCCCATCACATCGTAGTACTCGTGCGTTCCGCGGCCATTCTCCCCCACAAAACCTGTCGCATGGGAATCATCTACCACCACCATGGCGTCATATTCTTCCGCCAGAGTGCAGATCTCATCGAGCTTCGCGACGACACCATCCATCGAGAACACGCCATCCGTCACGATCATTCTGAATCGTTTGCTCTGCGTCTGCTTCAAATGGTGCTCAAGGTCCTTCGAATCCGAGTGTTTGTACCGGTGCCGGTCAGCCTTGCACAAACGAATGCCATCGATGATCGAAGCGTGGTTCAACTCATCAGAGATCAACGCGTCTTCTTCGCCCAGGAGAGCCTCAAACACCCCTCCGTTGGCATCAAAGCACGATGAGTAGAGAATCGCATCTTCCATTCCCAGGAACTCGGAGATCTTCCGTTCGAGCTCCTTGTGCAAATCCTGCGTCCCGCAGATGAAACGCACCGACGAGAGGCCAAATCCCCGCTCCTCCAATCCTCTCTTCGCTGCCTCGATCAGCGCGGGGTGGCTCGAGAGGCCCAAGTAGTTGTTGGCGCAGAAGTTGATGACTTCCTTGAGCTCTGAGTTCGGAGGGTACTCGACGGTAATATCCGCCCCTTGCGGGGAGTGGACGAATCGTTCTTCCTTGAACAGATCGGCGTACTGCAGCTCTATCAGCTCATTGCGATAGAAATCCCGTACTCGTTCGTGCACTGCCATGAGCGTGTGGGGTCTCCTCCTTCTTGTCACGTGTGGTGTAAAGCGGATACTTCTGCGGGCGTTTCCTCCTCCTGTATCACATCCCGTACATCGCGATGATCTCGTCCTTCTTCTTTCCCAGAATGTTGTGCTTCGCGCCGACCTTCGTGAAGGCGGCGATCGCTGTGTCGAGATGCTCCTTCTCGTGATCTGCTGAGATCTGAACTCTGATGCGCGCCTGCCCCTGAGGGACGACAGGGAAGAAGAACCCGACCACGTAGACCCCTTCCTCGTACATATCGCGGGCAACATTCTGCGCAAGCTTGGCGTTGTAGAGCATCACCGGGACGATTGGATGCTCGCCAGGTCTGATATCGAATCCGGCCTTTGTCATCTTTTCGCGGAAGTACTTCGTATTTTCTTCGAGCTTGTTGCGCCGATCCGTCGATCGTGAGATAAGATCGATCACCTTGATCGAGGCCGCTATGACCACAGGAGGGACGGTATTTGAGAAAAGGTACGGTCGCGCGCGCTGCCGGCACAACTCAACGATTTCCCTTCGGCCACTCACGCATCCTCCTGCCGCACCCCCGAGTGCCTTTCCCAACGTTGTCGTAATTGCATCAATACGTCCCAACACTCCACAATGCTCATGCGTTCCTTTCCCACGCTTGCCGAGAAAACCCGTCGAGTGCGAATCGTCCACCATCACCATCGCATCGTACTTCTCTGCCAGGTCACAGATCTTG
>CAZTKU010000129.1:0-8348 GCA_964614245.1 uncultured Ignavibacteriaceae bacterium
TCTGCTCTCGGCAAATCTCAATCTCGATGCGCCGGAGGTTCAACCGCTGAAGAAACATATCCACCCGTACATCATCCGACGCGTGGGTTCAGTGAAGGTGGGAATCTTCGGGTTGACGACTCCAGCCACGAACCTGCTTTCGCAGCCATCCCCGGCATATGCCGATGAGGATGTCTTCGAGATCGCGGCGAGCACCGTGGAATTCCTGAAAGGACAAAGCTGCCACGTTGTTATTTGTCTCTCGCATCTTGGCGTGCTGTTAGACCAAGCGCTGGCTCAGAACATTCCCGGAATCAACGTGATCGTCGGTGGGCATGATCATTTCCTCTATGACAAGCCAATCGAGATCACGAATCCGTACGGAGAGACAACGTGGATCGTTCAGGCAAATGCCTTCTATCTGAACCTTGGCAAGATGAAGATCAAAGTCCATAATGGCAAAGTGCGTTTGCTGGATTACGAATTGATCAAGATTGACTCGAGTATTCCGGAGGCGCCGTTGGTCGCTGCAACTGTCCGATTGCTCATCAAGGGAATCGAAAACACGTACGGCCCGGTCTACACGCAACAGGTCGCCTACGCGACGGCATATTTCGAGGAAGTCGCCAAGGATCTCTCGGTAGCCGGCTCGAAGGACACGCCGATTGGAAACCTCGTGACGGATGCCTTCCGCGCCGCCACAGGAACCGATGTGGCGATCGAGGTGGGCGGATCCACGGCGCAACCTCTGTATCCTGGACCACTCGTCGCTGCCGATCTGTTCAGGGTCGTCGGCTACGGGTTCAACACAGAGAACGGACTGGGGTTCAGGATCGCCACGTTCAATATGTACGGCGAGGCCCTCTGGTCAGGGTTGGAGTTCGGCGTGTCTGCGTTTGAAGAGAATTACGACGAATTCCTTGTGCAGGCTTCCGGCATCGAGTACACGTACGATCCGGCACGACCACCGTTCAGCCGCGTGACTTCGGTGGAAATAAACGGACAGCCGCTCAACCCGTATGAGATATATTCGGTCACGGCAAATGAATTCGTACCGATCTTTCTCGATAAGCTCGGTATCCCATATTCAGACCTGAGTATCATTCCGGCCACAACGGAATTCCAGGTTCTCACCTCGTATGCGGCACAGGTCCAAGTCCTCATCCCGAAAGTCGAGGGACGAGTGCTTTGTGTACCCCCTGTTTCTCCAAAGATCCTTGCTGACTACGGGCGGGCTCGTGCGGAACAAGAGGTCGGCGTCCCTGCAAGCTTTGCTCTTGAACAGAACTATCCTAATCCCTTCAACCCGAATACGACGATTGCCTTCGCATTGCCCACGACGGCCCTCGTGACGCTGAGGGTCTACAATGTGCTCGGGCAGGAAGTTGCGCTCTTGGTGAACGAGCAGTTGCCGGCTGGTACTTATGCAAAGACCTTCCGGGCTGATGGGTTGGCGAGCGGGATGTACTTGTATAAGCTCACAGCGGGTGATCTTGTGCAGACGAAGCGGATGGTGTTGATGAAGTGAAGAAAGAATCATATCGTGGGGATGCCGGATCTGCGAGCATCCCCACCTTGCTCACGCAATGAAAAATGCCAAGCGGTGCATACTACTCGTTTGCCTGGCTGCGATCCCCAGCCTTGCCCAGATCCTCAGATTCGCCACCGCTAACATCTGGTCAGGGCTGGACTATCGCGGCGTCTTCACCGTCGGCGAATACGAATCTCCCGCTATCCGCCATCAGAGACTGAAGCTACTTATTGAAGAGCTCAAAGCACTCCAGCCCGACGTCATCGCCCTCCAAGAAGTCAACCCTGTCTCCACTCTCGCTGCTGATATCGCAAAAGAGCTAGACTACGACTACATACATCAGCGCGTCAACGCCGGGATAAAGGTCGGATACGTCGGCGTTCCATGGAATCTCAACGAAGGTCAGGTGATACTGGCGAGGAAAACCCTGCATCTGGAATTCGTCGATGTGTGGGATCTCTCCACGGGCTTTGGGATCTTTGGCAGCGGTGCGTCGTTTCACTTTTCGGACAGAAATGCCGCTCTCGTTGGAAAGATACGAGTCAACAATCTTGACCTGTATGTGGCAAACTTTCTTCTTTCGGCTGCCGTGCCGGATGATTCGACGGCACGTTTCGTAGCGCGCCAGATCGCGTCAAGGCAAGGGATGCCGGCGGAAGAGATTCCGAAAGTCGTCGAAGACTGTTTCTCCGATGCTCAGACACGAAAGAGATCCGTTCAGCTACTCTCGGAAACTCTCCGCGAGCGATTCGATGGTAAGCCGTTTGTGATTCTCGGAGATTTCAACGCAACGTCAACGCATGAAGAGATCCGTAAGCTCACCGATTCCGGCGGATTTATGGATGCTGCGAAGGTGGCCGGGATGGACCAGGTGGTTTCGTGGGACGCTGAAAAGAATACCAATATTCAGTATTCCGTGTGCGCCTGCGATGCCCGTGGCAGGATGCTCGATGCATACGGACTGCTCAGTGCCTGGTACGATGGACAATCGCGGAGGATAGACCACATTTTCCTGAGCGAACAGTTCAAGCCAAACGATGTTGTGGGGGCGCGGCTTTTTCTGGACAAACCGAAAGACAGTCTGTTCGCGTCCGATCACTACGGTCTGATGGCAACGGTGGATCTGGCGAGATTGTGCTCATCACGCGAGAATGCCGAAAGTACTGGCATCACGCCACCAGACCGGGAGTTCGAAGGACTGCCCATCCTCTCTTACGACACCGATGTCGGTCTGGGGTATGGAGCGAAGGTGTTTTTCTTGAACTTCCTTGGGCTAACCGAGTCGCTTGATCTCGTCGCCTTCAACAGCACGAAAGGGGAGCGATGGTACCGGCTGGTCCTCTCTATGCCGGATTTTGAGGTTCGGCAGGGGAAGGTCTATCCGCTTTCCTTCGACCTGATCGTGGACTACGACAAGTACTTGAAGAACAATTTCTACGGCATTGGGAGCGATACACGAAACGCAGACCGCGAGACGTACACAAAGGAGCCGCTCGAGATCCTTGGGGTGGTGAGTCGCGGATTCAGCCCGGAGTTTGTTGCACAACTTGGCCTCAAATACAGGACGGTCCGCAATTTCAACTATGACGTGAACGGGCTCTTTGCTCGATCACTGCCGGAGACGAATCACGGCAGGAGCAGTGCGGCGACCTTGTACGCATCGGCCCGATATGATTCGCGCGACAGCTATATCAACCCGTCGCGAGGCCATGTTGTTCGGGCAGAAATTGAAACAGGCGGCTCTTGGCTCGCTGGTGACTATTCGATCACCAGCACAACACTTGCGCTTCAGACCTATCACGTGCTTTTCTATCCCAAAACGGTCTTCGCGGGAAGACTGTTGAGCCAGATTGTAAGTGGTTCAGATCTTCCTGTACACGCGCTTGCATCCGTGGGGGGGACCAGAACGCTGAGGGGATATCCTCAAGATCGTTTTCTCGACAAGACTGCGGCAGTTCTGAACGCGGAAGTACGGTTCCCGATCTATTGGCGATTCGGCGGGGTGGTGGGAATGGATGCGGGGAAGGTTTTCAGTTCGGCCTCAATGATGAATTTCCAGAACTGGGCGGTGAACTCTCTGGTTGGGCTGCGATTCTCTATGGACACGTTCGTGGTACGTGCGGACCTTGGTTTCGGGAAGGAAACGACGGGATTCTATCTTAATTTTGGGCACCTGTTCTGAACTCAGAACGTCAAATACTTCTCCCACCTCCGAAATAACTCTGCTGTCGCTCTCAAATCACCCAAACAGTACTCTGCGATATCGCGAAATCGCTTCTGCTCAGAGAGCGCGTGCATGTCTAATCCCGTGATCCCATGAGACTTCGGACTGTCGATGCCGAATGATTTACAGTAGAAGTCGAGGCTGAATTTCCGGAATGCTCCGTAGAACGTAAACTGCTCCATGAGATCGCAGTGGATGGAAGAATCGTATCGGTAGGGCATCAAGTTGCGTGTCGGCTTCACTTCGAGGATCGCCGACCGCAGCATGAGGAAGGGACAATCGAAGCCTCGACCGTTGAAGGTGATGAATTGATCATACTTCTGCACGTCCTCCCAAAACTGGGTCATCATCTCCTTCTCGCTTCCCGTCGCGTAGTGGATGGCCTCATCCTGGGAAAACTCGTCAATCGTCTCGTCGGACTGGAAGAGGACTTTCCCTCTATCCGTGTCCGGATTAAGCATCCCAATCGCGATGATCTGTGCAGTCGTGGGGTAGAGGCTGAGCTTCTGGATTGTCTCGATTCGCTCTTCTTCCGTCTCGGCGAATTTCAAAAGGTACTTCTGCTGAGCCTCGTCGAAGGAATCGAGGGGGGAGCCGAGAGTTTCGATGTCGATGACGACGCGGGACACGATGCGTGAGGGTGGTTCAGTCGTTACGATGTGATCCGGTAACGCTTCAAGCCCCAGTAGGTTTCTTTTGCTGCAACTTTGAGGATTGTGAACAAGGGGATAGCGAGAAGCATCCCGGCGATACCGAGGAGCTCATTTCCAATCAACAAAACGACGATCACCGAGAGCGGATGCATGTCAATTGCCTTCGCGAACGTTAACGGCTGCACGATCATTTCATCGATCAGCTGAACGGCCACCGCGACAATAGCGATAGGCACCAACATTCTGAAGTCGCCGTACTGGGTAAGCGACACAAGAAGAGCCGGAACTGCGCCGACCACCGGGCCCAGATACGGAATCATGTTTGCCATGCCGGCAATGAGGCCGATGAGGATTGCATAGTCGATGCCGATGATTGTGTAGCCGACGTAGCTGAGGAGCCCGACGATCAACGCCTCCATTAACCAGCCGCGCAAGTAGCCAACGAGATCTTGATTGATCTTGTGGATAACGTTGAGCGTCATCTCGAAGTACTTATTCGGCACACGCTCGATCAGCTTCTTCACGCCGCGGTCCCCATCGACAAGGATAAAAAACGTGACGATGGGCACGATAGCAAGCGAGACCACGGCCCCGAGCGCGTTCTCCAGCACGGATCCAAGCTGCTGAATTCCCGATACGATGAGAGAATGGATCTGCTTCGACAGGTCGGATGGACTGATGAAAGAAAAGCCGGCGAGAAGCTTCTGGGCTGACTCCGTGAGCTTTGCCTCGAACGGAAATGTCTTAAACTGACTGTAAAAACCCTGAATGCGGGAAAGGATGAGAGGGAACAAGTTTGCCAGTGTAAAAATCACGATTCCACCGACAACGGCGAAGACCCCGAGCACAGCAAAGGTTCGCTTCAAGCCAAGTCTCAGCTCAACGAACTTCACCAGGGGATCCAATATGAAAGCCGCGAGGCAAGAAAGAATCAGAGCAAACACGAGCTCGGGGAAATAAGAGGCTATCCAAAAACTCAGTGCCAGGATCGTGACGATGATGGAGGCCTTGAACAAGGGCCGATTGGACGAGAGTGGTTGCATAGTCAAGGTTATGAGATCATGGTCCGGACGGTTTTCATTGCCACTTCCGTGGAAAAGCCGCGATGAAGGAGATAATCCACCAAACGCTTCTGTTGTCGCGCCGTGTCTAATCTCGTAAACCGGCCCCGACTGACTTTCATTTTCTTCTCAGCGAGTCGTGTTGCAGCCTGCTGCTCATCTTCCTCTGTGATGTACTCTTTCAATACCCTTTCGATGATCTGGAAGGCGATTCCTTTTACCAAGAGCTTCTGCTTCATCATTGCCTTCCCCATGGGTTTTCCGCGGAGCTTGTCACGAACAAACATCCTCGCGAATTCAAGATCGTTCACCATCTTGATGTCACGTAAGTGTTGCGCGACGTTGTTCGCCACGTCAGCGGGGATTCCTTCTCGCGTCAGCTTATCGATGATTTCCTTCGAACTCCGCGGCCGGTAGGAAAGAAAATTGATGGCGATCCGACGAGCGCGATCCATTGCAGCAGCAGAGGAGAGCTGTTCCATGCTCTTCTCGTCAATCTGCACTCCGCTGCGCAGGCCGAATCTCGCGAGGACCTCCTCACTGACGAGACAGGCAAGAGTATCGTCAACGTACACCGCAAAGCAACCCCTCTCCTTACGGCTTCTGACGATCTTCGTGATGACCACGGAGGAATCCTCTTAGGATTTTGGTGTCTTCTTTGTTCCCGCTGCAGCTTGCTCCGGTTTCGAGGCCGGGGCAGGGGAGGGCTCATCGGGCAACAGCCCCAGCTTGCGCCGCACGGCCGTGTCGATCTCCTTAGCGAGAGTGGAATTGCCCTGCAGGTACGTCTTCACAGCATCCCGGCCCTGACCGATTCTTTCATCCTTATACGAGAACCATGACCCGCTCTTAGCGATGATGTTCTGTTCGACGGCGGTGTCAATCAGATCGCCAAGCCTCGAGATGCCTTCGTTGTAGAGGATGTCGAAGATCGCCTCCTTGAAAGGGGGTGCGACTTTGTTCTTCACGACCTTCACCCGGGTACGATTGCCGATGATGTTTTGGCCATCCTTCAAAGCTTCGATACGGCGAATGTCCAGGCGAACGGAGGCATAGAACTTCAGTGCGTTTCCGCCTGTGGTTGTCTCGGGATTACCAAACATCACGCCGATTTTCTGGCGCAACTGGTTTGTGAACATCACGCTTGTCTTGGACTTGCTGATGGCTGATGTGAGTTTTCGAAGCGCCTGTGACATCAAGCGGGCCTGAACACCCATCGTGGGATCTCCCATCTCGCCCTCGATCTCGGCGCGAGGGGTCAGCGCGGCAACCGAGTCGATAACGATAACATCAAGCGCGCCGCTCCGAACGAGGGTTTCCACGATCTCAAGGGCTTGCTCACCAAACTCCGGCTGAGAGAGAAGCAGGTTGTTCACGTCGAGACCAAGTTTCTTCGCGTAGGCGATATCGAGAGCGTGCTCGGTATCAATAAATGCAGCCATGCCTCCATGTTTTTGTGCTTCAGCGATGACGTGGAGGCAGATCGTTGTTTTCCCCGAAGACTCGGGCCCGAAAATCTCTGTGACCCTTCCTCGCGGCACGCCTCCGATGCCGAGCGCTGCATCAAGAGAAATGGCGCCGGTGGATATTGAATCGATCTTGGCGATAGGGCCCTCCATCAGCTTCATAATTGCTCCTTTGCCATGTTGTTTCTCAATCTGGTCGATGGCAATCTTCAGAGCCTGTAATCGTGCTTCTTTGTTTGTCGTGTCGGACATGAATACTCCAGCTTATGGTACAAAAGGAATTGAATTCAAGAGAGTGTAGACCGAACCGGTTGGTCGTAACTCGCTGCGCATGATGTGGACTTCGGCGCAACGGGCCTGCATCGGTTCAAAAGTAACGGTTTTTACTATCTCAGTCAAGCGATCCAGATGACGATTCCCCCTCACTCGTCCGAGCGTGATATGAGCATGAAAGGCGCGATCCTCCTTCGGGAAGCCGAGCCGTCCACACACCTCCTCGACACGTCGCTGCAACTCCGAGAGCTGAGGATTCTCCGCGGCGCCAATCCAGACAACTCGCGGACGGCTGATGTTCGGGAAGCAACCGACGCTCCCGTACACGAGATCAAACGAGTGAATATCCCGAAGGGCCGTCTGCAGTTCACCCTCGAGCGACTGAAGAACTTCGAGTTCCGAGTCCCCGAGAAACTTGAGCGTAATATGAAATTTTTCGGTGCCCTCCCATTTCACATCTGCCTGAGACTTGATAAGCTCAGCTTGTACGGCAGAGATGCTCTGCTTGATCTCTCCGGACGTAGGTATGGCGATGAAAGCGCGAATTCTCGGCATGGGAATGAAGAGTTATTGATCCAGTTTCAAGAGCTTCCTTCGAACGAGCTCCAGGGCAGCCTGTGACGCTCGTTCTTTCACTCGCCTGCGATCGTCGCCGAAGTTGAACCGGAGTGCGAGCGTGCCATTCCGGTCGGAATAACCGACCCAGACAAGACCAACGGGCTTTTCCGCACTGCCGCCGGTCGGACCCGCGATGCCCGTCGTGGACAAGCCGATGTCTGCGTTCGCTTTCACCCTTATGCCGAACGCCATCGCTTCCGCAACTTCGCGGCTCACTGCTCCATGGTGATGAATGAGCGCCAGCGGCACACCGAGGTCCGCGAGCTTGGATTCATTGCTGTAACTGACGATGGCACGTTCGAAGTAGTTTGAGCTCCCCGGCACATTGGTGATTCTGTCAGCGATCAATCCCCCCGTGCAGGACTCTGCGACCGCAAGAGTGAGCTTTCGCTCAGCAAGCAGCTTTCCGATGACTTGCTCCATCTCCTCCTCGTCGGCACCGTAGATGTACTTGCCCGCCTTGCTGCGCAGCTTCTCTTCGACGTTGCGTATGCCTGATTCTGCTTCAGAGATACTCTTTGCCAGCGCGGTGATGCGAAGTCG
>CAZTKU010000130.1:0-8287 GCA_964614245.1 uncultured Ignavibacteriaceae bacterium
CCATTCATCTCCGAATGGGACCTTGATGCCTGTGGCCGCGAGGTTCTCCCACTGGGCAAGCGGTAACCTGCAATGAAAACGGGCGGAGAGCTCGCCTTTTTCCTTAAGGGTTTGGTAGACCCGAAGATCCGCCGCCGAGGAGACGTCCTGAATGCTCGTGACACCGAACCGGCGAGCTTCTGCAAGCGCAAGTCGTGCTGCTTCGAGCATCTCTTGTTCAGAAGGATCAGGGATGTGCCTGTAAACCGTACTCATCGCCTCGTCTTTGAGTACACCCGTTGGCTCACCAGTCCTGGGATCCTTCACGATCGTTCCGCCGGGCGGGTCCGGGGTCTCCTTCGTGACGCCGGCGAGTCGAAGAACATAAGAATTCGCCAGAGCCATGTGGCCATCGTACCGATTGACAAATACGGGGGTGGTGGGCGTATACGGGTCAACCAGTTCCTTCGTTGGGAGTTTGCCTCCTGGCCAATTGTCGTGATCCCAATCGCCGCCGGTAATCCATCGGCCGGGGTACTTATCCGCCCGTTCCTTGATGAATCGGGCGAACTCTGACTCATTCTTCGCAGAGCGGAGGTCGACATTCTGCAATTGGAATCCGCCGTTCATGAAATGTGTGTGATCGTCAATAAATCCCGGAAGCATGAGCTTCCCTTTGACGTCAATAACTTTTGTCTGCGGACCGATGTGCTTCTGTATATCGGCGTGCTTGCCCACGGCAAGGATTTTTCCGTCGAGGACAGCCACCGCTTCAGCCGATGGCTTGGCCTTGTCGACTGTCCATACCGTGGCATTGGTGAAAACAGCATCAGCGAGTTGTGCGTGTGCCATAGCAATCGGTAGAGTAATCAAAAAGAACAAACAGAGAAACAGCGACATGGGAACCCTCCCTTGGAGGAGCACTGAATATTGAAGAGGCAAAATGAGGAATTGAGCGCGTACGAAGATAGCCAAAGACAGAGTGAAATTCAACGCGCGGAATTTGATCGGATTCTGCCCTTGACTTTAGTGAGTGAACTCTCTAACTTCTTGCGATTTGCGACCGTATCCTGCTTAATCCCAAGAATAGTCGAGGCCAATATGAGATACTTTACGGGGAACAGTCTTTTCGTGTGGCTCTCATTTGCCTGCCTGATTCTCCTTGTCGATGCCTCTGCACAGACCCGGCGGCCGAGGAGAGAGCCCTCCGTCCCAATTCTCGGCACCAGTGCAGTTCAAAAGGATACCGTGGCAAAGCAACCGGTATCGAGCTTCGACGACGTTGCAAGACGCGTCGACAGCCTTCAATTCATCGTCGTCTACAACGCGGAGATCCTTCGTCAGGATCTTGACAAGAAGATTATTTGGATCTACATCATGCTCGGGGTCACTATTCTTGCGAGCATGGTCATTTACGGCGCGTTCTCCGCGGCACAACGACAGCGGAAAGAGTTGGAGGAGAGGATCTACAGTCAGCTCTCGGCTTCGGTCAGCCAACTGGAGAGCGAAATCAAGACCATCCAGGAGGTCAAAAAACCGGCCAAAGTTCCATCGAAGCCCCCAGCCCGACGGGCGAAGAGATCGCGCTAGCTCGCTTCAGCGCACCGAAATCGATCTTCATATCACGACAAAGCCCCGCATGAATGCGGGGCTTTTCTTTTGCTTTCCACGTTTTGGCCTGCGAATCGTTAGACTGGTTCACTTCACGGAGTTGAGGGCCTTGAGCTTCTGACGCGCGGTCGGAGCGAAAGCACTGCGCGGGAATTCTCTGATAAGGGCTTCAAACATGCGCTTCGCTTCCTGAGTGTCTCCCAACTGGGCATGTGTCTGACCGAGCATAAGATACGCGTCAGCTTTCTTGTTCGAACCCTTCCAACCGATCACCAGTCTGAACGAGGTGACAGCTCGGTCGAATTGCTTCAGGTTGAAGTGACAGACACCGATCCAGAAGTGGCAATTGTCTTCCAGATCTTTCTCGACGCCGCGTTGCAGCAACCCGTCAAATGCATTGATCGCCCTTTGGTAATCTCCGGATTTATGCGCGCGAAGTGCGTCCTCGTACGTCGGTGATACAGGCTGTTCCGCCTGTGAGATGGGTTTTGAGGATTGAGCCAATTGTTTCTTCACCACGGAAGAAGAATCGGGCGGGACAGCAACCTTCTTTGCCTCACGCGTCAGTAGCTGCGCTGTGATCGCATTAAGGCGCCGTTCTTGGTCCTTCAGTGTGTTCAACAGGGAATCGGCCCGCGTAATCCACTCAGATTGCCCGGAGCTTTTCTCAGCCTTGGCTGGCTCGGGGGCGGATGGGTGATCGAGCGTTTTCAGCGGCTCAAAGAACGTGTCGTCAGAGGCCGTCGCGAGCTTCGAGCTTCCGCAATTCGTGAAGAAGGAACACGCCGCAGCCAAAGAGACCATGAGGACTGTTCTATGAGCGATGGACGGAGCCACTTTGTGATCCTCTATTCAGAGACAGGGGACTTTTTCGCAGATCTCATGTAGGCGAACACACCCAGGAAACCGGACACGATGATCGCTGCTGTGATTTGCTCTTCGGTACTAGGCGTCAGTTTTCGCACGGGCGTCCGAGGCGGAAGCCAGCCGGGCAGACGATAATCATTCCACGATATCTGGCTCACGGAGTCGACGGTGAATGAAAAGCGATACGAACGAGAGTCCGATTCGAAGTCGACAGGAAGGATCACATCGATGGTGCTTCCTATCAGGCTCACGACTGAACTTCGCATCGCTTGCGAATTCTGATCTCTCGTTGGCAGCAAGTCCGACACCTGCCATTGCTCTCCATCGAAAAAGACATTTCCGCGCGGGAGAATCACGTCGCGGATCACTCCGAGCGATGGAATCAATGGGCTGAGAAGTGGCGCAGCGCTCGAATCGTAGAAGGCCGACAGGTTGCGAACCGGTGTGTACAGACCCCTAATGCCGAGTGAAGCTTTGTTCCAATCGATCCGCATGTTCGTGGATGAAATATTCTGTGCCTGAAAGCGAATTGCAGGGTCATCAAACCGAAACTGAATGATGAGACGATCGTCGCGGAAGAGCAGGTTTGACGATTTCACTGGAGCGACCATCGAGATCGAATATCGGTATTTATTCCCGTACGTGGACGTAAGTCTGGACGTTGCGCTGCAGCCGATTAGCAGCAGGCCCAATGGGGCGAGGAATACGAGTAGACGATGCGGTGTCATGCTTTCTCTGAAATCAGGCCGTCGATTCCTTGGTATATTCTTTTGCTGCCTTCACGAAATCACGGAACAGCGGGTGTGCGTCAACCGCGCGCGATTTGAGCTCCGGGTGGAACTGCCCGGCAACAAACCAAGGATGGTTTTCCAGCTCGATGATCTCGACGAGCGAGTTGTCCGGTGAAAGGCCACTGAGAACCATTCCGCCATCGGTAAGCTTCTTGCGGAACCTGTTGTTGACCTCGTAGCGATGCCGGTGGCGTTCGTAGATGAGTTCCTTGCGATAGGCCTTGTGGGCTTTCGTCCCTTTCGCAAGGATGCACGGGTAGGCACCAAGTCGCATCGTTCCCCCCATGATCTTCACACCCTTCTGATCCATCATGAGGTCAATCACGTTGTTCTTCGTCTTCTTGAATTCTGTGCTGTTCGAGCCCTTGATTTTGCATACGTTGCGCGCAAACTCAATCACTGCGCACTGCAAGCCAAGACAGATCCCGAGGAAGGGAACGTTATGCTCACGCACGTATCGGATTGCTTCGATCTTCCCCTCCACTCCACGCTCCCCAAACCCTCCCGGCACCAGCAATCCCGCAACGTCGCCCAGATATTGCTCTGCGCCTGAATGCTCAATGTCCTCAGCCTTAACCCAGCGTACCTCCACTGCCACATCATTCTCCGCTCCGGCATGGACAAAGGCCTCGGTGATGCTCTTGTAGGCATCGAGAAGATCGGTGTATTTTCCGCATACAGCGATTGTCACTCGCCCGCTCGGATTCTTGATTCGATTAACGAACCGCGTCCAACGTCGAAGATCGGGAGAAGTGCACTTCAGGTTCAGCTTCTCGATCACGATCTCGGCGAGACGCTCTCGCTCGAACACGAGGGGGACTTCATAGATGGACTGGACATCCTGGCCCTCGATGACTGCCTCAGGCTCGACGTTGCAGAAGAGGGCGATCTTTTCGCGGAGCTCCCGGCTCAGATGTTTTTCCGATCGGCAGATCAATACGTCAGGCTGGAGTCCGATCTCCAGCAATGTCTTGACGCTGTGCTGCGTCGGCTTGGTCTTGAGCTCACCTGCGGATTTGATGTAAGGAACGAGCGTCACGTGGATGTTGAGGGCGTTGCGGTGGCCGACATGCAACGTGAACTGGCGAATGGCTTCGAGAAACGGCAAGCTCTCGATATCACCGACCGTTCCCCCCACTTCCGTAATGATCACATCATACTTGCCGGTTCCGGCAAGTCCGGAGATCCGCCTCTTGATTTCATCCGTGATATGCGGAATAACCTGAACCGTTGCACCCAGGTAATCGCCGCGGCGCTCCTTGGAAATGACCTCATAGTAGATCTGACCCGTCGTCGTATTGTTTTGCCGAGCCATGCTTACATCCAGAAAGCGCTCATAATGACCGAGATCCAGATCTGTTTCCGCCCCATCGTCGGTCACGTAGACTTCGCCGTGCTGGAATGGATTCATCGTCCCCGGATCGACATTGATGTACGGATCGAACTTTTGAATAGTCACACGAAGATCACGGGCCTTGAGCAACAGACCGAGGGATGCAGCGGAGATCCCTTTCCCCAGTGAGGAGACTACTCCGCCTGTGATAAAAATGTACTTGACGTGATTCGTTGCCATGGAATCAACCTGTTATTCTTCGGAAAGCGTTGTTCGTGTCTGTAAGGCGCTGTAAGAAGACATCCGGCAGCCCCGCCATCATAGGCTCTACTCTCCCTTCAGCAGTCTAAGCACCTTCTCCACATCCTCCTTCGTGTCAATGGGAATGCTGTCGTAGCTCGTGATGCCGACCTTGATGTGGAACCCATGCTCCAGGATCCTCAGTTGTTCGAGCCGTTCGGCTCTCTCCAGCGGTGATTCACGTAGCTGACTGTACTTCAAGAGAAACTCCTTCCTGAAGACATAAATCCCGATGTGCTTCAAGAAGGTTTGATGCGCAAGCCATTTCTTCTGGTCTGCCTCGTCGCGCACGAATGGAATGGTGGACCGTGAGAAGTACAGCGCGTTCGAGTCCGGTCCAACGACCACCTTGACGATACTTGGATTCTGAAGTTCGGCAAGCGAATCGATCTTCTTCGCGAGAGTGCCGACCTGAGCTTCCCGGTCATCCAGCACCACGCGCACGGCCTGGTCAATCATATCGGGAGCGATGAGAGGCTCATCCCCCTGCACATTGACGAAGATATCCCCATCGATCACCCGGGCCACAGCCGCAACCCGATCGCTTCCACTCTTGATATCCGCAGATGTCATGATGACATCACCGCCAAACGCCTGCACAACGCCGACGATCCGCTGGTCATCCGTTGCTACGACAACCCGGTCGAGCAGCTTTGCCTTCTTTGCCTGCTCATACACCCGCTGAATCATGGGTTTGCCCAGCAAGTCGATCAGCGGCTTCCCGGGAAGCCGGTGCGAGGCATACCGAGCTGGGATCACTGCGACAACGAACGACATCGGTTACCTGTCACCAATGACTTTTGGAACTTTGAAAAACTTCTCCGTCTTGGCCGGAGCGTTCTTCAATGCTTCATCCGGCGTGAGGCCGGGCTTCGCAACGTCCGGACGGAACACGTTGTCCAGCTCGATGACGTGTGACAACGGTTCAACCTTGCTTGTATCGAGCTTGTTGAGCTGCTCGACGTATGTGAGGATTTCGTTCAGCTGATGCGTGAACTTTTTCTTCTCCGCTTCTGTAAACTCCAGCCGGGCAAGCCTGGCGATGTGCTCAACGTCTTCGATCGTTACGGGCATACGCTGACCTACGATTGTTCTACATAGTTTCTTGCTATTGCTGCGCGCACCTGTGATATCAATTGCATCTCCCCCTCCCTCCCTTCAACATCATGCGTGGAGATCGGCTTGTCCAAAACCATGACGATGTCGGCGGCCCGGACGCGGATCGATCCCTTTGGAAGAATCCCAAACGTATTGTTGATGGCCACGGGAACGATCGGGACACCGGCCTTTACCGCCAGGGAAAATGCGCCCCGTTTGAACGGTTGCAGCTTGCCATCCCGTGTCCTCGTCCCCTCTGCAAACAAGATTACGGAAGCTCCTGTTCGCATCCGCTCAGCCGCTTCCTCCAAGCTCTTCATGGCGACCCGCGCCTTGCCCCGGTCAATCGTGATGTAGTGACCGTACTTCAACGCCCATCCCCACAGAGGGACCTTGGTCAGCTCCTTTTTGAGGACAAAGCGAACATCATCGGGGATTCCCACCATCACCGCAGGGATATCGAACATGCTCGCGTGATTCGACACGTAGATGTAGTGTTTCGACGCGTCAAGATGCTCAACGCCACGGATCGTCACCTTGATCCCAAAGATCCACAGGATGAAGCGTGACCACGTACGCGCAACCGAATGATAAAATCTCCCGCTCTTGTCCAATGGCACCGATACCAGTGCGAGCGTTGACAGCGGGATCGCAGCAAGAACGATCAGCAAGCATTTTACGAATGTCACAACCATAGCGCCATACGTGCATGATTCTGTGACAACGAACTACATTTGCTCAACGGCCTCGACGCGTTTCTCTATAGACGGGTGGCTGTGGAAAAGGAACTCAATCACCGGATGCGGGGCGGTATCGGCAAGATTAATCGTTGCCAGCTTCCGCAATGCATTGACAAATGCCTCTCTGTTCCCTGACGTCGTTATCGCAAAACGATCAGCCGCTCGCTCGTGCGAACGCGACAGCATGTTGGAGAGCGGGCCCGTGATCAACGAATAGATCCCCAGCCAGAGACCAAGAAGCGGCAAGGCTGCAAGTTGGTCGACTGAAGAAAATCCAAACCACGAGAGGCTCGCACGATAGACCCCTGCGGTGAGATACAGACCCAAGAATGTACTGATCGTTCCAACCGCCAACGTCACCCAGACATGTTTGAACGTATAATGCCCCAATTCGTGCGCAAAGATCGTTCCGATCTCCTCGTTCGTGAAGTTGGCCACCAATGTATCACCAAGGATGATGCGTTTTGACCTCCCAATGCCCGTGAACGCGGCGTTTGCCTTCTTCGTGTTCTTGCTCATATCAAACACGAACACTCCTTGCACCGACACCCCAAGCTTGTGACAGAGACCGAGGATGTGATTCCTCAGCTCCCCATCCTCCAGCGGTTTGAATCTGTAAAAGAGAGGAAGAATGAGCACCGGCGCAACGCGTGCCAAGACGAGAGAAAAAAGAAAGAGAATCGCTCCCACAGGCAGCCACCAGAGGTCCCCCATGCTCCTCAAACAGTAATAGAGCACCAGGAGAATCGGCGTGCCGAGAAACACACCGACAAGCATTCCCTTTGTTCCCTCCCAAATCCAAGCCCGGAATCTCTGATTGGAGAGATTGTACTTGTGCTCCAGGTAGAAGCCCGAGTAGAGTTTCAGGGGAAAAGTCAACACCATCTCGACGAGGCCGAGTCCAGCTGCGAACAGCAGCAGCGCGAGGTAGTCGTTTTCAACCGGTGTGCGTGCCAATTCCTCAAGCGTCCGCGTCGCATGAGTCGCGACGAGGAGGATCGTGAGGGCAAAGAACAGAAGAGCGCCAGCGATCCCCAGCGCGATCCTGATGCAAGCATAGCGTTTAGCGATTGCTTGGGTCTGAGATGGCTGGGGCTGAGGGCGGTGTTGCGCTGAGGGGTTTTGTGCGTTGGTTGGAGGTTCCTGTAGTTCTACGGGATTTGCCCCGAGAAGGTCGGGGCCTACAGCCTGCTCCATGAAATGGTTGATCGAAGGGGTGGACTCATCTGTGGTTTATCCAAAATACCAAAGGGGGAACTGAAAAGCAAGGATGTTATTCGGCGAGCCGCACGACAATCTTGTCCTTCATCCTTACTCCCTTCATACCGCTGAGGATTCCCGCAAGCGAGAGGCTAGGTTGTGCGGTGAAGCAGTGTGTCGCGCCGTACGAAATCCCCTCCTGCCGTGGAGGGCCTTCTGCGCGGCCGGGAGGCCGAAGATCGGCATCGCACATTGGCCTCACACTATCGTGCTCGACAAGTAGAGGAAGAACCAGTCGACGGCACACTAGGAGGCTGCTGAAAAACCCCGTCCTCAAAGAAGGACTGAACCGCCCCCGAGCCAAAAAC
>CAZTKU010000131.1:0-8254 GCA_964614245.1 uncultured Ignavibacteriaceae bacterium
GACTGGGCTTCGGATCGCATCACGCCGAACGAGTACAATCAGCGTCGGGCTGCGCTGCTTGCCAAAATGGAGCCCAATTCCATCGCTGTCTTCAAGGCAAACGATCCCGACAATCGTTCGAACGACGTCAACTACCTGTACCGGCAAGAGAGCAACTTCTTGTACCTCACCGGCTGCAACGAGCCGAGGAGTTACCTGGTGCTTGCACCCGATGGCGTTCAGGTCGATAGTGCCACCACTTCCAAAGAGGTGTTCTTCGTCCGTCCGAAGCAGCGAAGTGCCGCGGGTGAAAGCATGGGGCTTGAGGGAGCCAAATCGGAACTCGGATTCCAGGTCGCCATAGCTAGCAGCGAGCTGCAGAGCTTCGTGAAACGCGCCTTGGCCGAGAAGAAAATCCTCTATTACTCTCCGAGCGTCCCCGATCTCTTCTACGATCCGCTCATGGAGAAGCGGTACATCCTGTCACGCGAGGTGAAGAACGAATTGCAGCTCGCGTTCCCGACCCTTGAGATCAAAACGCTTCTCGGGGCTGTTGCGGAGATGCGCGGCATTAAATCGGCAGCAGAAATCGCGCTCCTCCAGAAGGCCATCGACGCTACAGTTGCTGCGCACATCGAGGCGATGAAGAGCTGCCAGCCGGGGATGTATGAGTACGAGCTTCAGGCGGTTATCGAGTACTGCTTCACGAAATATGGGGCGGAGTACACGGGATTCCCCTCGATCGTCGGTTCCGGGCCGAATTCCTGCGTCCTCCACTACGAGTCCAACCGCCGGCAAACGAAGAGCGGCGACGTCGTCGTCATGGACCTCGGGGCAGAGTATCAAGGCTACTCAGCCGACGTCACGCGAACCATTCCGGTGAACGGGACTTTCTCCCCTGCTCAGAGAGCCATCTACGAAATCGTCCTCAGAGCACAGGAAGAGGCGATCAAGGAACTCAAGCCCGGCGCCTCAGGAAACGCTTCCGGCCAGAAGGCAATTGAGGTCATCTCAGACGGCCTGATGAGGCTCGGCATCATCAAAGACAAGAGCGAGGCCCGCCAGTACTACCTGCATGGAATAAGTCACGGCATCGGGTTAGACGTGCACGACGTGGGGATATTCGGCAAACCGCTCACACCTGGCATGGTCTTGACCGTTGAGCCGGGAATTTACATTCCGGAAGGAAGCCCATGTGACAAGGAGTACTGGAACATTGGTGTTCGGATTGAGGACGACGTGCTGATCACAGAAAACGGGCTACGCGTTCTCTCCGCCGGAGCTCCGAAGACGATCGAAGAGATCGAAGCCCTGATGAAAAAACAGGGATTGGGTAACCTGAAGGTTGGGGGGAAATAAACTGCATCGCCGATCACGAAGAGCATGACGAATTGAAATGGGATGAACGTATGGATTCACGACAATTACAGGTCTGCAACAGCGTCATCAAGAAAAAGAAGATCGAAATGATCGATCTGAAATGCATCGATCTCACCGGCTACCTTCATCACATCTCTTTGCCGGTGTTCCCGAACATCCTCGCCAAGCTTGTCGCCGAAGGCGTGGGATTTGACGGCTCAAGCTACGGATTTCGAAAGGTCGAGAACAGCGATATGATCCTCGTTCCCGATCTCAGTTCTGCGGTGATTGACCCGTTCCGGACTGAGCCGACGCTGAGCTTCTATGCCAACATCCTTCTCACCGACCAGATCAGGACTCCGTTTTCGCAGGACGGGAGGCGGCTCGCCAAACGGGCTGAGGAGTTGATGAAGAAAACCATCGGCCTGGAAAAATCGTTGTGGGGGCCGGAATTCGAGTTCTACATTTTCTCGAAGGTTCGCTTCGACACTCGAACGTCTTCGTCCTACTATGAAGTGGAACACGCGGAGGAGTTTTTGAAGAACGCGTACCACGCCGCAAATCCTTTCGATGTGTATGATGACTTCCGCGATGAGGCGTGCAAGCTTCTCAAACAGTTCGGCATCAGCGTGAAATATCATCATCACGAGAGCGGCGAGCGGGGTCAGCAGGAAATCGAAACGTATTTCAACGACTTGCTGACCACAGCCGACAATATCATCACCACGAAATATGCCCTGTTCAATTTCGCCCGTCAGAAAGACCTCCACGTGACGTTCATGCCGAAGCCAATGTACCAGCAATCGGGTAATGGCCTGCATCTCCACGTTTATCTGACCAGGAACGGTAAGAACGCGTTTTACAGAAAGGGAGAATACGGCAACCTGAGCCCGCTGGCTCGTTATTTCATCGGGGGGCTGCTGAAGCATGGAGCCGCTCTCTCGGCGTTCACAAATCCGAGCACGAACTCGTATAAGCGCCTCGTGCCCGGTTTCGAGGCACCCGTCGCACTGACGTACGGCACGGGCAATCGATCGTCGGCCATTCGGATCCCCAAGTACATCAACAACCCCGAGGAAACGCGGTTTGAGTACCGTCCCCCCGACGCGACGGCAAACCCGTACCTCTGCCTGTCGGCAATGCTTCTCGCCGGCATCGACGGCGTCGTGAACGAAATTGATCCCGTCAAGGAGGGCTTCGGACCGATGGACGGGAATGTCGAGAACCTGTCAAGAGATCAAGTGCGCTTTCTTCCCCGCAATCTCTCGGAAGCTCTCGATGCGCTCGCTCTCGACAACGAGTTCCTCAGACGGGAAAACATCTTCTCTGATGAGTTGCTCGACCAGTGGGCCAAGATCAAGCAGGAGGAGATCAAATCGATCGGAACGATGCCGCATCCGTTTGAGTACAAGCTGTACTTCAATCTCTGACTATCGCTGTGGTGTCGCTTGAACCGAAAAGCCGGATGTCGAATCCGGCTTTTTCGCTTCTGCCGATCTCCTTGCAAACGACTCCGATTTGACTTACATTCGCGTCGAGCATCCAACACCCATACATTCGATGCCGTGTCGACTCCCTTCCAGCTCTTTGGCCTTCCTCATCTCGTCATCATCGCGCTGATTCCGACGCTCGCTGCCGCGCTTGCCTGGTGGGCGCGCGGCAAGGAGGGGCGTACGCGGAGGACCCGTTTCTTCCTTGCTTGGATGATCCTCATCGTTGAGCTCACCTGGTACGCGTACTATCTGGAGCGCGGTTGGTTCACTTTCCCCTACAGCCTCCCGCTGCATTTGTGCGACCTTGTGCTCTGGCTGACGGTGTATACCCTCTTCACCCTGAAGCCATGGGCATATGAGCTGATTTATTACTGGGGTCTGGCGGGCACGACGATGGCCGTCTTGACGCCGGATGTGTCAACTCAAACGTTGTCGTACCTGACGCTGAGTTTCTTCGCCGCACACGGCGGCATCATCGTCGCCATCTTGTTCCTGACCTGGAGCAGGCAATTGCGGCCTCGCCCAGGTTCAGTCTGGCGAGCGTTTCTCGCACTCCATCTCTACGCGGCGCTCATCGCTTTGTTCAATATCATCTTCGAGACCAACTACTTCTACATCTGCGAGAAACCGACGGAAGCATCGCTGCTGGATTACATGGGTCCGTGGCCGCTCTATGTGCTGGTTGGAGACGCGTTGGGCCTTTTGCTCTTCTGGCTCCTCTGGCTCCCGTTTGGAAAAACTCGTCAGACGGTGCAACGGGAACCGAACATCAAAGATCGATCTTAGTTCTTGGTTGTTGGTTTGTTGTTCGTTGGGCTTGCCTGCCGGCGTTGCATTCGCGGTTGAAATCACCTACCTTCTTGCCACCAGACACCAGTCACGCATCGAAGAGCATCCGGATGCCCACCGCAGAGCCCTCCTCAGGTTTGGTGCGCACTATCGGGCGATGGAGCCTTGCAGCCCTCGTCATCAATTCGATCATCGGGAGCGGCGTCTTCGGCCTCCCGTCTATTCTAGCCGGGCTGTTGGGCACTGCGAGCCCTTATGCTGTCCTCCTGGGTGCGGTCGGCATCGGGATCATCATCGCGTGCTTCGCCGAGGTCGGATCGCAGTTTCGCGAGCCGGGCGGCCCTTACATTTATGCGCGTGAATCGTTTGGCAGATTCGCTGGTCTCGAGGTGGGCTGGCTGACATGGCTCGTGCGTTTGACTGCATCGGCCGCCAATGCAAATCTTTTTGTGAACTACTTCGCTGAGTTCTGGCCCGGCGTGTCTTCACCAGCCCCGCGCATCGCCCTTTTGACCGCCGTGATAAGTCTGATCGCGTACGTTAATTATCGCGGAGTTCGAGGCGGTACAACCGCGAGTAATGTTTTCACTGCGGCGAAGCTGGTCCCGCTTCTCATCTTCGTGTGTCTGGGCTTGGCTTATCTGGCCAAATCCTCACCGGCGCAACCATCGGAACCCGCTTCGGCCGATTGGCTTAAGGCTGTGATGCTGCTCGTATTCGCCTATGGCGGATTCGAGGCCGCCCTGATGCCGACGGGAGAAGTCAAGAATCCGAGGCGTGACACACCGTTCGCCCTCTTCACCGCACTCATTACGGTCACTGTCATATATGTCCTCGTTCAGATTGTGGTCGTCGGGACGCTCTCTGCGCCGGACAGTACGAACAGACCCCTCGCAACTGCAGCGCGCGTCTTCATCGGTGATGCAGGGGCTTGGCTGATCGCGATCGGCGCATTGATATCAGTCTTTGGCTATATCACAGCAGCCATGTTGAATGTGCCGCGTCTCACCTACGCATTCGCGGAGCGCAGGGACTTCCCGAAGGTTTTTGGACGTGTGCATCCGAAATTCAAAACACCGTACGTTTCTATCATCGTGTTTGCGGTTCTCGTATGGGCGCTAGCTGTGGCGGGCAGCTTTGAGTGGAACGCATATCTCTCCGCAGCGGCCCGTCTTCTCGTGTATGGCACGGTTTGCGCGGCTGTGTTGAAACTCCGAAAAGAGAATCCGCAAGCAGACGCCTTCCGGCTTCCCGTGGGAAAGGCAATTGCAGTGCTGGGAATCCTCGTTTCGTTCTTCCCCGCAACTGCCATGGGGCTCAGCGAGCTCGCCGTGATCGTCTTGACGACGGCAATCGCCTGCGTGCATTGGCTGGTTGTGCGAAAGGTGAACTAGACTTGCAGACATTCCACCAGCATCGAGCAGTCACCGCTTCATCATACTCAACGGAATTCAAGGGGCGCAAGCCCGAAGGAGAACCCGACCATGAGACACAACTTCACTCTTCCCCGCCTCGCTTTCGCTCTGTTCCTCCTCATCCAGATTTCGGCTCATCACGCTCTTTCCCAACCGCTCTTCTCCATCTCTTTTCCCACAGAACGCAGCGCCGTGCCCCTGGACGGGCGCGTATTGCTGATTATATCTGCCGACAGCTCACGAGAGCCGCGCTTCCAGGTGAATGATGGACCAAACACTCAGCAGATCTTCGGCATAAACGTCGATGGCCTGAAGCCTGGCGAGGGGGCCATTGTGGATCAGAAGGTGTTCGGCTTTCCGCGAAAGACACTTTTTGAGATTCCCCGCGGAGAGTATTGGGTCCAGGCACTGCTCCACAAATACGAGACCTTCCGCCGTGCAGATGGGCACACGGTCAAGCTCCCGATGGACCGTGGCGAGGGACAGCAGTGGAACCGTGCGCCAGGCAATCTCTACAGCGTGCCCAAGAAAGTGCTCATCGATCCTGCTCGTAGCCAGAGTATCCCAGTCACGCTCGACAAAGAGATTCCGCCCATCGAGCCTCCAAAAGACACAAAGTACGTCAAGCATGTCAGGATCAAGAGCGAGCGGCTCTCGAAATTTTGGGGTCGCGACATGTCTCTCGGTGCATGCGTTCTGCTGCCGTACGGGTTTGACGAGCATCCCAATGCACGGTATCCGCTTGTCATCAACCAGGGGCATTTCCCCTCCACGTTCGGCGGCTGGAGAGAGGCCCCGCCCGATACAGGTCTGAAGCCCGACTACAGTGAGCGCTTTCGGATTCACGGGTACAACGGAATCCAGCAGCAATACGCCTACAAGCTCTACCAAGACTGGACAGGCCCTGACTTTCCGCGCTTCGTCATCATCGAAATCCAGCATGCGAATCCCTACTACGACGATTCATACGCCGTCAACTCAGCCAACCTCGGTCCCTACGGCGATGCGATCATGTATGAGCTCGTTCCGTACGTCGAAAAGAAATTCCGCTGCATCGGTCAGGGTTGGGCCAGGTTTCTCTACGGTGGCTCAACCGGCGGCTGGGAGGCGCTCGCCGCACAGGTCTTCTATCCCGACGAGTTCAATGGCTGCTGGGCAGCGTGTCCCGATCCGATCGACTTCCGCGCTTACACGGTGGTGAACATCTACGAGCACGAGAACGCCTACTCAATGGAAGGCCCGTGGAAAAGCATTCCTCGACCTGGTTTGCGGAACCATCGAAATGAAGTGACGGCGACGATGGAAGAGACAAACCGCCTTGAGCTCGTGCTCGGAGACAACGGTCGTTCGGGCGGACAATGGGACATCTGGCAGGCGGTGTACTCCCCGGCAGGCAATGACGGATATCCGAAGCCGATCTGGGACAAGCAGACCGGGAAGATTGACAGGAAAGTCGCTGAGTATTGGCGTGAGAACTACGATCTGAGCTATATTCTGAAGCGCGATTGGGCGAAATTGGGGCCGCAGCTCCGCGGCAAGATCCACATCTACGTCGGAGAACTCGACAACTTCTATCTGAACAACGCTGTCCATTTGACGGAAACCGTGTTGAGAGAGCTCAAGGTTCCCCCTGCCGATGCCGAAGTGGACTACGAGTGTCTGGCCGAACATTGCTGGAACGGCGACCACGCGCATCCGATCTGGATTTCGCGATTGATGTATCACCAGATCCATGCGCCGAAAATTCTCGACCGCATACGTGTCAGTGCACCGCCCGGAGCCGACACCACGAGCTGGAGATACTGACAGGTTAGAGATCATCATTCCATTATTCCATTTCATCAACAACCACATAAGGAGCAACTCTATGTCTGCGAAGAATCTCGTTCTCGCAACAGTCCTGGGAGGGATCGTCTTCTTTCTCTGGGGCGCGGTCTCGCACATGCTTCTCCCCTTCTCGAACAACGCGCTCTTGATGTTTAAGGATCAGGACGCCGTGACAAGAGCGATTCTCGCCAACGCGCCGATTTCGGGTGTGTATTTCTTGCCGAACATGACTGAGCGCACAAGCGGGATGACGCAGGAAGAGTTCGACGCTGCAAACAAGAAAGCCGAAGACCAGATGATGAACGGCCCCTTCATGCTGGCCTCGGTCCGGGTCGGCCCCATGGGTTCGTCTCCAGCCCACTTCGTGATCCAGCTAATCACCGACATGCTCGCCGCGCTCTTTATCTGTCTGGTGTTGGCGAGCGTGCAAGTCTCCTATTGGAACCTCGTGTTCCTGAGCCTGTGGGTCGGACTGGCAGGATTTGCAGCGTTTAGTCTCCCGCAGTGGAACTGGTATGCATTCAGCAATGCGTTCACGATCGCGGAACTTGTGGATGCCATCGCGGGATTCTTCCTCGCAGGAATGGTGATCGCCAGATTCGTGCCGGGCAAGCCTCCAACCGCCGAACAACCGGCCTAAGGGACTACGTGCCTTGAGAAGGATTCTCAAGCCGCAATTAAGGCCTTCGCAAGGTACCACCATATGGGAACAGCAAATCTTCGCCATGCGTCAAAGGAGGAAGACGCCGTCCACAATCTCCGGAGACGATAATGAAAACACCCGCGCTCTTTCAGTCAATTCTTGTTATTGCACTCCTTTGTCAAGTTTGGGCACAGGAGAAGGTCTCACTCCCGGATTCACCCGCCGGAAGGCTCGTTGCCGCCTACCTGAAGGCTTACGATTCCGGAAATGCGGAAAACGTACGCGAGTTCTTCCGCAGTAACACTTCTCGGGAAGCGCTCAGCCGCGCCAGCGCGGAGGAGCGAACGGATCGCTATCAGCGACTTCACGATCGGCTTGGTTCGCTCGAGCTTCTCAGGGTCATCGAGGCCAAAGGCGGCTACTGTAGCGTCCTCATGCGAGCTGAGAGAGGGGGATACTTCATTTTTGAGTTTGAGCTGGAGGAGACATCGCCACACCACCTTGTTCAACTGATGGTCGACGAGGCCGATGGTGAGAACCAGCAGTCGTCACGGAAGCAGAATCGCGCAGAGCTCATCGCCTCCGTTGAAGCGTTCATCGATTCACTCGAGGCAGCGGATGAGTTCTCCGGCGTCGTCTTGATCGCCAAGGATGGGAAACAGTTCTTCCAGAAGGCTTACGGTTTCGCAGACAGGGAGCAGAAAATCCCGAATCGTATAGATACGAAGTTCAACCTTGGATCGATCAAC
>CAZTKU010000132.1:0-8231 GCA_964614245.1 uncultured Ignavibacteriaceae bacterium
AGCTCTTCGAGGTCCTGGCGGATAAGCGCGTCTTCCTTCCCTTCTGCCACCGTGCGGATGATTGCACCGAAGGCCGACGGGAGCATGGAGCGCACAACCCGCCGAAGCCGACGTTTCTCCTTGAAGTCCGTGAGCTTCTTCGAAACGCCGATTTTTCCATCGAAGGGAAGCAAGACAAGGAACCGTCCGGGGAGTGAAATCTCAGACGTTACCCGAACGCCTTTCTTCCCGACGGGTTCCTTGGTGATCTGCACAAGGATGTCCTGCCCCTTCTGAAGACTGATCTCCCGATCGCGTTTCTCCTCCGTTTGACCGCCAACGCTTGAACGCCCGGTGGCCTTCGCTTCGACTGCGGGCAACGCGGGAGTGTGTTCGCCTCCTCCTCTTTGGAATCCGGCAGAATCCAATTGTGCCGATGGAGAACCGGCTCCATTCTCCTCGTCTTCGTCTTCGAACAACGCATTGTACTCAGAAAGCGAGGAACCAATATCGGAGAAGTGGAGAAAGGCGTCTTGCTGGAGTCCAACATCGATGAACGCCGCACGGATGCCGGGCATCACCTTGGCAACTCTGCCCAGGTAGATGTCCCCGACCATGCGTTCCTTGCCAGGGGTTTCAACGAAGAGTTCGGCGAGTCTGCCGTCCTCAAGAATGGCGATACGGTGCTCGTTCGCCGTGGAATTGATAATGATTTCTTTTTTCATATGGGCATTCGGTCCACCTCAGACTCCACGCAATGGAATCACAACACATCGCATCGGACAAAGATGGACGTAGCCCAGAACACCGCGGTTGAGCACCGCAGCCCGCCCGCCAACGTCGTTCGGGCGGGGGAGACAATCGTGTGTGCATGTGTCCATGTTGACCAACGCGCTGCGCTTGCCTGCTTCGTCTGTCGCAGGAACCTCCCGGCGACCTCAAAGAGGCATCTCTTGCCCCGCTGATTGCAGGGGGAGGGACGTACCATACGAGCGCAAGACTGATGGCGAGAAATAGTGTGATGATAAGAATGCTGGATACCATGATTTAGTGTGCGTCGTTTTTCCTCATCCCGTTGGGGTGGGATGAAAAGCCAACGACCGGGCTTTACGTTTCGTGCCAATTATCTCCCCTGACTGCAGCAAATAAAATGAGGTCAAGCGACCCTGCGTCACACAAAACTCTTTGCCGACCGTTGCTTCCTTCCGGACCTGGCGGGGTTGAGCAACGTCTTGTTGCGCAGGACTTGACCTCAGAACATGTGAACAAAAACAACGAAACTCTCCGAAGATTCTCAAGAAACTCGTTAATGAGTGATCGGTTGATTGGTGATCCGCCATCTCCCCGAGCAATCCATCCTCTCAACTAACTGATCACCACTTAACCAATAACTTCCGCTAAAGGCGCCCCAGTCCCGCTTTACGGGATCCCGAAAATCGGGACCCGCTACGCAGTCTGGCGGGTCCGCCTCTGGCGGAAACAACCACCTTGTGGAGCTGATCGGGATCTCCGCCATAGGCGGACTTGTCCGCCGAGCCTTTTGGCGGATGAGCCTTCCGCCAAAAAGATGGCTGACAGGCCGGCGCAGAACCGTTCAGCGATCGTGGAGCTGATCGGGATCGAACCGACGACCTCTTCGTTGCGAACGAAGCGCTCTCCCAACTGAGCTACAGCCCCTCGCTGGGATAGCAAAGTAAGCATAAACTGACAAAAAAACAACGGCAACTTTCGCCTGACTCAATGTCAAACGCGGCAGCATCGCAGGTGTCCCCGTGGTGCTGAATGCCATCATCGTATCTGGGATCGTTGATTCTCCACCCTCTTTTTGTTAAGATGCCTATCAAATGAGGAGGCCAGCGTGAAAAAGCATGAGAGCGACACGAAATTCTCCGAGTTACTCGCCGTCGTGCGGCGGCTCAGAAGAGAATGTCCCTGGGATCGTGAACAAACGCACCAGTCCATTCGCCACAGCCTGATCGAAGAAGCCTATGAGGTTGTGGAGGCTATCGACCACAACGACATGGAGGAGCTCAAAAAAGAGCTTGGCGATCTCCTGCTCCACGTGACACTCCATTCCGTCATGGCAGAAGAACGATCTGCCTTCACGATCGACGACGTCATCTCTGATCACATCAAGAAGCTCATCCGCCGGCACCCGCATGTCTTCGGCGATGCCAAAGTCGATAGCTCGAGAGACGTGAAATTGAATTGGGAAAAGATCAAGATGAGCGAAGGGCGGAAATCTCTGATGGAGGGCGTGCCAAACGACATGCCTGCACTTCTCAAGGCGCATCGACTTCAGGAGAAGGCGTCAAAGGTCGGATTCGACTGGAAACGGAAAGAGGATGTGTGGGACAAGGTAAAGGAAGAAATCAACGAGCTCCACGCGGCGGAGGCATCATCAAGGCACGAACACCTGGAAGAGGAGTATGGCGACCTTCTTTTCGCACTCGTCAACTACGCCCGATTCTTGCACGTTAACCCTGAGAGCGCGCTCAGCAAGTCCACCAAGAAATTTGCCAAGCGATTTCAGCGCATCGAGGAGGAGCTCCACAAGCAAGGGAAGAAACTCGAACACTCAAGTCTGGAGGAAATGGATGCGCTGTGGAATGAGGGAAAGCGTGCGGAGAAAAAGCGATAGGTCCGGATCGCTCAGCTTCACTGTTGTCTTCATCCAACCTCTTTAGCCCAGCCCCCCGTTTTTCTTCGACCCGTTGGCGTTTGTGTGGAAGCGTCCGTAGGCGTCGATGATATCTTTGACCAGCCGATGCCGGACGACGTCGTTCCGATCCAGGTAGGCAAATGCCACGCCGGGGATCGACCGGAGGACTTCTTGAATCTGTACCAGCCCTGAGACGGTAGATTGAGGAAGGTCGATCTGCGTGATGTCGCCCGTAATCACGGCCCTCGCGTGCTCACCCAGCCGCGTCAGAAACATCTTCATCTGGAGAGCCGTCGCGTTCTGAGCTTCATCGAGAATGACAAACGCGTTATGCAGCGTTCGGCCGCGCATATACGCAAGCGGAACGATCTCAATGATGCGCTTTTCCGTGTAGCTCCTGAGTCTCTCGACAGTCAGCATGTCGTCGAGCGCATCATAGAGCGGCCGCAAGTAGGGATCCACCTTTTCCCTCAAGTCACCCGGGAGAAATCCCAGGTTCTCACCGGCCTCAACGGCAGGCCGCGCCAAGACCACCTTGGTAACATCTCGGTTTTTCAAAGCCGCAACTGCCATCGCAACAGCCAGATACGTCTTGCCGGTGCCGGCGGGTCCAATGGCGAACACGATGTCATTTTTTCGAATCTGCTGCACATAGGCCTTTTGCCCCTGCGTGCGAGGCTTGATGATGCCGACCTTGGTGTAGAGAATCGCTGAGTCAGTGTCTTCCGCCGCGACCTCGCGGGAAATTTCGGGGGAGGATCCGTTGACGGTTACAAGGTCGATCACCGTGTCGACGTCATTCGGCGTCAGATTGCCGTTCTTGTTCAGGATGTAGATGAGCTCCTTGAAGATTTTCTCAATCTTGACCGCGTCTGGTTCCGGCCCACGGACCGTGATCTGATCACCCCGAACGGTGATCGTTGCATCAAACCGATCTTCAATCATTTGAAGGTTTGCGTCGTTGAATCCCAACAACTGAACAGTGTCAATACCTGCCAGCTGAACCCTTCGCTCTACCAAGTCGTTCATCCTCCTCAAAGATATGGTCGACAAAAAGCGAAACGCCCTCGCAACCGCACAATGGTGCGGCGAGGGCGTTCCAGAATGTAGAACAGTCGAAGAATCAGCACAACCGTGGGAAGCGTTCCTCCGTTATTTCTTCGCCGGCACAGCGGGCTTTGGTTGCTCCGCGGCTGCCTGCTTCTTCTTCCAGTAAGAACGCACCGCGGCTTTCTCCTCCCCGGTAAGATCTGCCTTCGGCGGAATCGTCAGTTTCTGTCCGCGCTTAATGACATCCGGATTCTTGATCTGATCGCGGTTGCCCTGCCAGATCTTCGGCCAGAGGAATGCATTGTCATAGATCTTGGGCTTCTTGGCAATGTTCCAGAGGCAATCCCGGTCCTTCGCCCAAGTGCCGACGGTGTAGGTCATCGCGATCTCCGCCGACTCGAGAGATTTCTTGAGCGCATCGAGCCGATTCTGCTGCTCTTTGACCCTGTCATAGTACTTTGGCAACGCGCTCATCTTGTTCTTCTTCACTTCATCGAGCATCTTCTGGACATCGTCCACCTCGCCCTTCCGTGCCCAGAGATCCTGGTTCGAGAGGCGGGAGAGCTCGTTGATCTTTGCATCGATCTCATCCAGCTTTGCGGCGAACGCGCGCTCTGCTTCAGGCGTGGCACCGACAAGCGCCATCATGTCGTCGTTGCACTTCTTGAGAGCGGCTGCCTTCTCGGCGTCATCTTTCTTCAGCTTGTCGACCTCAGCCTGCAACGCGGTAAGGTTGTTCCTGAGGTCATTTCGTTTCGCGGTGAGCTCGGTCATCTGTTTCTGCCACTCTTCCTTTGTCATCTCCTGGGCAGCAGCGCTGGCACAGATGAAGAGAACCAAGGCCGCAACGAGAGTTAGTCGATTCAGAACTTTCATTGTCATGTCTCCTTGCTAATAGACCTCAGGTTTACATTCCTCTTAGACGCTCTTGAACAAGCGCCTTGTCTTTTAAGCACTGGCTCAACTGAGCATCTTTATCCGCGATCGCCTTCAACAAGGCAGCCTTCTCAGACTCTCTCGCAGATATCCCCCGCTCCAAGGATGAAACCTCGGCCTTGAGGTCCTCTAACTGCTTGAGCTCTTCTGCATTGGGTCTACTGCTGCAGCCCGCGGCCAATGTTGCGACCATCGCGCCGGCAACAACAAGACCCGCAATTGATTTCTTCATGAGATCTTCTCCTTGTGTAGTCTGTTGCAGCATCGAACAATACCGACTTCAGTTCTGGACAATGATACAGATTTGAGCCAAGAAAGTCAAGAAAAACCGGCATCTCGCCGGAGAATTCTCCCGGGCCAAGACATGGAGAGTTTTTTTCAAATCAACCCACGCTGTGCCAGACTTGTGAACGAAGAACCGGCCACGATAATGTGGTCATAAACAGGAATGCCGAGGATTTTCCCCGCTTCGACAAGCTGCTTGGTTATGGCGATGTCTTCCTGGCTCGGCTCAGAATTTCCACTCGGATGATTATGGACAAAGATCACGCTCGCCGCCTTCTCCTTGACTGCGTCGGAGAAGCATTCTCGTGGATGCACAAGAGAGGAATTCAACGTGCCGCTTGTGATTCTGGTTTCCCGCAGAAGCTGGTTGGAGGTGCTCAAGAGAAGGGTCCAGAACTCCTCATGCTTGAGGTCGCGCAGCTTGGGGAGGTATCGCTGAGACACCTCCTCCGGTGTTCGGAAAACGGGTCTACTTTCCCCATCACTCCCGGGAAGGCGCCGGAACAACTCAAATGCGGCGACGATGGCTGTCGCTCGCGCGCGACCTATCCCGAGGCGCTCAAGGTCAATAACGGACATGCGTGCGACATCTCTCAGCGTTCGCCGTTCCGCGAGCACCTTCTTGGCCAGGTCCACTGCCGTCGCACCCTTCGATCCCGTTCGGATGAGGATCGCCAGCAGCTCCGCCTCGCTGAGCGAAGCAGGGCCGTGTGTCATCAGCTTTTCGCGCGGCCGTTCCCCTTCCGGCCACTGCTTGATGGTGGTGTGATAGTACGAAGGCTCAAAGACTGTTCGGTTGCGATTCTTTTTCGATGCCACGATGCCTACTCTACTGGTTTCACCGCTTGTTTATTGACGTCGATCTCCCCCACTTTCTTGAGCGAGCGGTTCTTGAACTGCAGCAGCGTCAGACACGAATTGACGCGGGATTCCGAAAAGCAGATCTTCGAGTGCACGCCCTGGAAGCTCCGGACCGTTCCGAGCGCCGAAATGATGTCCTCCCGTCGAGTCGCCCCGTTGCGGATGAGTCTCAAGACAAGCTTCATCGCATCGTACCCGAACATTGCGTTGATGGTCGGACTCCTGGAGAGGGAGGCCCGGTAGCTTCTGACAAAGTTGCGGTATTGCTGGTCAATCTCCTCCCAAAAAACGTCTGTAGCAAAAACAACTCCGTTGGCGTACAGGCGATTCTGTTCGAGCTCATTGATGTCATTCCAATTGCCCGTTCCCAACAGCTGCGTTTGAAAGTTGAAGTACCTCACCTGAGATGTCACGATGGCAATTTCCGCTGCGCTCGCAATCGGCAGGAACAGCGCGTCGATGGTGGTCACGGGGATTCCGAGGCTGTCATACCTGGCTTTGATTCGTTGGGTCGGGATCTTCAGCGAGTCTGCGATCCGCACGCCGCTGTCGCCGAACAGAAACTCGACCGGAGCGGCTGAGGTCGTCGTGATCAGGGAATCCAGCACGTGTTGCGGGACACCCCATTGAACCATTCTCTTTAAATCACTGCTCTTCATTTTCAGGGCGAAGTTCACCATCGTGGATTCTGATTTCTCCATCGCTCGCTGACGCATCGTGAAAAGCTGAGTCCGCAAATCGGTCTCGCCGGGATTGTACCACTCCACATCAACGGCCTCGCCGCCGAGCCTCTGCACTTCCCCAAGGAATGCCTCGGTCATTTGCTTGTTTGCGGTGTCGGCTGCTGACAAGACGGCAAATCGACGCGCATTGGCCACGCGATATGCGTACTGCGCCATCGCCCGCCCTCGCACGGCGTAATCGGGATTCGCCTGAAAGACATACTCACCTGCCGCGGCGATTCCGTTCAAAGTGGCCGTCGGTGTGATCAGCGGGACACTGCGCGCTTGGGCAAGAGCCGCACATGCAATCGCTTCGGTGCTGAACAACGGACCGATGATCGCCAGTACCTGGTTGTCCATGCTGAGCTCGGAGACATGTCGAGCGGCCACACCGGCATCGCGTTCAGAGTCGCGCACTTCCAAATTCACTTTCGGCATCGCCTCGGCATTGTGCTCATCGACGGCGAGTCGAATACCGCTGAGCAGCTCCTCCCCCACACCGCCAGCCGAGAGCGGATCGGATTTGAACTTGAGCGGGAGAACGACACCAATCTTCACAACTCCGCTGCGCTCGATTCTCTCCAGCATCGCAGCCGCCTCGCTGACCCACGCAATCGTCCGTGGCAAGCGAGCGATAGGACGAAGAAGCTCCATTGCTCCATTCACTTCGCCCGTATTCAGCACCCTCTCAGCCAAGCGAATCGTGAGCAGCGCCCGGATTTCTCCAATGCCCGTCTCTGTGATCATCTGCCGGAGTTCAGGAACCTGCAGGTGCGTCGATGCGACAAGTGAGAGCATTCTCTGGGCGCGATCCCTGACTTTCGTCTCCTGCGTTGTTTGCCACGCAAGGAGGAACGAGCGTGCCGCCCTATCATAACGCTTGAGCTGATAGGAGATAAGCCCAAGTGTGTAGTGTGCATCATCGACGTATCTCGACTTCGGAAATCGAGCAAGGAGTTGCCGCACGAGGTCTTCAGCGGACTGATACTCCCCCAGTTCATATCGCGCTTTCGCGCCCATGACATAGGCGCCGGTGATGCGGTGGCTTTCCGGGAATTGCTCGACGATCCTTGCGTACCGATCTGCCGCCTCTTCATACTCTGCGGCATTGAAGAGGCTCATCGCCTCTTGAAATGTCCGTTCGACCTCGGGGCGAAAGACAACGCTATCTTCCTGTGCAGTCTGGGCAGAAAGGGAGAAAGAAGCTGAGAGCAAGAAGAGGAAGACAACCGCGGATGCAAGGAAACGACTGCGAGGCGGCATTTCGGAATCAAGAATTGAGGTTTTGAGTCAGCTTAAGTTCTCTCGTCCCCCGAAGTGCTTTGGAGTGCCCGGGCTCCAGCTGCAATGCGCGCTCAAAGCACTCGCGAGCGCGCTGAAAGTCACCACGCTGGAGAAACAGGTATCCGAAATCCACCACAGCGTCTGTGAGAAGTGGATTGAGCTCAAGCGCCTTGTGAAGGTAGCGTTCGGCTTCGTCAAGACGCTGAAGGGAGAGAAGAACCTCACCGCACATTTGCCAGGCCCGAGGCTCGTTGGGATCCATCTCAATCGCAGCGACAAACTCGTCATGCGCCGCGCGCCAATCATAGACTTTCGTGTAGGCCATTCCGAGCAGATAATGGCCGATCCGGCTGTACGCGTCGATCGCGATCGCTTCTTTGAGGCACTGGATGGCTTCCGTGTACGCCGCACGTCTCAGCAGCAATTCCCCCAACGATTCATTGATCTTCGGA
>CAZTKU010000133.1:0-8167 GCA_964614245.1 uncultured Ignavibacteriaceae bacterium
CGTCTCCTGGAACGAGTTTCGTGGTAATCGTCAACGATCCGTGATCATTCATGGCATCCCGCGCATTCACGCAAAGATTGAGGAGCGCCTGATGCAGTTGTGTGTGGTCCATCGAAATGACCGGGAGTGATTTCTCGAGTTGCAGCGACAGTTGAATCGTTTTGGGAAACGTCTCACCCAGCATCCGTGCCAGCTCACCGATAACGGAATTCACGTTCAAAGGCTCAAGGTTGAAATCCGTTTTCCGGGCAAACGTGAGGATTTGCCGCACGAGACCGGCACCACGCTCAACCGCTTTCGTGATCCCCTCAACGCCGACAGCGATCTTCTTCGAATCACTGACAGCGCGTCCGATGGTGGATGCGTACCCGAGGATGATCGCCAAGATATTGTTAAAGTCGTGTGCGACGCCTGCGGCGAGGGTACCAATGCTCTCCATCTTCTGCACCTGCACGAGCTGCTGCTCGAGTTTCTTTCGTTCCGTAATGTCCTCTTTCACCGCCAAATAGTGCGTGATTTCGCCATTCGCATTCCTGATCGGCGAAATCGAGGCGGATTCCCAGAAAAGATCACCATTCTTCTTCTTGTTGTGAAACTCACCTCGCCATTCATTTCCACCGGAAATTGTCTCCCACAAACCTCGGTACTCTTCCAGGGAGGTGTGACCCGACTTGAGGATACGAGGATTTGTCCCTACCGCCTCCTCCTTGCTGAAGCCCGTGATTTCGGTAAACTTCGGATTCACGTATTCGATGCTGCCAGATACATCCGTAATGATCACCGAGACTTGACTCTGCTCGACAGCCTGGGAAAGCTTTCGAAGCTCCTCCTCGTCTTTCCTTCGACGTGTGATGTCGCGGAAAATGCTGAGCACCGTTGGGCGATGCTCTTCGATTTCCAGAAAGGAATTCGAGAGTTCCAACCACATTTTCCTCCCATCCCAGAGCGTTGTTTCGACTTCCGAGTGTGCTGGGACAGTGCGCGTTGAGATCCGGCCTCTCAGAATCCCCATGTCGCGCTCGTTTTCGTCCAGAGATTCGACCTTGTAGATCGTGTGGAAGGGCATTCCTTCAAGATCCGCTCTCGATTTCCCGGTCATGCGGCAAAATGCCTCATTGACCATAACAATGTTCCCGTGTTCATCGATGATCCGCATTCCATCCATCGAGCTTTCCCACACCCTTCGGAACCGAAGTTCGAATTTCTTCAACTCTTCTTCCGCTCGCTTTCGGCGCGTGATATTCCGGAGAATACCCCGGAATCCGATGGCTTCTCCCTTCTCATCCCGCATGGGGGTGGAGCTCTCAAGACAGACGAGCTTTTCACCCGCCTTAGTTTTAAGTTCCACTTCATAATCGTTCAGGAACCCCTGCTGACGGAGAATGATCTGACTTCTGCTTCTACCGTCAGGATACCAATACAGATCGCGCGCAATGTCGACCCGCAGGAGTTCATCTTTCGATGCAAAGCCGAACATCTCGACTCCGGCAGGATTGATGTCAACCAGTTTGCCATCAACCGTGCTGATAAATATCACATCCTTCGATTCCTCAAAGAGCCTACGATATTTCTCCTCCGATTGCCGCAGTTGCTCTTCCGCCCGCTTGCGATTTGTGATGTCACGAGCCACCACCTGCATCGCGGGCTTCCCTCGATATGTGATCGGGACGGACGCAACCTCAACGTCAATGACGCTACCGTCCATCCGAAGGAACTTCTCCTCCAGGAATGGAACCTCCTTCTCTTCGCCTGGCTTCTGGAAAGCTCTTGCCTTCACGATTTCCCTGTAGTCAGGATGGACAATATCCAGGATCGGTGTCCCAATCAACTCTTCAACGCGTTTCGCTCCAATCATTTTGACGCCAGATTGGTTCACGAAAACGAACCTGCCCTCACCATGAACGGCGACAGCATCGGGAGATGACTCAACCAAGCGTTTGTAACGCATCTCGCTTTCCTTCAACGCCGCTTCGGCCATTTTTTGCTCAGTAACGTCTCCAACAAGCGCCATTGCACCAGCGATATTTCCGTGCACATCGCGAAGTGGGGCTGCAAACAGACGTACATCGATTGGACTGCCATCTTTCTTCACGCGTCGCACGTCCAGCCCATTGACCTGTTCACCGCGCAAGAGGCGACCGAGAATCTGAGAGAATTCCGACTGCTTGTCCGGCGAGACAAATGGCAATGGTTGGCCCAGTGCCTCGTCGGCGGTCCATCCGAATATATGTTCAGCGGCCGGATTCCAGACTTTCTGCACGCTTCCCGTCGAATCCAGATCATAGATAGCCAGCGGTGCCGACGCGATGATGGCGTTGAGCGTTTCATTTGTTACTCGAAGCGCTTCTTGTTCTCGCCGCCGCGCTTCTTCGACCCCAATGGCAGCTGCAAGGATACCCATCAGTTTTTCGTCGTCACTCGAGGGAGCATAGTCCTTCTGGTACACAACGCACAATGAGCCCACGGTCGAGCTGCCAAACTTCACGCCCCTGCCCACATAGGTCAAAAGGCCGTATTTTCTGACATTCGGATCACTGGTGAAGTACGGCGTCTCCGGCAGGTTCCTCACGATCATCTGTCCGTCTCCGGCTCGCCGGATTACATCAAAGCACAGATGACCTTCCGGTTTATCCACAGTATTGTAATCAGCGGGTGTGTTCCATTGACCGATTGAACACAACATTCCACCGTCGAGCCGACTGTAGAGAGCACATGTTGCACCCATGAGCTCGCCGCATAGTGCCACGAGATGGTTGACATTGCTTACCGGGTCCGGACCAAACTGAAGGAAGCTCTCATTCAGCCTCGTTAACCGCTCTTCCATTCTTTTGCTCTCGGTGATGTCCTCGTATGTGCCAAGAACGCCGATGACCTTCCCCTCTTCGTCGTGCAGAGGGACTTTGCTCGTGCGCAACCAGAGGCTCTTGCCATCCGGCCTGCTCTGTGGCTCTTCATACCCTGTTTTGACAACGTCCTGTTCCATGACCATCTTGTCGTCAGCCCGGTAGAGCTCTGCAGTCTCTTTCCAGGAAAGCTCGAAGTCGCTCTTGCCCAGAATACTGTACGGGTCATCCAGCTCAGCATCTTGTGCAAAGGGCTTGTTGCACCCCAAATATCGAAAGTCCCGATCCTTCCAGAATATCCGCTGAGGAACGTGATCAAGCACGAATTCGAGCATCTGCTTGGACTGGAACAATGCCTTCTCGGCATCCTTTCGCTCGGTGATGTCTCGGACGATTGCCTGAAAGTACTGTTTGCCACCCACCTCAATAACGCGGGCACTCGATTCAACCGGGAATTTGCGCCCGTCTTTTCTCTGGTGGATCGTCTCGAAAACCATCCCCTTGCCTCCCGCTATTTGCTCAATCTGCTTCTCAAGGGCTTCCAACGTTTCCGGCGCGCGGATGTCCCTGATGTTGAGTTGAAGTAACTCCTCGCGAGTATACCCGTAGGCTCTCGAGGCTTGGTCGTTGACATCAAGGATCTTCCCATCGGGTGTAAGAAGAAGGATGATGTCGTTCGCATATTTCGTCAAGCTGTCATAATGCTCAACCAGGGCCTTGCGCTGGAGTTCCGCTTCGTACTGATTCCGGTAGAATTGAGATCGCTGATGGCGCCAGAGTGAAATAATCGAACCGCCTACGACGAGAGTGAGGAGTCCGACAACGATCGACGCCGTGACCGCCCGCTCACGAATAGGTGCATAGATCTCATCTTGATCAACCTTGGCCACAAGAAACCAGAAGGTGCCAGGGATGTGCCGCAACGCGGCAAGCACTGGAACACCGCGATAATCGATTCCCTCGACGGCTCCTTGTGTCCCTCGCGCAGCCGCGGCCGCGACCAACTGCGCGTCACCAATCGGCAATCGCAATTCGAGCGCGGCGCCTTTCCGGTGACGAAGTTCATTGAGGTACACGACTTCATCTCCCTCACGTCGAATCAAAAGGCTCTCCGATGTCCTGCTTGCTGTCGGCCACGATTGAAGGAGCGGATATAAGAATTGCTCAGGATTGATGCGGAAGAGAATTGTTGCCGTGGAGCGCCGAGTTCCTTTTTTGGCGTATTGCAGTGGCGTGAGGATGTCTATGTGGATGGAGTGGTCGCTCGCCCCTCTATACAAATCGGAAATGACGACTTGGCCGGTTTCCTTTGCATCACGAAGGAGCTTCTGAGCTTGGGGACCGATTTCTGTGTGGATCCGCGGAACCGAGAGGCAGATCTCTCCGGCACCATCGATAAGCGAGACGCTCGCGTAACGATAATTCCTGCGCAGAGACTCCATGAACGCGAGGATTTCCCCTTTGGTTGCGCCCGGAGCGGCGTGATCAAGATATGCTTGCACGATCCGTGCGACGGAGGGATTCTCCATAACAACGCGCGCGTCGGCGAGACGTTCGGATCGCCAACTGTCAATCTGGTCAGTCTTGAGCGCTGCAATCGCAGCGAGCTCCTTCCTTTTTTCCAGCTTGATCTGATAGACCTGATTGTCGAAGTACAGATACCCCGTCGATGCTATCACGAGTGTGAGGAAGGAAAACACCATCGTCAGACTCCACGGGATTTTCGTTGAGATGCTCTTCGATCGCATGATCGCTTGCCTCCTTCGATTCCACGGTTTTGACGCACATTCAAAGGTAACAATATGCACATCAACCTGCGTCCCGATAGTAAAACAAGGAGATTTTTGTTTGAAATCAAGAAAAGTTGCGAATTCTGATCGGTGCATTCGTTTCAAACCGGAAAATCAGCCGAATTTTGCAGACTGCCGAGAAGGAAACGGGACAACCGAGATGGAGATTCGCAGACCGTAGAGAGGCACGTTAAGGGAGGCGTCTGGCGACGATGCGAAAGCCAATATCCTGACTGCTGTGCTCGGGCTGAAATGCATCTCTGTAGGGGAGGTAGAGAAGCGCTGTGCTCGCGCTGTACCATGAGCCTCCTCGGGCTACGCGCAGTCCTGCAGAGTCATCATGGTTACGGTCATCGTCAGTGTACAGATGCTCTCTGTTGAACGGACGAAAAAGTGACTGGATCCATTCCACAATGTTCCCAGACATGTGATAGAGCCCGTAGCGATTCGGTTTGAATGCAGTCTGAGAATCGTTTACCCCAACGACCGTACCGGCCCGCATCGGTGTGGATGGGACAGCCGATTTGACATGGCACAAGGTTCTTCCAGAACTCCATGTCAGGCAGCGCTACTTTGTACTTGTCAGACATATCCGTCCTCTCTGTGCTGGTACCATGCCGGAATCGCTCTTGCATCTTCACATGCATTTGTGCGCGAGAAGGACAAGATCTTTCGATTTTATCGCATCAAACGGCTCCATCGAATTCGTGCCGTACGACTGAATGTCGGAGAAGCCTGCATCCACCAAGCATGTGATCAACTCCTCCTGCAAGAGCGGGTGGAGGCGAACCGTTTCGAGTTTCTGCTCAACTGTCCCTTTTGACTTGTCGAGAGTCAGAATGTTGAAGAGAATACCCTTCTCATCGTAGTCATAGAAGCGGACGAACGTCTTGTTCCCCACGTCCTTCGAGCTCTGAACACGATCACGCTTGGCAAGAATCCGATCATAGTTGAGATTCTGCACGAACAGAATCCCTTGTGGATTGAGCAGCGACCCAAAGTTTCGAAGCGCTCTCGTCAACTCTTTGAGTGTGAGAATGTGAGGGAGCGAGTTCCCGAGGCTGAACACGGCGTCAAATGTGCCTTTGACGACTTTGTCCAGTTCCGGGAAGGTTCCTCTCAGTGTCTTCACGTGAACATCTAGGTCCCGTGCATGTCGCTCAACTCGTCGCAACATCTCCGAAGAAATATCAACAGCGGTCACCTGTACGCCCAATTGAGCGAGCAGCAAGGAGTGAAACCCGGAGCCGCACCCTGCATCAAGCGCTGACTTGATCTTGAACCGTTCGACCAGGACGCGGAAGAACGGACGCTCCTGAACGAAACGCTTCTCGAAACCCGTCATGGCGTCGTAGTCTGGCGCAAGAGCGTCGTAAAATCCCTCAATATCCTGCACCGAAGTCTGCTCGTGCTTAGTCGTTGGGACCATACGGAGCGACCTCCCCTGGCGAGTGTTGGTTGATTGTTCCCCGGCGGAGTTCGAGTGGGATCTTTATCACTTTCGGCGCACTGCGTCTCACCTGAGGAAATGGTTTGCCTTGCTGCCGTGCGAGCGAGGGAGTCGGCACACGCTCGCGTACGACGATCGGGTTCAGCAGATTTTCTGCGATATGATCACTGAGTTCCATGTCGATATCTGGACAACGAGTCCGAACGGAGAGCCCATTTGTCTACTCTGACGAAATGCGATATTCCGGCTTTTTCATATCATGAGCAATCTGCAGGACGTCCCTGCTCACGAGCATTGAGTAGACTTCGTCGCGCACCTTTGACCATTTGTCGTGCACTGCGCAAGGGTTCTTGCCCGAGCAATCAGGGAAACCAAGAACGCATCGGTTAGTAAAGTCCACTCCATCGATCGCCTCGACGATATGAAAAAGCGTCATCTCCTTGGCAGGCATGCTGAGCGCAAAACCTCCGGTGGGACCCTTGAGCGAAACCAGCAGTCCCTTGCGCGTCAGGCTCTGGAGTATCTTCGCGAGGAAGTGGTACGGGATTCCCAACTTCTTCGTCAGCTCTTTGATTGAAGTCATTTTCCCTTCTCCCGTGAGCGCAAGATACGTCACCGCCTGCAGCCCATATTCACATTGCCGACTGAAGAGCACACTCATCGTAAATCAGATGCTTTTGTCTTAAAATAACCCTTTCACGACCATTTGTCAAGTAAAAAGTCATTCCCGCGCGTGGAAAGAGGATTCCACAAAGAGAGAATTCCAGCACTGACCCTTTCTCACGAGCGAGAAAGGATATCCCCCCGTCCCTGGGTCTCGTGGGACGGCCAGATTTGGGCGAATTTCGCGCTGCGTGGCGGCCCGACAATCCTGCCACGCCCTCTTCGCTCTGGCACGGGCGTTGCAAAATATCTGTCGCTGGCTCCGCATCCATCGAGGAGGCCTCTCACGATCGATTCAGCCACACAAGGTAAGGAGTCTGTATGCCAAAGTACAAGATTGCATGGTTGCCCGGTGATGGCATCGGCATCGAAGTCCTGAATGCCGCGAAGATTGTTCTCGACAAAAGTGGACTCGACGCAGAATATATTCCCGGGGAGATCGGCTGGGACTTCTGGTGCAAAGAAGGAGACGCGTTCCCGCGGCGAACCATTGATCTCCTCAGAAACGTCGACGTCGCCCTCTTCGGCGCGATCACCTCAAAGCCGGCGACGGCCGCGCAGAAGGAGTTGGCACTTCCGTTGCAGGGAAAGGGCCTGACCTATCGCTCCCCCATCGTGCGCATGCGGCAGCTATTTGATCTGTACATCTGCCTGCGACCGTGCAAGGCTTACCCCGGCAACCCCCTGAACTACAAAGAATCCATCGACCTGGTGGTCTTCCGCGAGAACACAGAGGATCTGTATGCCGGAGTCGAGTTTTCGCCTGTGCCTCAGGAGCTCTCAGATCTCCTCACAAGCCTCGCGAAACCGTTCGCTCCTTTTAGCAAGGTCCCATCTGACCAGTATGCCATATCCTGCAAGATCAACACGCGTGCAGGTTCCGAGCGTATCGTCCGGGCAGCATTTGAGTACGCGCGCCAACATCGACGGAAGAAGGTCACCATTGTCCACAAAGCAAACGTCGTCCGCGCGACTGATGGACTTTTCCTCGAGGCGGCCAAGGACGTTGCAAAAACGTATACTGAAATTCCGATGGACGATGCGAACATCGACGCGATGACGATGTGGCTTCTGAAGAATCCATTCAACTACGATGTGCTCGTCGCTCCAAACCTGTACGGCGACATCATCTCTGATTTGTGCGCACAAATGGTTGGAGGTCTTGGTTTTGGATGCTCGGGCAACATCGGCGAGAAGCTCGCCGTCTTCGAACCAACCCACGGCTCGGCTCCAAAATACGCGGGCCTCAACAAGGTGAATCCCATCGCCACGATCCTGGCGGCAAAAATGATGCTTGATTGGCTGGGTGAGTCTCAGAAAGCACGAGCCATCGAACAAGCGGTGGCGGACGTCATCAAAGAGGGAAAAGTCCGAACATATGATATGGGTGGATCAAACACAACGATTCAGTTGGCTGAGGC
>CAZTKU010000134.1:0-8014 GCA_964614245.1 uncultured Ignavibacteriaceae bacterium
TACTTCATCACTACACTCGTACACTCCTCCCTTACATCATCCCCTGTGGGTCGACATCGATAATCATCTGCACATCCTTGTTCTTCCCAAGCGCAGAGGACTCGTAGTGTTCTCGTGCTCTGAGCAGCACAGCGCGTAGCTGTGCACCGGCGGGATCGGTTGCCTTGAGATCCTTAACGATGACGTGTTTCCGGTACCGATTCTTGATCTTCGGAATAGCAGCGTCAGCAGGACCGAGCACGGTGAAGTACCTGCCGGCGCTCGGCTGCAAGAGTTCTGCAAACTTCTTCGCGTGGTGATGGACTTCGTTCTCCTTCTCGCCTTTGAACTCAATCAGGACGATTCGGGAGAACGGCGGGTAGTCGAGTTCTCTCCGGTATTCAAGCTCTTCGCGGTAGAAAGCCGGAAAGTCGTGTGAAGCCACGTGCTTCAGGCTGTAATGTTCAGGTTGAAGGGTTTGGATAATGACTTCACCGGCGAGATCACTGCGCCCGGCTCTTCCAGCGACTTGAGTGAGAAGCTGAAACGTTCGCTCTGCCGAGCGGAAATCGGGCAACAGCATCTGCGTGTCTGCTGAGATTACGCCGACAAGCGTCACGCGGGGAAAGTCGAGCCCCTTTGCAACCATCTGGGTGCCAAGCAGGACATCGGCTTTGCCCGTCCCGAATTGGGTCAGCAGCTTGTCATGGGCTCCCTTACGACTTGTCGTATCGAGATCCATTCGTAAAACCCTCGCTTCAGGCAGAAGCTCCTGCAGCTCTTGTTGCACCTGCTGCGTCCCAAATGCGTGAAATCGAATCTCAATTCCGTTGCACTTGGGGCATATCGTCGGGGGGGTCTTGACGAAGCCGCAGTAATGGCAGCGCAGATGCTTCTTCGTAGCATGGTAGGTGAGAGTGACCTCACAGTTCTCACACCGTTCCACATAGCCGCAATCGAAGCACTCCACGACGTGCGAAAAACCGCGCCGGTTCTGCAGCAAGATTGTACCCTCGTTCCTCTCAAGCCGTTCACGCATTTTGGTTTTCAGTACAAGCGACATCGAAGCCGTGGGGAGCCGTTTCGGGAACTCAGTCTTCTTCTCTTTTGCCAAGGTCTTGAACTCTTCATAGATGCGCCTGCGCTCCTTCGTCATATCAACGACCTCGATGCTCGGCAGCCTTGCGTTGTCCACCCGCTCAGGTAGCTCAAGCATTTCATATTTCCCGCTCAGGGCATTGTGATAGCTTTCCGCTGAGGGAGTTGCAGAACCCAGAATGACCACGGCTTTGGTGTTCGATGCACGAACGATGGCGACATCGCGTGCATTGTATCGGGGTGTGGGGTCGAACTGCTTGTAGGAAGCCTCGTGTTCTTCGTCTACGACGATGAGACCGAGGTTTCGCAGCGGGGCAAAAATGGCTGACCGTGGTCCGATGACGATCTTGATTCTTCCTTCGTGAGCAAGCCGCCACGTATCGTACCGTTCACCCACGGACATCTGACTGTGCATCACAGCTACATCGCTGCCGAAGTGTGCCTTGAAACGGCGGACGGTCTGCGGAGTAAGAGAGATTTCCGGAACGAGCACGATTGCCGTTTTTCCTGCTGCCAGAACGATGCGGATCGTCTCGATGTACACCTGGGTCTTCCCGCTCCCCGTGACACCATGAAGCAGAAACGTCCTGTAGCGCGCGTCCTGAATCGCAGCCGCGATGTTCTCCACTGCGCGTCGCTGGTATGGGTTCAGCGCGATGTCGGGCGGTGGCTCAATCGGTTCATAGTCGCTTTCGCGAACGACTTCTCGCAGCGTGAGAGTGAGCAATCCCTTCTGTTCCAGGGTCCTCAGTGTTGAGAGCGATGCGCCGGCGTGTTTCAGAACGCTCTGCGCGTGCTGCGCCCCTTCGGCTTCGGCGACCGCGCGAAGTACAGCCAGCTGCTTGTTTCGAAGATGATTGGATTTCCCGTTTGTGCTCTCAGTGGTTTTGCGAACGGAGTCACGTCCTCGATCGGTCAACTGGACAAATCTCTCGCGCTTCGGTCTCGCCCGAGATTTGGCGATTTCCTCAAGCGCAATCCAGCCGGCCTGTTTCATCTGCTGCAGAACCGCGTGAATGCTCCGCGTCCGAGTTTTCTTCTGGAGTTGCGACACGGTGAGATCTTTGCTGTGTTCGAGGGCGCTGAGGATCGCGTGCTGCTTGGGCGCAGCCCGCTTTGTCGCTTCGAGCGCTGGGCGGATATCGTCGATTGTCAGGTGAACGTGCCGCGTGGTCTCGATCGTGAGTCCCTGCGGGGTGGCTGCCTTGAGTATTTCTCCCCACGGAGCGAAGTAATATTCAGACATCCAGCGCGTGAGCTTGAGCATTTCCTCTGAGAATGTCGGCTCGGCATCGGGGATGTCAAGCAACGACTTGAGAGCTTGCGCGGGGGCTTTCGCCGGAAATCCGACGATGACGCCGGAGAGCTTCTTCTTCCCGAATGGGACGAGCACAAGCGACCCTGTCTGTGCAAGTGGCTGCAGCTCCGGGGGGACGATGTACGTAAAGGTCTTGTCAAGGGGAACGGGAAGAGCAATATCGACGAGGAACTGTTTCATTGATGTAGTGACTCATTGAACCAGTGGGTCAATTTTCTCTCGAGGATCCATCAAAAGCCGGGAGGGGGCCCCGCCAGACCGCGTGGTGGGCTGGTTTGCTCCCGACCATCGTTGCCCCAAGCGGAACCCCCTCCCAACTTCTGGACTCATTGCCTCAATCATTCAAGGCGTCAATTCTCTCTCAAGGATTCGATATACTTCAATCAACGGCATGTTCCTTTCTGTCGCGATGCGCCTGCATTCCTCGAATTCTGGCACAAGCCTTTCGCGTCCATCGTGCAAAACGGACTTGACGCTGATCGTTCCTAATGACGTCATCACCTGTTTTGCGGAGCGCTGAAGCTTTCGTCGCTCGATGGATTGAATGCGTACGCCAAGCGTTGACGTCTCGAGGAACAGAACATCCAGGATGGTGTCGAGCTTGGCCCGCTCGACGAGCGTCGACAGAAGCACGCCCGCGCGCCCCTTCTTCATCAAGATGGGTGTCAGATATGCGTCGTGAGCCCCAGCCGCAAAGAGCTTCTCGATGACATAAGGATGGATCTCCGGATTCATGTCGTCAATGTTCGTTTCGACAGAAACGATTTCATCGTGCGCGTACGCCGGGCCCATCTGTCCGATCAAGATTCGGAGCAGGTTGGGTATCTCGTCAATCTCTGTCGTCCCGGCGCCGTAGCCGATCGATTCGATCACCAGCCGCTCCATCGAGAGGGTCCCGGCAGAAAGAGCCTTGATGATCGCCGCGCCGGTCGGCGTGGTGAGCTCATGCGGAATGTCCGTGAGAACAGTCGGGTAATCTTTGAGTATCTCCAGCGTGGCCGGAGTAGGGATCGGCATGTTACCGTGCTGCGTGTGCACAAGACCGCCTTGGCCAAGCTTGACGGGCGAGGAATAAACCTGTTCGATGCCGAGGGCCTCGAGGCAGATAGCCGTTCCAACGATATCGATCAGCGAATCAATTGCGCCGACTTCGTGGAAATGTACTTTATCAATCGTTGAGTTGTGGACTTTCGCTTCGGCGAGTGCGACTTCATGAAAAATGCGCAATGCCCGATCTTTCACACGCTCGCCCAGACTACTCTTCTCGATGAGGTCGTTGATGTCGCGAAGATGGCGATGGTACTTCGGATGTTCGGAGACGATCACATCAACCTTCGTCGCGACGATGCCAGATCGCTCGATGTGCCGGCTCGTCACTTCGTAACCTGTCAGGCTAAGCCTCTTCAGCTCGGCGGTGAGATCGCCAATCCGCACCCCGGCGCCGACAAAAGCTCCGAGGGTCATGTCACCGCTGATGCCTGCAATTGTGTCGAAAAACGCTATTCTCATAGTCGTTAGATATGCTGAGCCTTCCTCCTCAATGTCTCGGGGACCTGATGGCTCAATGATTCAGTACCTTCTCGAGATAGTCGAGAAACCGATCCGTAGCCCCGATATTTTCCTTCACGAGTCGTAAGGACTCCGCGCCTGCCTTCGTGCGAGCTTTCTTGTCGTTGAAAAGCTTTCGGAGGTGAGTGTAGCACTCCTCCTGGCTTGTGACGACGAAGCTCCCGCCGCGCCGGACGAGTTCCAGAGCCTCCTGGGAATTCTGGTGCTTCGGCCCATAGAGCACCGGAATGCCGTACACCGCTGGCTCAAGCACGTTGTGGATCCCCTGCCGGAAACTCCCGCCGACGTAGGCAACATCGGCATACTGATACAGGGCCATCAGAATCCCGATGCCGTCGACCAGAATGACGTTTTCGTCCGAGAAGTCATTCAGGTCGGAAAACCGGATATAACGGAGGGAATAGTTCAGCGCAAGCTCCAAGCGCTCCAACGTATCGATCGTCGGTTCGTGGGGGACAAGAATCATGACGGCATTGGAGTCATGCTGTGCGATTCGCCGGAATGCAGGCAAAACGACCGCTTCATCCTCCTCCCAACTGCTCCCTACGACAAGAACCCTCTTGCGCTTCAAAATATCCGGAGGAATCAGGTGTTTTGATCGAGCCTCTTCGCTTCGCTGCCACACTTGGTCGTACCGGGTCTCGCCGATGACGTGGAGTTCCGGCCGCGTCAATTGAAAATTGCCAAATGAGTCGATGTCTGACTGAGAAACGGTCAAGATCGACGTGATGCTTTCGTAGACCTGGCGGTGGAAGCTTCTCACGAAGGGATAGTGCCGAGACGAGTTTTTGCGCAGGGTTGCATTGGCAATGAGCGTTGGGATGTTGCGCTTCCGAAGTTCCCACACGTGATTGGGCCAAATGTCGTACCGAACCATGATGGCTGCAGAAGGCCGGATGAGGTCAACGAATCGGCGCGCGTTCGCACTGCTGTCGAAGGGGATATAGGTGATCAGCGATGCAAGCTTATAATTCCGCGAGTGTTCGTACCCGGAAGGGGAAAAGAAAGTCACAATGATGTCGAGATCATTGTACTTTCGTCTCAGTGCCGCAATGATCGGTTTGGCCTGTTCAAACTCACCCATAGACGACGAATGGAACCAGATGCGCCGGCTCTTCGTGAGCTTCTGGATATCCTGTTCGAGTTGCTGTAAGAGACCCCGTCGGCCACGGAGGCCTCGTCGAATCTTCCGATTGACAAGCGCACCGACGCGGAGGAGTAGCCAGAAGAGAGGAATGACGAGGATATTGTACACCAGGTACCAGAAGCGTTGCATCAGCTTTTCAACCTTGTCGGTGAATTTGTAAGGTCATACACGAAATTCTGATGCTCCACCCGCGCGGGGGCTTGGATGCACGACGTCTCGACGTGAGAGTGTTGCCGAACTCGGACATCTTGTGGCACTGCACGGGGCCTTTCCCGAGTGCTCGAAGACGACTTCCTATTCTTATGGACTGGAGGAGTCTAACAGTGACCACGGCGCACAAACGAAGGAAGTACAACGCTGCGAACGATTGCTGGAATCGAGAAGGCCGTGCTATTGTAGAGAGATTTTGTCCGAAAAGCAAGAAACCGGCTTCCTTGACTAAGTGGGCGAATCTTGCTATTATCCGTTGTCTTTATTGCTCGCGCTGTCCTAACGTCGGAGGATCTTGATGGCCATTACTGGTCGGCAGCTTGATGCGCTACGAGCCTCGCTGGTGTTCAAAGGGCTCAGCGACCAAGATCTGCAGACGATCGTTCCTCTCCTTAAGGAAGAATCCTATGCTGCCGGCACAGTCCTCATGGACATCGATGCGCCCGCTGATAAGGTTTTTCTGATCGAGAAGGGTAAGGTCAAGATCTCCCGACACACGGCATACCGTGAGGAGACCACACTCAACATTCTTGAAGCAGGCAACATCGTCGGAGAGCTTGGGGTCGTCGATGCTCATGGACGCTCTGCCCGAGCTACGTGTTTGGAGACCACCGCTGTCTTTGTGCTACCCCAGAAGGAGTTTGAAGCTCTTCTCGCTCGCCAGAGTATCATTTCCAGCAATGTACTCAGGGAGCTGACAAGCCGGTTGCGACGAGCGAATGACAACATTGTTCAACAGCTCGAGACACAGCACCGTGCCTCGGAAGGTCGACTCAGTAAGCTCCACAAGCTCATCGAGGCCACCAAGATCGTCAACTCAACTCTGGATCTCGACAAATTGCTGGGACTGATTCTCGACTCCGCGGTGAGCAGCACAGATGCGGATCGGGGAACCGTGTATATGGTCGATGCGATCAAGCAGGAGTTGTGGTCGAAGGTGCTGCAAGGGGACAACATGGTAGAGATTCGTCTCCCGATGGGGAAGGGGATTGCCGGATATGTGGCGCAATCAGGGGAGACGATCAACATCCCCGACGCGTACAGCGACCCGCGCTTCAACCCGGAGGTGGACAAACGCAGCGGCTATCGGACGCGGAATATCCTGTGCATGCCCATGCGAAACAAAGATGGGACGATCATCGGCGTATTCCAGTTACTCAACAAGAGCGAGGAGGCGTTCACTGCCGACGATGAACAGTTCATCGATGCCTTCTCGACGCATGCATCGATCGCGATTGAAAATGCACGTATGGCACAGGAGATGGTGGCCAACGAGCGGCTCTCCGCCGTCGGACGTATGGCCAGCGTCATCATCCACGATATTAAGAATCCGATGGGCACCCTGCGCGTTTACGCCCAGGTGATGAAGAAGAAATCGGGCAACGAAGAGGCTGCAAAGCTCGCCGACGAGATGATCCACCAAGTGGACCGGTTTGTGAACATGACGCAGGAGATCCTCGATTTCACACGCGGGATTAGCTCGATGAATATTGAGGAACTCGACTTCGCCGAAGTGATGGGCGGTGTGCTCGATTTCATTGAGAAAGATCTTACCAAAAACAACGTGCAGCTGATCCGCAAGACGCAGTTTCGGGGCAATCTGAAGATGGATCAGGACAAGATGGTGCGGGTGTTCTACAACATCGCCAGCAACGCGCGCGATGCTATGCCCCAGGGTGGATCGCTCACGGTTGTCACTGAGCCGAGTGATGGGTTCGTCAAGATCGAATTCACAGATAGTGGAAGCGGCATGCCGGAAGAAGTGAAACGAAAGATCTTCGAGCCGTTCATGACGTACGGGAAGAAGCACGGCACGGGCCTCGGCATGGCCATCGTCAAAAAGGTCATTGACGACCATAAGGGTAGGATTGAAATCGATAGTGAGTTGGGAAAAGGCACGACGATCCGCATCCTCCTTCCTACTGCGTAACACGAATCTGGCACCAGAGCGTGCCGCTCCTCCACACGGCATTCCCTCAACCTTCTCCCCATGAAAATCCACGTCGGAAATGGCGAAATCACGGTTGTTCAAGGAGATATCGCCGCCCAGGAGACCAACGCGATTGTCAATGCAGCAAACAATCACCTCTGGATGGGTGCCGGTGTCGCGGGTGCAATCAAGCGGAAGGGCGGCGTTCAGATTGAACAAGAAGCTGTGGGACAAGGGCCGATTGAGGTCGGACAGGCAATCTTGACATCCGGAGGGGCGCTCAAGGCTGAGCACGTCATCCACGCGGCCGTGATGGGCCAGGACCTCCATACCGACGCCGATTCGATCAAGGCGGCCACGCGCAGCAGCCTCGTGCTCGCCGAACAACGCGGTCTCTCCTCAATCTCCTTTCCTGCACTCGGAACCGGAGTCGGTGGCTTCTCCATGCATCATTGCGCGAGCCTCATGATAGGCACCGCCATCGATTTTCTGCTGAAAGCAAAGAAGCTCCGCGAAGTCCGTTTCATCCTTTTTGACGCAGAGGCAACCGAGATTTTTCGGCAAGAACTCAGGCTCCGGTTTACTGCTCGCAGCCACTGACCAGCCAGTATGATCCATGAGACCATGAGAGAGGCAACATCGCGCCTGTTTCTCTATAGGCCCGTCTGGTGCGCCTTCTCTCGACCAGTCATCAGGATTTGAACTAAGTCGATTCTTTCAACAGCCTCTTTCATCTGGATAAGGAGTCCTTTATGTCATCTCA
>CAZTKU010000135.1:0-7986 GCA_964614245.1 uncultured Ignavibacteriaceae bacterium
TTGGATCACCCTCCCCAACGTTGAAATCTCCTTAAAGGATGAGGAAGAAAAAGTGCGGAGCCGGGTAACCAAGCACATGCAGGAATCACTCAAGCTCAACGTGCCGATTGAGGTGGAGATCGGCGTAGGGAAGAACTGGCTGGAGGCGCACTAGCGGATTTGCGGAGTCTCGAGGAGATCGGAAATCTACCAAAAAGAATCCCGAGCTTGCACCCGGGATATTCAACTCCAGACTTGAAAAGGAGAGCTCGAAACTGTTTTACACTTCCATAATCTCCTTCTCTTTGAGAGCCAGGAGGTTGTCGATCTCCTTGATGTATTTATCGGTCAGCTTCTGCGACTCCTGCTCCCCGCGTTTTCGCTCGTCTTCAGAGAAGTGTTCGTCCTTCTCGGCTCTTTTCAAATGCTCAATGGCATCGCGCCGCACGTTGCGGATGGCGATCTTCCCATCCTCTCCGAACTTCTTCACCAACTTCACCAGTTCCCTCCTTCGTTCTTCGTTCAGTGGCGGAATCGGGACTCTGAGTATCGTGCCGTCATTGACAGGGTTAAGACCGAGATTAGCATTGAGAATCGCTTTTTCGATGGGGGCCAGCATGTTCTTTTCCCACGGCTGTACCGAGATGGTGTGAACATCCGGCGTGCTGATGTTGGCCACTTGACGGAGTGGAACCATGCTCCCGTAGTAATCAACCTTGATACCATCGAGCAGCGCGGTAGTTGCCTTGCCTGTTCGTACCTTCACGAGTTCCTCGCGCACAACCTCCACCGCCTTTTTCATCCGATCTTCAGCGTTTTTCAGGATTTCCTTTACCATGGTTGTCTCGCTTCATTCGGTAGTGTTGAGGAAAGGTGATGTCGTCGAGTTCAGGGCTCGACGTATTTTATTCTTGAGCCAACGGCTTCACCGAGCACGACGCGCTTCAGATTGCCGGGCTTGTTTACGTTAAACACGATGATCGGCAATTTGTTCTCTCTGCACAGCGTGATCGCCGTGAGATCCATGACTCTGAGGTCTTTCTTCAAAATGTCACCATAGCTGACCTCCGGTAGGAGAATCGCTGCCGCGTTCTTTTCAGGATCGCTATCGTAGATGCCATCGACCCGTGTTCCCTTCAAGATCGCGTCCGCTTCGATTTCAATCGCACGAAGGGCCGCGGCGGTATCAGTCGTAAAGTACGGATTTCCCGTGCCCGCGGCAAAAATCACGACTCTCCCCTTCTCGAGGTGACGGATCGCTCGACGGCGAATAAACGGCTCGGCGATCTTGTCCATGTTGATTGCGGTCTGGCAGCGGGTGTGGAGGCCGTGTTTTTCGAGGCCATTTTGCAGGGCGAGGGCGTTGATCACGGTCGCCAACATCCCCATATGGTCGCCGGTCACCTTATCGATTCCGTCAGAGGAGTTGTCGAGACCGCGATAGATGTTCCCGCCACCGATGACGATCCCCACCTCGACGCCGAGCTCTCTTACGGAGTGGATTTCTTCAGCGTAGAGGTTCAGGACTTTTGAGTCGATGCCGTATTCTTGCTCGCCCATGAGGGCTTCACCGCTGAGCTTGAGCAGGATGCGTTTGTATCGTAGGTTGGTCATGGTGCCACCAGGAAGAAAAAAATCCCGAATTGCTTCGGGATTTAAGTAGAGAATTTAGTTGAAGTCCTCCCCAAGATGATATCGCTGGAACCGGCGGATGCCGATCTTCTCTCCGACTCTGCCGGTTGCTTCCGACAAGAGATCTCTGATGGTCTTGCCGGAGTCTTTGATAAAGCTCTGCTCCAGGAGACACATTTCCTGGAAGAACTTCTCCAACCTGCCTTGAGCAATCTTCTCTGCGACTTGTGCGGGCTTCCCTTCGTTCGATGCCTCCGTCTTATAGATCTCCAGTTTCTTCTCGAGGGTCCCCTTGTCAACATCTTCCTTGCTGATGTACTGCGGATTCATTGCCGCAATCTGCATGGCGATGTCATGCGCCAGCTGTTTGAACTCCGGCGTCTTCGCAACAAAGTCCGTTTCGCAATTGAGCTCAACCATGGCACCGATGCGGCCGCCGGCGTGAATGTACGACTCGACTACCCCTTGATTTGCAACTCTATCCGCGCGCTTTGCCGCAACCGCCGCGCCTTTCTTCCGAAGATAGTCGATCGCTTGCTCGATATCACCGTTGGATTCCTCGAGGGCGCGCTTGCAGTCCATCACACCCGCCCCGGTCTTTTCCCTGAGTTTCTTAACAAGTTCAGACGAGACGACAGCCATACGTTCGAAACTGCCTCCTTCGTTCAGGCTTTTTGTGTTGTTTCCTTTTTTTCCGATTCTTCCTTGTGCTCTCCTGCCTGCGCCATTGCTTCCTCAGCTTGACGAGCAGCCACCCGCTGACCTCCTTCGGCAACCGCATCAGCAATCGCCTTGGTGATGAGCTGCACGGCCTTCAGCGCGTCATCGTTCGCCGGTATCGGGTATTCGATCACTTCCGGGTCACAATTCGTGTCGACGATAGCAACAACAGGAACCCCCAACTTATGTGCCTCCTTCACTGCGATCGCTTCCTTCTTGACGTCCACAACGTAGACGAGGCCCGGCAGGCGCGACATCTCAACGACGCCGGCCAGCACATTTTGCAGCTTTTCCCGCTCACGATCTAGGAAGAGCCTCTCCTTCTTCGTGATCTTCTCAAACGTCCCGTCCGTCTCCATCTTGTCGATATTGGTGAGCCGTTTCACGCTCTTGCGAATAGTAGTGAAGTTCGTGAGCATGCCGCCCAGCCACCGTTCCGTGACGTAGAAAGCTCCACAGCGCTTCGCTTCCATCTCGACGACATCGCACACCTGTTGTTTGGTGGCAACAAACAGCGGCTTTCTTCCCTGTGCGACGATGTTTGAAACGGCATTGCATGCTGTTTCCAGCATCTCTTGCGTTTTCTTGAGGTCGATGATGTGAATCCCATTTCGTTCCATGAAAATGTAGGGCTTCATTTTGGGATTCCAACGGCGGGTGATGTGCCCGAAATGGGCACCGGCTTGCAGAAGGGCTTCTAATTCAAGACGCGGCATAGATTATCCTTTTGAGTTAGTTCGACTATTCTCGTCATCTCATCCCGGAATCCCGTACATCTTTGCGGTTCGACGGGACACTCCCGTTCAGATCGGAGAATATGATTGATGGTTTAACGAACGACAACCGATTAACGCTTGGAGAACTGGAAACGTTTCCGGGCTTTCTTCTGGCCGTACTTCTTCCGTTCGACCATACGAGGGTCACGAGTCAGCAAACCGGCATTCCGAAGCGTCTGCCGGGTATCTTCGTCAACGGCGACCAAGGAGCGCGCGATTCCGAGTTTGATTGCGCCCGCCTGACCGGTCGGACCGCCTCCTTGAACGCGGACTCGAGCATCATAGCGACCCTGAGTGGAAGTTACCGCGAATGGCTTGAGGACCTCTTCCCTCAAGACAGCGACCGGAAAGTACTTTTCCAGTTCAGAATTGTTGATGGACACTTTGCCGGATCCCTCTGTGAGCTTCACACGGGCAACGGCGGTTTTCCGGCGACCAACAGTAATGAGTGACGGCATTGAAATCCCTTGTATTGAGTTCCCTAGAATGTCATGACTTCGGGCTTCTGCGCGGCATGAGGATGGGACGATCCAATATACACCTTCAGCTTCTTCATCATCTTGCGACCCAACCGGTTGTGCGGCAGCATCCCTTTGACGGCTTTTTCCACAACCGCTTCAGGTTTTCGTTTGAGCAACTCTTTGAATGATTCGAAGCGAGCGCCACCGGGGTACAAGGTATTGTGATAATACTCTTTCATTTCCTGACGCTTCCCGGTCACGACGACCTTTTCCGCGTTGATAACCACAACAAAGTCACCAAGATCGGTGTTCGGCGTGAAGGCCGGCTTGTGCTTGCCCCGAATAATGCGAGCGATCTGCGACGCAACTCGACCGAGGGTCTTCCCGCTCACGTCGACCAAGAACCATTTCTGATCGACCTCGTCTTGCTTGAAGAACTTCGTTTTTGGTGAAGATTCCACTCTCTCAACCTCCGAAACCTTTGAAAATCGACGATAATTGACTTAAAGTTTTTAAATATACTTCGAAATGCCAAGAATGTCAATCAGTTTTTCGCTCGCCATCATCGTTTGCTGCTTCAACACGACCATCACAAATCCTCACTTGCTTTTCGTACCTTTCAGGTATTCTTCCGCGAAATCCAGTATCGCCTTGTATCCCTTGATCTCGTTCTCCCTCTTCACGAATCCGTGCCCCTCGTCTGGGAACACGACGTATTCTACAGGGACACGGTTTTTCTTGGCGGCCTCGACAATCTCGTCCGATTCGACCTTCAGCACCCGCGGATCATTTGCGCCTTGCAGGACCATGAACGGCCGCCGGATTCTGTCAGCGTGAAACAGCGGCGATTTCGCGCGCAGGAACTCCTCTCGCTTGAAGGGATCACCAAGCTCCGCGTAAAGAGCTTTCCTGCCCGATTCCCACCATGGTGGGATGCTCTTGAGTGTACGCACCCAGTTCGTGACACCAAACAGGTTCACTCCCACCGCAAACTCCGTGGGACGGAACGTCAGCGCCGCACACACCATATATCCGCCATAACTTCCTCCGATGATGCCGATCTTTGCCGTGTCAACATGGCCGGTGGAAGCGAGGAACTTCTTCGCCTCGACGCAGTCGGAGAGATCTTCAGAGCCATGCTTCAGGTCATCCATTTTGTAAAACGTCTTCCCGTATCCCGAGCTACCCCGGTTGTTTACCGCGATGACCGCATACCCGTGATTCACCAGATACTGAATGAGCGGTGAATACCCGACGCGGGATTGGCCACCGGGACCGCCGTGAACCCACACCAGGGCCGGAACCTTCGCTCCCTCCCTGGCAATGTGCGGTTCATAGTAGACCGACGGAATCTCCAAGCCGTCGAACGACCTGTAGCGAACCACCTGAGCGTCAACGAGATCATCAGCGTTGATGTCGGGGTTGATCGTCTTCGTGAGTTGCTTGTACTCCTTGGTGTCGAAATTGTACACGTACAAATTGTTCGGCGAACGAGACCCATTGACGTAGAAGCTCATGAGTCGCTCACTGTCCGAAATCCTGACCGATGTGATCTCGGCGTTCGGAAGCTTGGGAAGCGAGACAGCCTGCCCCGTCGAATTGTCGTAGACCTTGATTTCGGTTTTCCCGTCATTATTAATCCTCACGACGCGATACTTGCCGTTTCTCGACAGATCGGCATACATGATATCCCACGGAGCTTCCTCCACTTTTTCGGACTTCCGAGAGGCAATCTCGAATCTCTTTAAATACTGAAACTCGCTTCCCTCATCCGTCAGGAAATAGAGGCTCTTCGAGTCAACACTAAACACTGCAGGAGAATATTGCACATCACCTTTGTGTGGACTCAGATGGGTCATCGCCTTCTTTCCGCGGTCGTACAGATACATATCCGAGTTGTTGGTCGTGATACTCTTGGAGAGCGCGAGGTAGCGTTTGTCGTTCGATGAGACAGCGTAATCGTAACCCTGATCGTTCGGATAGACCAATTTTGGCGTCAATGTTGCGACGTCCATTTCATACACGTCCATGTACTTCGGATTCCTCTTATTCGAGCCGAAGAAGAACCCAGCCTGGTCGTGTGACCACTCATAGAATTCAGCGCGGGCTTTCTCTTCCGGCGTAAGGTCCTTGACCGTGCCATCTTCATTACGGAGGTAGACATGATAGATCTCGTTCCCTCCTTTGTCGCTCCTGTAGAGGATTCTGTTATCTTTCGGAAGGAACGAGATGACGAAAATGGAGTTGTCTCTGGAATCGGTGAGCTGGGTCGGCCCCCCACCTTCGACAGGAACGGTGAATGCATTGTAGATGCCTGTCTTCTTGCTCGAGTACAGGATGAGTCGTTCGTCGGGAGAGAACGACGCGCCGGCGATCGCCTCGGTGTTCATGAATTGCTCAATGGTATATTGCTTCACCTCCCTCTGCTCCGGTTTTTGCTTACAGCCAGGAACGCTGATGATGGTCACGACAGTAGCCAGGAGTGCGATGCGGAAGTTCATAAGGCCCTCAGGTTAGGAATTGTTGGATAATAACGAGGCTGTGCGAAGGATTCACGCAGATAGAAGGTAGAGAGCCCCCAGCGCAAAGTCAAACGTCGCGTAGACAAAAAAGCCACTGATGTCGGGATGCCTGTGGCAACAGGAATCAAACGAATATTGCTGAGGTGAGGTGAGTTCCGTCACCCGTGATGGTCGCCGTGAGAGAATGTTCGAATGAGAAGATCCGGCCTCAGGATCAGATTTGTCGAACGATGATATCTCCCATGGCTGTCGTAGAGATTGGTGACTCCCCCGGAGCGCAGATATCCGCCGTCCGGTGCCCCCGCATGAGGGCTGAAAGAATGGCTTGTTCAACCGCATCTGCCTCCGCCACCAGATGCAAAGAGATCCGAAGCATCATGGCAACTGAAGCGATGGCTGCGATAGGATTAGCCCTCCCCTGACCGGCGATGTCGGGCGCCGAGCCATGGACGGGTTCATAGAGAGCCACTTTCCCTCCCAGGCTTGCTGACGGAAGCATGCCAATCGAACCCGTCAACATAGCGGCTTCATCGCTGAGAATGTCACCAAAGAGGTTTTCGGTGACGAGCACGTCAAACTGGCTCGGATTTCGGATGAGCTGCATGGCGCAGTTGTCAACGTACATATGAGTGAGCTCGACATCCTGATAGCGTACTCCCACTTCATTCACAACGCTGCGCCACAATTGGGAACACTCCAAGACATTCGCTTTGTCCACCGAGCAGACCCTCTTCCGTCGTGTCCTGGCCGCTTCGAACGCAACGACCGCGATCCGCTCAACCTCCTTCTCCGAATAGGTCATGGTGTTGACTGCTATCTTCTGACCGTTGGCCTGGTGAATTCCTCGCGGCTCGCCATAGTATACACCACCGGTCAGCTCGCGGACGACGAGAAGATCGACATCCTTGATTGTCTCGGGCTTCAGAGTCGATGAATGAACCAGAGCAGGGTAAGTCTTGGCTGGACGGAGATTCGCAAACAACCCCAGATCCTTCCGCAAAGCAAGGAGAGCCTGTTCGGGCTTCAATTCCGGAGGATTGCTATTCCATTTTGGTCCTCCAATTGCCCCCAGGAGAACCGCATCTGAGTTCTTGCAGAGGGAAAGCGTCTCCGAAGGAAGCGGGACACCAACTTCGTCCAATGCTGCGCCGCCAATCGGTGCTTCCTTCACTTCGAATCGATGGCTGAATCTTTCCCCGACCTTCAGTAAGACCTTGATCCCTTCGCGGACCACCTCTGGCCCGATGCCATCTCCGGGAAGGACTGCGATCTTATATGTCCTGGGGTTCACGGATGCTCACCCTCATATTCAGTGATCTTCGTATCAAAGCTGAGGATGTAGTCGAGCTCATCTGCTCCAGTCAGAAGGCAGTACCTCGAAAAACTATCAATGGCGAATGGAATCGGTTTGCCGTCGGGGAACCTGACTTCTTGTTGGTCCAGATCGACCTCGACTACAGCTTCAGGATTCTGCGAGACGAGATCAATCAGCCGACGGAAATCGGGAGAACCGACTTCCACGGGCAGAAGTCCGTTCTTCAGAGCGTTGTTCCTGAAGATGTCACCGAAGGAGGTGCTGATGATCGCACGAACCCCGAAGTCATACAGCGCCCAGGCTGCGTGCTCTCGGGATGATCCACAGCCGAAGTTGCTTCCGACGAGGAGAATCTGCGCTCCGCTTGCCTGTGGTGTGTTCAGAACAAAGTCCGGCCTTGGCGAGCCGTCTGCACAATATCGCCAGCCGGCAAACAGCCCTGCCGCCATTCCCGATTTGTCAATGCCTTTCAGAAAACTTGCCGGGATGATCTGGTCGGTGTCGATATCGTTGATCGGCAGAGACAGGAGACGCGATTGGATTTGAGAGAACTTCGTCATGCTTGTGTCGGACTAATTGCG
>CAZTKU010000136.1:0-7985 GCA_964614245.1 uncultured Ignavibacteriaceae bacterium
ATTTGGCAAAGAGGAGATAGAACAAGCGCTTCGCGAGAACCTTGGCGTAACGAGCATCCTGTGGCTCGGCAAGGGCATTGCGGGTGACGACACCCACGGTCACGTCGACGATCTCTGTCGTTTCGTGAATCCACGCACTGTCGTGCTCTGTCAGGAGACGGATCCAAAGGACGTAAACTTCCAGGTGCTGCGAGAGAATCGGGAGCGCCTCGAAGGTATGAGATTGGAAGACGGATCACGAATTGAAGTGTTTGCACTCCCCATGCCAGCTCCCCTGTATATCGATGGCCAACGCCTGCCTGCGAGCTATGCAAACTTCTACATCGCGAACGCTGCAGTCCTTGTTCCAACCTTCAACGACCCGAACGACCGCACCGCGCTCGGCATTCTCTCTGAGTTGTTCACCGATCGACCCGTCGTCGGTATCCATGCCGTGGATCTCGTTTGGGGATTCGGCACCATCCATTGCCTCACTCAGCAGCAACCGCGCAGCTAGCCAAGCTGGGAAGTCTACGTCTTCGCTTTTCTGGTGGACCGCCAAGGACACGACGGGAGTTTTTTGGTTTGACATTTGTCGTGAAATATCATAACATTTTCGCAGAAATAAGGCTGCTGGATTTGACACCGACAAGGAGGTTTCCAATGTCCTGCCTTCCTTCCTCCGCCTTGATCCGACGTTGTGCTTCCATTCAACTTCTGGCTCTTGTCCCAGCGTTTGTCTTTTCCCAAATTACGATACGAGAAAGGGTTGAGCTGAAACCTCAGCCTCAGGTCAGAGTCGCCGACGCGGCTGAGGTCGGTTCGACCAGTCTGCGCTTCGTCTTTAGATCCGAATATGCCGTATTCTTGAGAATGTATATCTACCCCCCTGGCGAGGGTGAGCTAGCCGCGTATGGGACAGGTGAGGCCGTGCTCACTCTGCCGGACGCGCCATACGGAACCTACTGGTTCAATCTCCAGCTCCGCGTGGCCGAACTTCGGAATCCGATCGTGGGAAGCGCCGTCACCTTTGACATCTACATCGGTGAGACGCTTGCGAGCCACGAGGAAGGACGAATAACGGGCGGATGGTATGATATCTTCGGCCTCTGGTTTCCGAGAGATTTTGTCTACGTCCCTCCTGTCAAGATCAAAATCGAGTTGGCTTCATCCACACTCACTCCACTCGGAGATAACCACAACAAGCTCAATCCTAACTATCGAAAAGAAGGTCCCGACAAGAGGGAGTATATCATCGATTGGTCCAAGGTGAGGAAGACAGGTGCCACCGTACGAGTGAATGACCTGAGTGGCAACCCTGTGCCCAATTATCCTATCACCATGACGGCGTTCGGTGTGGATCTTTCGGGAGGGCACGACCATATTCCCGAAAGGCCCTGGGGCCTCTTCGTAACTGCAGACCACGATACGGTTGATTTTCTCTGGGGAGAAACCGATGGTGAGGGTAAGGTTACTTGCACTTATCTCAGTAGCGGCATCGGGGGCAAAGACTCAATCGCCGCCTGGGGATATGATTATGAGAAGGACACGGCAAGTGCGATCGTCTCGTTGAAAGTGAAGGGCCTGGAAGAGCTTGGTGCGGGCGACCATTACAAGCTCATCGGCGCGTACGGAACTGATGACGTAACCTCTGAGCATCGTATTAACCACTGCGGCACCACAACGCTGGTGAGTAAGCTCAAGGCTCTTGCCGATTCTGTGTACAACGACAAGAAGTATTTTATCCGGATCAACGATATGAGTCTCTCGAGCGGAGGCCCCTTCGATATTCTGAATAATTGGGATACTCCGCACCAATACCATCGAGAGGGAGTAAGTGCGGACATCGACAACGAAGTTGAAACGGCTGACGGGACCAGAAAGGCGATTTCCTCGACTCAGTTCACGACTTGGCTGAAAAAGGTTGTCGACGACCCGAAAGCCGGCTATGAAGGAGATCACTTTCACGTAACGATAAAGTAAAGGGTGCCTTACATGAGACACGAGAATATCTTGTTGCTACTTGTTTGTGTGCTGCTTCCTATGTGCAGGAGCGCTTCACAGGATATCGAACCGGGCAACAGGATACACGTGAAGATCACCTGCCGCGTCCAAGCGACCGAGGACGGGTACGCGTACTTATACACATTAAGTAACGGCGACACAGCGAGACAACAGGTCTGTCAGTTCGATATCCGCCCGAGCGGATTCAGTCCAATAGCGAATCTGCACTCACCAGTCAACTGGGATCAGGTTCTCCTGACTGATCGGAACCTCGTGATACGCTGGCTTGCCGAACCACTCGAGGACGCAGAGGGCTATGTAGATGCCATAAAACCCCGCTCCTCCCGAAGCGGCTTCGGATTTTGGGCCCGATCCCTTCCGTCCATAGTCACGTACTACGCAGAAGGTCATCACCCTCTCCCCAAGTTTGAAGAAGGTATGGCGACAGATTCAATCCCTGGGTACTCAGACCTCACTCCCTACGGTCCAGGCGTCGTCGGCAAGACCGTCGGCCCTGGGCCGCCGCCCGATCCGTTCGATCCAGCAGGATTCCTCGGTACGTTGCTTTCTTACACAATTCAGTCCAAAACCCTGGGCTGGATTGCCGAGCAGACGACTGTCGAGAAGTACCTTGGCTACTTCAACTCTGTCAAAGCGAGCCTCCAGGACAGCAATTTCACCGCCGCACGCAATACTCTGAAACTGGTGTTGGAGGATGTCAACGTCGATAGCACAAGCGCATTGACTAGTGAAGCTTATGCGCTCTTGCGATTCAACACGGAGTATCTGCTCGGCCAGCTACCATTGCCCAAGGAACTGACTATCGACGAGCTGATCGCCCTGAAGCACGAAGCGCAGGCGAAAGGCTGGATCGGCGACGGCAACTTCATCAAGGAGCTGGACAACGGATTGGAGAATGCCAAAAAGCACCTTGCCCGAGGAGATTCTGTCAACTGTAGCAAGGAGCTGGAGAAGTTCCAGGACAAGGTGAAGCAGGTCTACGAAAAGACTGGTGAAGATCAGCGGAAAGGGAGGCGTCGAGACAAGCGCTTCGTAACGCAGGTGGGGTACGATTCGCTCAACGACAGCGCCCAATCGATCATCGACCGACTCCCGAGAAAGAAAAAGTAGGTCGGAGGTGAGAAGTCCAAGTAAGGAGTCAGGCGTAAGACAGGAGAGTGAACATATGCGAAAACAGCACACGGTAATCTTGCTGACGGTCGCAGCTGCGACACTCATTCACGTCAGCGTTGCTCAAAACCCCTATCGGATCCCGTTTGCCTCGTCGGGCAACTCCATCGAACTGACAGTCGCTAACACAACTTCAACGGCTCTGTCCGGAGTTAGAATAGCGGGAACGAATCTACCTTCTTGGCTGAGGTTTTCTGCCGCTGAACAAAGGCTCCTCCTCCTCAAGCCAACTGAGGAAGCGGTCGTCCGATTTTCCTTCTCGGTCGACAAATCCGCCCCTGTGAACAAGGAGCACACGATCGGCTTCACGATAGTTGCCTCCTCCTCTCACCAATGGTTCAAGGAAATTGCGATCTCCGTCGCCCCGCCGGAGCGAGTAGAGCTGCTCCAGAACTATCCAAACCCGTTTAACCCCAGCACCACCATCAGCTATCTTCTCCCTTCCGATGGTCGCGTGAGCCTGAAGATCTACAATGTTCTGGGACAGCAGGTTGGAGACCTCGTCGATGAGGATCAGCAAGCAGGATACCATCAAGCTCTGTTTGAGACAACCCGATTCTCGACGGGGATGTACATCTATCGGCTTTTCTACGCCGACGAGCGCGGCGAGCGTCACTTCTCGCAGAAGCGGATGCTTCTGCTGAAGTAGCGCGGGCTCGCCGGAGTTGCGCCACTCGTCCTGGATAAGGACCGAGTCACACTTTGCCCGGGATTCTCGCTGGGCCCTTGATCGTCTCGTCGTCGGTATCCATGCCGTGGATCTCGTTTGGGGATTCGGCACCATCCATTGCCTGACACAGCAGCAACCTCGACGGAAGCACTCTCCTTGCTTCTCCATGCGTAATCGCGTACCTTGGTGGGTGCGGGGGCAAGCGCATTTCCCTTCACTTGAAGTGCACACGTCTGAATCATTACCTCCCATGGAGCAGCAAGCAGAGAAAGTCCAGCGACCCATTGTACCAGCATTGGACGAAATCCTTGGCGTTCCCTTGAAGGTCCTGGATGACGGATTCGTACGCGTCGTCGACTATATGGGATCTGACGAGTCCATTGTTCAGGCAGCGCGAGTCTCATACGGCAAGGGAACGAAGAAGGTGCAGGAAGACCGCGGGCTGATTCGCTACCTGATGCGACACGCGCATTCGACGCCCTTCGAGATGTGCGAGATCAAGCTGCACGTGCGCGTGCCGATGGATTGCTGGCGCCAGTGGATTCGTCACCGAACTGCCAACATCAATGAGTACTCAACGCGCTACTCCATCGCCATCGACGCATCACAGAAAACACCCCCAACGGAATGGCGACAACAGTCAAGAGACAACAGGCAGGGAAGCGAAGGATTTGTCGATACCGGACTGGGAGCGCAGCTTTCGAAGCAGGAACAGGAGCTCCAGGATTTTTCTCGCAAGGTGTACAACGATCGAGTGCAAGCAGGTATTGCGCGGGAGCAAGCCCGCAAAGACCTGCCCCTCTCAACATACACCGAGGCCTATTGGAAAATCGACCTCCACAACCTGCTCCATTTCCTTGCTCTCCGCATGGACGATCGCGCACAGTACGAAATCCGTTGCTATGCCAACGTCATCGGCCACGAGATCGTGAAGCGATGGTGCCCGCTGGCATGGGAGGCGTTTCTCGATTATGGGGTGAACGCCTCGTCGCTATCACGTCTGGAAATCGAGATCATCAAAGCACTTCATGCGGGGAAACCGGAGAGTGCGATTGAGCTGGCAAGGCAGTTCGGCCTGCTGCCTCCGCCGGGACAAGAACTGAAACGGAACCGCGAGCGGGACGATCTCGAGGCGAAGCTCACCTCCCTCAATATGCCTGTTCCATGGAAGTAACCGCTCCGTCAGCCTTCCGAAGGTTTAGAACCCTTGGAAGGTTACCATCGTCATGAACCTCATCATCATTGCCGCATTAACGAAGAACCGTGTCATCGGCAAAGATGGCAAGATCCCGTGGCACATTCCTGAGGACCTGAAACGCTTCAAGGAGCTCACGAGCGGCCACACTGTCTTGATGGGCAGAAAGACATACGAGTCTCTTGGCCGGCCTCTCCCCAACCGCCGGAACGTCGTTCTCACGTCAAAAGCACTCACCGGCGTTGAAACGTACTCCACACTTGCACAGGCGCTTCAGGCCCTGAAGGATGAAGAAAGGGTCTTCGTGATAGGCGGGGGCAGGGTCTTTGCAGAGCTGCTCGAATCAGCTGATGAGCTTCGCTTAACGATCGTCGATCGGATCGTGGAGGGGGATACGTTTTTCCCGCGATACGAAAACCTGGTAGAGAGAGATTTCAGGTTGGTAATGAAAGAGGAGCACCCTGGGTACGCGTTCGTTTATTACGAGAGAATGAAGCTCTGATTCTTTGCGTGGCCATCCATTCCATTCTTTCCCATTCACTGCTCATTCCGTCTCTTGCACGCCTCAAAATCCAATCGACAATTCTCAATGTATTCCCCTCGCGGCTCCTCCATCCACCATCAAGTTCACTCCAGTGACAAAGCTCGCCTGTTCCGAAGCCAGAAAAGCAATTACGTCTCCAATCTCTTCCGGTTTTCCTAGCCTGCCGGCTGGAATCGCTTTGGCGCTCTCCACAAGGTATTCTTCAAATGTCATCTTCTTCTCCGCTGCGCGAGAAACGCTTAGCTCTTCCTGGCGCTTGGTGAGTACCAATCCCGGACAGACCGTGTTCACCGTGATATTGTCCTTGGCGTACTGATTCGAGAGCACCTTTGAGAGTCCGAGGATGCCCGGACGGAGCGTCGAAGAGATCAGCAGCTCGTTGATCGGCTGCTTCGCCGCGATCGACACGATCGTAACGATCCTTCCCCACTTCTGCCGTTCCATGTGCGGCAGCACCACGCGCACGAGGCGCACCACGCTCATCAACGTGAGCTGCACACCTTTCTCCCACTCTTCATCCGTTATGGTCAGAACGTGACCTGCCGGCGGCCCGCCGGCATTGTTGACCAGAACATGCACCGTACCAAACTGCTTCACCGCGGCATCGACGAATCTCTTGATGTCTTCTTTCTTGCTCACATCCGCGGCAACCGGAACAACCGTTGCACCCGTCTTGCTTCGAATTTCCTCCGCTGTGTTATGGATGCTCGCTTCACTCCTGGAGCAGATGACAAGCTTCGCGCCTTCAGCTGCGAGAGCCATCGCCGAAGCTTTACCCAGACCTTGACTTGCCGCTGCAACGAGCGCAACTTTGTTTTTCAGTCCGAGGTTCATGTCCGAATTCCTTCAATGGTCTTGCTAGACCTGGCAGGTTTTGAAAACCTGTCAGGTCTCCATTGGACGGGGGTTTGACAGACGACGAAAACTGGAGAGGTTCGGCTTAGGAGACCTCGATGCCCTTTTCCTTCAAACGCTGTGAGACGATCTTGACGACCTCTTCGAGCGGGATGTGTGTACGGGATCCCGCACCGCGGATGGCCTGCTCAAGCGTTCCTCTGCGATCAACAAGCCACGCCCAGACATTGTAGCCCAGACGGGAGATGTCGTTGGGCTCCTGCGCGGGAATATCTGCGACAACCGCATAGGCGATCTTCTCGATGGACTCGGGTGGGAATTCAGTGACGGATGATGGTGGTTTCGTCGTCATGCTTCACAGACACGTCTGTTCGGTATTGCCTTCGATTAGGGAAATTGGAGCGGGATGAATATACGAATTTGTCTTCAAAAGGAAAAGCACAACGCAGCACTCCGAATCTCGATTTACATTGAGGCCGATTTCACAACGACAAGCGTGAGATCGTCGTTCTGTTCCGCTGCACCACGGAATTCCTCTACCGAGGTCAAAATGGTGCGTTGAAGCTCCTGTGCCGTGAGGTGCCGCTTGGATTTCACAATGTCGAACACCGTTTCCTCACCAAACTGCAGGTCGCGTTCATTCATCGCTTCCGTCAGACCATCGGAGTAGAAGACAAAAATCCCGTTCTTGTTGAGAGGATGTTTCAACTCCTCGAGCTCGTTTTCGAAGATCGGACCCCGCTCAAGCCCAAGTCCGATTCCCCCTCCGCGAAGATACTCCAGTTTCCCATTGACCCCAATCAACGCCTTGTTATGACCTGCGCGGCAGATGAGGACTTCACTCCGCTCCAAATCAAAAAGGGCGAGTATCATCGTGATGAAGGACTTCCGCTCCAGGCCTTCGTAAATGCGGCGATTGACCTGGATGAGCATGTCCTTTGGATGTTGGTACATCGGAGCGATGACCTGGATCATGCCCTGGATTTTCGACATATAGAGGGCCGCCGACATGCCTTTACCGGAGACGTCGCCAACCACGACCAGGAGCTTCTTCGGGCCGAGTTCGATGTAGTCGAAATAATCTCCTCCGACTGTCAGTGCAGGGATGGAGACGCCCGCGATGTCAAGCCCTTCAACAAGCGGATTGGATTTCGGCAGGAGTCCTTGCTGGATATTTCGAGCAAGAACGAGTTCCTCCTCGATCTTCTCCTTTTCAATCTCAGACTTGTGGAGCCGTGCATTCTCAATCGCGATGGCTGCTTGGCTGGCTACGGTCGACAGGAGATCGATATCCTCCTGTGAATAGACCTTGCCCGAGAGCTTCGGACCGACGTTGATTGTTCCAATGAGCCTTCCCTGGAGAAACATCGGCACGCAGAGCACCACGCCTGACTTGAGGATCTTCTCTTTGTCGTTTTCATGTATCTTAAACGACTCCGGCTCCGTCGCCAGCAGGGCAAATGACTGCGGCGCTTTCGATTGGCGCAAGAGAGCAAGCAGCCCATCAGGCTCTCTCCCAAACGCACACGCTCCCTCAGGCATATTGA
>CAZTKU010000137.1:0-7870 GCA_964614245.1 uncultured Ignavibacteriaceae bacterium
TCTTCTTCACGACAGTATACGACCGTTTTCCTCCATCCACAAAGCTCCCCACGTCCTGTCCTTTCGTGATCTCCAGCTCGATCGGCCAATCAGACATCCAGGCTCCCTGCGAGCAGGGCACCGTCGCGGTGCTCTCCACGGCACCAAACGTGTTTGTCCCTCCCGACCCGATCACGGCATACTGTGGCGAAAACGTGAACCCGGCGAACACCTGGATGTTCCATTCATCGAACAGCGTGCATCCTGTCGGGCAACTGACTGCTGTCTTGAACTCCCGCACGAGACTATCTCCCACATACACTGCAAACCGGAAAGTCCCGCCGGTTCCACCAGCAGGGTTCGTGAAGCGGTAACCCGCCTTGTATGCTCCATCGTATACTGGAGCCGTGAGTGTTCCTGAGATGTTTCCTGATCCGACGTCCACTCCGCAGGGTCCCTTCACCCAGATGAGCTGCGGGAGGTTGGGATCGACGCCGCCATCGAATGAGGACTCCACGCGTATCGTCAAGGCGCCTTGCACTGAACGAGGCAACGGCTGAGGTTTGATCTCCACCTTCTCTCGGATGATGACCTGAGAGAGCAGAAGGGTAGGGAGGAAGAACCAGATGGTGCAACTCAGCAGCCTATGGCAAAGGGGAGTCGACATATGCTACGGTGAGATGGGCAAAAGCTCTTCGTGTTCGCTGAAGACGGCGAAAAGCTACAGATTTGCCGGGAAAGTGTCAAGGAAAAAATTCCGTGAAATTGGGATCGCCAACGCGCTCGGGCACGAGCAGCGAGTGATGGTAGGGGAAGTTGTCCACTGGAGAGAGCTGTGACGGTGCTTCCTCTCGGTGAGAGGGAGCTACTTGAGCTGTTCGAGGGCCTTGAGCTTCTCTTCGGCCCGCTTGCGGTATTCGAGCGTGGCGGCGTGACGCGGCTGGATGAGGAGCCCCCTATCCCACGTTTCGATCGCCGAACGGTACTCCTCCTTGACGTACATCTGAAGCCCGATCTTGAAGATCTTCTCCACCTCTGGCTCAAGGATTTTGCGCGCCTGATCGAGGTACCGGCGGGCTTCGCTGTTCCGCTCGTCTTTCTGGACAACTTCAACAAGCAGGGGGAGAGCTTGCGAATATCTTCCCTCATCATACAACGACTTGGCCTGGCTAAACGCCGCAGACACGCGGCGGTTTCCTATCGTGTTCAGGCCCGCGCGTGCCTGGGAGTTCTTGGGCTCAATTGTGAGCACACGCTCGAACTCCATCTGGGCCTCTTCGAGTTGGCTGCGGGAGAGGAGTGACCGCGCACGGCTAAGGATGGCGTTCACGTTCTCGCGGGAGAGGCTCTCCATTTCGTCGAGACGCGCTGAGGCGGTTTCGTTCGACGGATCGAGCTCCAGCGCAAGCTCGTAGGATCGCCGTGCCTTCGCGTTGTCCTTTCGCTGGCGGAGGCTGTCGCCCGCAGAGATCAGTTGCTGGGTGTACGCACCCAGTCTCGACTCCACATCCTTGAGTTTTAACGCTGTCTCGATCCGCTCGGGGGCCATTCTGAAAACCTGGGCGTAGTTCCGCATGGCTGCGAGGAAGTTTCTGCGCTCTTCGTAACTCTTGGCCTGAGCCAGCAGCGCGACGACGGAGGAATCCAGCAACCGCTGAGATTCCCCAGCAAGAGTCCGGCTTTCTTCGTCGTATTCATCCTGCTCGGCAGCCAGAAGCAAATAGTCCCGCGCCTCGGCATACCGGCCCTCGGTGTAGGCCTCCACGCCCGCGGTGTAGTTCTCCGAGCGGGAAGCGGACGAGGCACGGCCGACCAGGAAATTGAGCGAAAGCGCAACGCCGGATTTCCCGCCAGCGAGTTCGATCGTCAGCAACGGCGTCACCATTGCAACACCACCCGAGACGTTTCGGAATGACTGTGTTCCCAGCTGAAGAGCAATAGTGGATGTGATCGAGCAATCAGCGCCCACGTAGAGTGCACGCTGCGTGCGGGACCGACTAGACACCTGAAGCCTGAGCTTTTCGGGAACGGCCCAGTACGCAACACCCCCGGCGAAAACAGGGAGTTTCGGCAAACGGTCAACGGCGATGCCAACGTGGAGCCCAGAATTCTCTGCCGCAGACGGGAAATGAAGCGTGCTTCCCAACCCCATCCTGAGACCGCCGCGGATCCTGTCAACAACGGACAGGCTGCCGCCCATAGTGTGATACTGTCCGATGATCCTGCCAAAGCCGGCGACAAACTCAGTCACGGTGTCGTTGATCGCAGAACCGAGTCCGAAAGTTCCGGTGAACGGCACAAATAACGCTCCTGACATCGAGGCGAGCGACCGAAACTTCGCCGCGCTCACGAGAATCTCGTTCTGATGGATCCTGCCCAGCTCCGAAGGATTGACGAACAAGGATGACGAACGCGGGAACCACGGGAGCGAGGAATTGCCCAGGGCATAGTCCCTTGCGCCGCCGATCAAGGACTGGGAACGGACGGGCAGCGCCGTCAGGATCAGGAGGATGAAGAGAAAGCGGGACATATTCACGATAGAGAGTAGGGGACTTTGAACACCGGCACCTGATTCCGCTTTCCCTTTATGGGGAGCTGGCCTTCGGAGAGAACTGAGTAGTCTTTCTTGATCCGCTTGACGATGTCTTCAGTCACGAATATGTTCGCAGGGCCTGCAATGCTACAGAGGCGGGACGCGAGATTCACCGTATCGCCGATCGCAGTGTAATCCATTCGGTCCCGAGAGCCGATGCTGCCCAGAACGGCCACGCCGCTCGCGATGCCAATGCCGACGTGGAGGAGAGCCTCGCCTGCTTGTTTACGTTGCGCATTGAGTTGGGCGACCGTGCGCTGAATGTCCACCGCAGCTTCGACGGCATTCAGAGCCATCCGCTCACCAGTGAAAACGCTCATGATGCCGTCCCCGAGAAATTTGTCAACGATGCCCGAATGCTCGTGGATGATGCGCGTCTGCAAGTCAAGGTAGTAGTTGAGCGTCTCCACCACCTCTTCCGGCCAACGCTTTTCCGAGAATGTCGTGAAATTTCGGATATCGGTGAACATCGCGATGATCGTTTTGCGTGCGCCACCCAGCTTTGCCTCGCCCGATGTGGCGATCATCTCCATCGTTGAACGCGAAACGAATTTCTGCATCTCAACCTTCTCTCGGATCTGCACCACCATCAGGTTAAAATCCTTGGCCAGCGCCCCGAGTTCATCCTTCATCCGTGTGATAACGCTTACCTTGAGGTCGCCGGAACCCACATGCCGCGCAGCATCTGAAAGGACAATGATGATATGCACGATCCGCTTGGAGATGAAAAGAACCAGGCCGATGGCGACAACGGACACAGCGAGACTGGCAAGAACAATCTTGTTCCTCATTTCCCGTATCGGGGCGAGCAGGACAGCCTTCGAGAAGCTGGCCGAGGAACTGCCGAGGAGAAACCGTCGTGACTGACCAGCTTCACGTCTTGTCACGAAGATCGACTGGATGAAACGAAAGTGCGTGGCGGTTTCTACCAGGCGGGCAGAGTCGGCACTCGCCAGCAGGTCGAAGTCGTCGGCTGTGACGGTCTTGTTGACGCTGTCGGAATGCAGATGGGCAACGATGACGCCTTTTCGGTCCATCACGAACAAATGCTCCAGACTGGGGATATTGCGTTTGCTGAAGTTCTTGACATAGTCTTGGAGCACCGGAATGGAATTCAGGAGGAGGTTGTCTTCCGCCACGGCCGTGAGGCTTTGGACAATCTGATACCCTAACACTTCCGTTTGCAGCCGCAGCTCGCGCTCCTGCAGGCTTACGGCGATCGAGCTGATAATAAAGGTCACGGCGATGATGGAGATAGCGACGATGAGGCTGAGCTTGAAGTGGATTTTTAGACGGAGAAAAAACTCGACAATACGATTCCACGACGCTCCGGCTGCTGCAACCACTATGTGCGTGGCGTCGATGGCCTGCTGGATGATCAGAGAGGACCTTCCAGCGTGCGCACCTTTGCCTCGGAAGAGACCGGTCACTGACGCCAACCCGTCTCGAACACGATGGATCAGGCCGGTAAATATGGAGGTCAACTGGCGCACGGCAATTGAGATTATGCGGAGGGGAGGTACCGCGGACGCCACAAACAGTACCTCAAAAACGGCACAAAATCAACTGCCCCTTCTTGGGACGGGCGCACGAATATCCGACCCCTTTGAAAAAGAAACCCTCCCCTATGAGGGGAGGGCTGGGTGGGGTCAGCATATCTCGTTCAATTCTCAGTCCATCACTGCCACAATCCTTACAGGTCCTCCGCTCCCTCCTCTGATCTTCATCGGTGGAAAAAGAAACCCTCCCCTATGAGGGGAGGGCTGGGTGGGGTCAGCATATCTTGTTCGATCCTCAGTCCATCACCGCCACGATCCTTACAGGTCCTCCGCTCCCTCCTCTGATCTTTATCGGTAGAAAAAGAAACCCTCCCCTATCAGGGGAGGGCTGGGTGGGGTCAGCACATCTTGGTCAATCCTCAGTCCATCACCGCCACGATCCTTACAGGTCCTCCGCTCCCTCCTCTGATCTTTATCGGTAGAAAAAGAAACCCTCCCCTATCAGGGGAGGGCTGGGTGGGGTCAGCACATCTTGGTCAATCCTCAGTCCATCACCGCCACGATCCTTACAGGTCCTCCGCTCCCTCCCTTGATCTTTATCGGCAGCGCAATGATCGTGAACCCCGTCTCCGGCAACTGATCAAGATTCGCAACGTTCTCCATGGCCGGGGTGCTTTTCTCGTACAGGGTCACGTGCGTCTTGAAGTCCTTCGATTGGCCGTAATCGATGCTCGGCGTATCGAGTCCGATCGCTTTGACCTTACGATTCTCCACCAGCCACTTCGCTGCGTCCGGGTGCAAACCTGGAAAATGGAGTTTCGCCACAGCCTCCGCTCCCCGCTCGTTCGTTCCCATATACTTCACACGATCCGGGTAGTACTTGCCAAACCCCGTCCTCAAGAGGATGATGACGTCGTTGAGTTGCTGACCGTGCTTGCTTTCCCATGCTTGGAGGTCGTCGGCCGTGACTTGGTAGTCAGGATTCCCCGCACACTTGTCGGAAACATCAATCACGACGCCCGGGGCAATGAGCTTCTCGAGCGATAGCTCATCGAGATGCTCGCGATCCTTGAAGAAATGAATCGGCGCATCGATGTGCGTACCGCCGTGCTCGGGCGTCCAGAACCGGTTGGCCGTGTAGTACCAACCGCCTGGCGTGTATCCTTCTGGCCCCTTCTCGAAGACAAAGCCTTTCTCGGTGGGCCAGTAGACAGTTGTTGAATCATAGGCATAGGTCAGGTCGACAACTTTCCCAGAGAACGGCTGCTGCTTTGGTGAACATCCAACAAACGCGAGCACGGCTAATAAGAAAACAGTGTACGTTTTCATTTGTTTGCCTCCTTTGTGGCTGGACACAATCTAATCACAAACGCCGGGAAGCACAAGCCCCCGACTCAAGCCACGCCGGGCTGCTTGAGCTCTGCACCCAGGACCTCGGTTCGTGAGCTCCAAAAACCGAGAATCCTACCGGTGCCACTCCTGTCTCAGGGCGAACATACTGCTCTGATAAAGCCGCTCCGGCGAGGTGTTCGAAAGATCATCAGTTGAGCCGACGAGCGGATCCTTGCCAACGGATTGATAGCACATGCGCACGAACGTCGCGCACTGAATCGCATACCTCTTGTCGAAGATGTTCCGTTTCCGGAGGGTTCCTGTCAGCATCGCCCAGAGTGTTCCGAAGAGCCCTTTGATGGGATAGCGATAACGTTCGTCATAGGCGATGTCAATCCCCGTGGAGAGAACCGTCCTCTGCTCCTCTGGTTTGAGATCCATCCCGAGCACACAGGCATGCTCAATCGAGTCCTTGCACCATTTCTCCAAAAGGCTTTCTTGCGGACCGTTGATGAACTGGAACTCTTTCCAACTGAAATGAAAGTCGCTCTCTAAGATGAACAACTTCTCCCTGCCTGGGGACCCGCGCCGCTCACCCATAAGGAAGGCGTGGTTCCACTTTGAGCGCTTATGGTCGGGAGTAAGCTTGGCCTGGCCGATCCGAATCAACTCATAGATTGGATCAGTCAGTCCGACCAAGCAGACGCGGCCCGGCGCGTAGTTCCGCCGAAAGAAGTCGAAAGCTTGTGTGTTCATCCGTTTATCACGCTCATTTTCCTTGACTGAAATCGCACCCGCCCATCACCCCATCTTGGATTTTCTCATTTCCACATTTACTCATTTTTCCATTTTTCCTTCACACAACCTTCACCTTCAACCTGCCAAGCAAACGAGCAAGCTCATCCGGCTTGTCCGTCAGTACGCCGTTGACGCCAGTGCGGTACGACTGGAGGATGAGGGTCGGGTCGTTCAAGGTCCAGTGAATGACTAGCTCCACGGGACTGTCATCTTCATAATCGCGATCGTTGACCGCCTCCTTGATCTCGTCAAAATCGCCCGGGCGGAACTGATGGCCTATGGAAACGACCTTATTTCCCATGCGCCGTGCGACGCTCAGCGGGTTCTTTTTGCCACCCAATACCTCCTTCACTCCACCTGCCGCATCGTAGGCAAAGAGGCACCGGTCACCCGTTTCCGCACGAACGTTCTCTCGAAGGATGCCGAGGATCTCCTCATTGGGATTGCAGACGACCAGGTACTCCGGAAGCGGCCCTTGCCGCAATTGAGCGGCAACCCTCCGGCCGATCCCGCGTCCAAATTTCGTATACAGGTTGCGGTCAACGCCGTCGACTGGATACTTCATGTCGAAGAAAAGAAACCGCAGCCGATTCGATTCAGCGGAGACAAACTGTAGGAATTCCTCGAGCGTCGGAATCGGGTGCTCGATGCCGTTGACGAGCGCATAATGATAGTTCTGACGCACCTCTGCAAGGGTCAGATTGATGATGTCGTACTGATTGAATGACTCCAGTCGGCTCTCGGGCCGATTGACATACCGCCCGTTTTGAAACTCCTTTGTCAGGACTGTCGTCCGACCGTTGTCCCGCCGGAAAACGGGTGAAACCAACTCATAGGGGAGGTCCTCGAATATCGTGCGATCGAGATGGGGAGGAAGCTTCACGGGCTGGGCATCGTGGAAGATGACAATCTGATCGTCTTTTGTCAGGCAGAGGTCGAATTCGAGTCCGTTCGCTCCGAGATCGAGTGCTGCTCTGAACGAGGCAATGGAGTTTTCGGGGAATCGATGCGGCGCCCCTCGATGGCCGATGTTGAAGAGCTGGCGCATGGGGATCTTCAGTTCGTACGGCTTGTCTCGTGAGCTGTCGATGGTGACATCCTCATCGTCAAAGTGCCTGTTGATCTCATAGTTGCTCAGCCATCCGGTGTCCCAATACGGCAGCAGCACGGAACAATAGATCGGAAGAGCAGCCGCTGTAACGTCCTCAGGCGCAAGCAGCGATTTCGTCCGCTTGGAGAAGTTCGGTTTTGCGAAACCGACGCGGATGAAGTGATCACGGCTCGGTTCGTAAGCCGGATTCTCCGCGACGAACGTTTGTGTCCCGGCATCTGCTCTCAGGCGAAGTGAGTCAAAGCCGACGTTTGGATTCCACGTCTGTATTTCAACGATCTCGACTTCGAGGCCGTCGAAGACCGGAAACTCACGATCGGCAATGGGAGCTGTTGAGGGAAGAGTTGGATCGAAGAGGACGACTCTAAGATAGAGAGGTTTCATGGGTTGACCTTTCGCAACAGGAAGAGTTGAATCCGCAAGCCTGCGCTCTACCACTGCTGATAGTCGTTGTTGTGCGGGCCTGAATGTCCTTCACATTCCTGGCCGATTGTCGCGGTCGCGAGGACTTCAGCAAGCTTGTTCGTGGCGGTATCTGCCAACAAGCTCACAATTGCG
>CAZTKU010000138.1:0-4265 GCA_964614245.1 uncultured Ignavibacteriaceae bacterium
ATGGTCTCGCTGGAGCACCAGCCGCGAAGTTCTGTTTCGCAAGCTGACGACGGGCGATCATACTTTCGAAATTCAGTCAAAGGGATTGTATGGAGCTGTTGAGGAAAACGTCAAGGACGTCGCATTTGCGATTGAGCCAAGGTTTTATCAGCGCACAGTCTTTCTCGTGCCCTTTGCCCTACTCTCGACCGCACTGCTGTTTCTCGGCACAGCATATGCTTACCGGAAACGACGTCACGCGGCTGAGCTCCGCAAGAGTGAAGAGCGCTTCCAGCTCGTCGCGAGCACCACGCACGACACGATCTATGACTGGGACCTCATCACGAATCGGATCTGGTTCAATGAAGCTGCACGGATGACGTTTGGTCACCCACGTGCGGGTTCGGCCTACGACAAAGAATGGAGGACGGAACGAATTCATCCTGATGATCGTGAACGAGTCCGTCGCAGCGTTGATGCGGTCTTTGCCAGCAAAGGAACATATTGGCAAGCGGAATACCGGTTCCGGCGAGCCGATGGCTCCTACGCCTACATTCTCGACCGAGCCCAGCTCCTGTATGATATGAACAGGAAACCCATCCGATGGGTTGGATCCGCGATGGACATCACGGAGAGGAAACAGGCAGAAGAGGCTCTTCGCAATCTGTCAAAGAGAATTCTCGAGGCTCAGGAGAACGAACGGCGGCGCGTTTCGCGCGAACTCCATGATGGCGTCAATCAAATCCTCGCGTCGGCAAAATACCGGATCGAATCGCTCATTGAACAGATACCCCGCAGAGGTGGCCGGCTCAAGCAGGAGGCGAGAAAAACGAAGACGCTCCTGGACAAGGTCATGCTGGAAGTACGGAGAATCTCGCGAAACCTTCGGCCGAGCGAGCTCGACGATCTTGGCCTCACTTATGCCGTTCGCAGCCTTGCGGACGAGTTCAGCGAACGGACGGGGATCGCTGTGGACCTCCGGCTCTCGGAAATGGAAAACACACTTACGCCGGAAGTCGAGTTGGCGCTTTATCGAATCATCCAGGAAGCCCTCACCAACGTCGAGAAGCACGCAAGGGCTACTCGTGTCAGCATTGCCCTGAGGAAAAGCGATTCGGTGATCACTGCAAGAATCGAGGACAATGGAAAAGGCTTGAGGCAGAAGAAACTGATCCGAGGACGTGGAAAAGACGCAGGTCTTGGGTTTCTTGATATGCATGAGCGGCTGATGGTCCTGCATGGCGACATCGAAATGTCTGCGAGTAAACCGCGCGGGACTGTGATCGAGGTCCATATACCGGTGCAGGATGTGCCGACCACACGTGAAGAATAAACTATGAAAAAGCGCACGAAGAAAATCAGGCTGCTGTTGGTAGACGATCACCCTGTCGTGCGCGAGGGCATCAAGTCCTCACTTTCGACGCATCCTCGCATTCGCATTGTCGCTGAGGCGTCGAATGGCCTGGAAGCTGTGCAGAAGGCGAAGAAGCATTCTCCTGACGTCGTTCTGTTGGATATCAACATGCCGGTGATGGGCGGCCTTGAAGCGGCACGTCACCTTCGCTCGATCGCGCCGAAGAGTCGGATCCTCGCCCTGACCATGCACGACAACAAAGAATATGTCATGGAAATCGCCCGCCTGGGCGCTCGAGGATACATCCTGAAAGATTCATCCCCCTCAGAACTGGCTCGAGCCATTGAGACGGTGGCTTCCGGAGAAGCATTTTTCAGCCCAAAAGCGTCTCAGCATATTCTGAGGGCATTTATTAACACTCCTTCCGGTGCTTCGTCTACCCTCTTTCCCAGACTTTCCCGTCGGGAGCGGCAAGTCTTGCAGTTAATAGCAGAAGGTCACACAAGCAAGGAGATTGCACAGAAACTCGGCATTACGTACAAGACTGCTGAGAGTCATCGCGACCACATCATGAGAAAGCTGGACATCCACTCTTCCGCTGGCCTCACAAAATACGCCATCGCCGCCGGGATTGTAAAGTTGGAATGAGTGCATGTTTTTCGGCAGGTCGCCTGAACGGCGCGGTCGGGCAGGTTGGTTTGTCAAAGATGCTTCATGTCCGAAATTTGAGCCCTCGGACAACGGCCTCAAACCTCGCTGCGCGCATCGATTTGCCCCAGAAACCTGTGCCATGGCTTTTTGCGCACTCAATCGCGTTTTCATGCCCGTCCATACAGCATTTTTCGTTTCTCCCCCCTCCTACCCATTAGGCTAAACAGCCTACAAAAAAATTCAGTGTTTTAGCCGATTGTTTTTTCCGTCTCCGTTTTGCTTGTTCAGAGAAGGATGACCAGGCGCACCCGCCAGCGAATCTCAGCCATCCTTCCGGTGAGGATTCCATGCACCGCAGGGCGGGTGTCTGTCCTGGTCGACGGCTCCAACGAAGCATACACACAACGCTGAGGCGTTCAGCGATGAGAAACGCGAGAAAGATGAGAGTGCTGTTGGCAGACGGCCACAAAGAAGTTCGCAAGGTTGTGCGCGAATACATCAACAGCCTTTCCAGTTTTCAAGTCGTTGGCGAGGCCACGGATGGCAATGGGGCCATTGAGGAGGCTGAACGTTTGAAGCCCGACATCGTTGTTCTAGATTTTGAACTTGCGCTGCACAACGGTCTTGAGCCAATGCGCATCATCAAAGAACGAAGCGCCTCCACCAAAATTGTTATCGCAACGCTGTTCGACGATCCGCTCTACAAGGCGAAGGCACAGCAAGCGCACGTGGATGGCTTTATTGTCAAGGCATCGCTTAAGCACAGTCTAGCTTCGGTATTCTCCACCCTTCACCAACATTGAGTCAGGAATACCGTCGAGGGTGAACTGCAACTGATCCACAACAGAGTGACAATGAGATCGACCACTCACGACTACTTATGCTTGACTTGAGGAGCATGTATGAAGAAGATCCTGATCGTTGACGCGGACGCCCTAACCCGTCTCTCAATCGCACAGACGCTTCTGCACGATGGGTTTGACGTGATGTTCGCTTCGGACGGAATCAAGGCACTGGAACTGACCAAGAAAACGAAACCTGATCTTATCATATGCGCTCTTGAGATTCCGGAACTCGACGGGCGTGAGCTAGAGAAGGCTGTTCGTGAGAACCGACAGACCAGACATATACCGGTGGTCTTGCTTACGGAAAGTGCTCAGCCCAGTGGCCCGCGGGGGAGTGCAGACCCCGGGCCAATTGGATTTTTGCACAAACCATTTACGCGCGATCAGCTTATCATGACCGTCCAGAAGAGTCTGTCGAGAAGAAGCTTCATACCCCAGTAGCAGCCGCGTCGGTTTCACGCAGTATCCACCCCTCTTCCTTGAATCTCACCCAATTTTTCTTCATTTTGACAAAGAGTCCGGGACATTGCGGCAGCTCTGTCTTAGAGTTGAGCCAGTCCCAAGCCACACAATAATCCTTAAGTATGGAATGCCGATCTAGGTTTGCCCGCTCTCGATTTTTTCGCACATCGTGAACGATGTTACTGATCTTTCCCTCCATAGAAATCAGACGCGGAGAGTGCGTACAACTGGTCCGGGGTGAACCCGGCTCGGAGAAGATTCATACGATCGATCCCGTGAGTATGGCGATTCTCTGGCGCGGTGAGAACGCCAAGACGCTTCACGTCGTCGACGTCGATGGCGTCATGACGGGAAAACTGCAGAATCGGGATATCATCCAGAAGATCGTACGCGAAGTCGACATACCGATCCAGGTCGGTGGAGGAATCCGGGAATACGAGGACATCTCGTCGCTGTTCGATGCAGGGGTGTATCGAGTCGTTATCGGTACTGCCGCGGTGCGCGACCAAGCTCTTATCGAGCGCCTGATAAAGCAATTCGGGGCCCGGAAAATCGCCATTGCCATCGAAGCGAAGGGTGGAAAAATCCGAACGGAAGGTGGAACCCAAGAGCACGACATCGCCCCCATCGCCTTTGCTCTTCGGATGAAGAAACTCGGCGTTTCCCGCATCGTGTACTCCGAGATTGCGGAGGATGGCGTCACAAAACGAATCAATGTGGATTCGCTCAAAGCACTCGCCACACAGAGCGGCATGCGAATCACCGCCCAGGGTGGCGTTGCGGGCTACAAGGATTTGCTGGAACTTCAGGGGATTGAAAAATTCGGCGTCGATTCCGTCATCATCGGAAAGGCGTTATACGACAACCAGTTTCCCTGCCAACGGCTTTGGCGTTTGAACGAGAAAGAACTGAAGGACTTGGGACCGACAAGGAGGATGTGAGCGAAATGGTCGATTGACTCATCGAGCGATCGG
>CAZTKU010000138.1:4365-7809 GCA_964614245.1 uncultured Ignavibacteriaceae bacterium
GGGACCGACAAGGAGGATGTGAGCGAAATGGTCGATTGACTCATCGAGCGATCGGTCAATTGAATCAGTTTTTCAATCAGCCGATGAGCCGATGTTTCAATCTTCTGGTAACTCATACGCGAATGAAAATCACCGTCATCGGGCACGCAGCGAGAGACATCTTTCATCTCCCCAACGATGCATCAGGCGGAGGCGAAAAAGTCATCGAGAGTTATGGGGGCATCTGCTACTCCGTGGCAACGCTGGCGAACCTCTGCTCGAAAGAGGACAAGATTCTGCCCGTGTTCGGTGTGGCCGAGGACGAGTATGACCGCATCGTCGAGCTGCTGGGGCGTTTTGAAAACGTCGAGACGAAGGGATTGTTCAAAGTCAAGGGAAGCATCAATGAGGTGCACTACTTCCCTTCGCCGGCCGGCAACCGAACGGAGTGCTCAAAGCATATCGCTGCCTCCATCCCCTTTTCGCGAATCAAGCCGTCTCTCGACGTCGACGGAGTTTTGATCAACATGGCGTCGGGATTTGACATCACGCTGGAGACTTTGGATTACATTCGTATGCAAGTGCGCGAGCAAAATACTCCCATCCACTTTGACTTTCACTCTCTCACGCTCGGCATCGACAACGACCACGCTCGGTTTCGGCGCCCACTCACGGATTGGCGCAGATGGTGCTTTATGGTCAATTCCGTCCAGCTCAGCCAGGAAGAGGCCGCGGGCCTGACAACGGAGCGATACGATGAGCCGACGCTGATCAACCAGCTGATGCCGCTGATGGTCAGCGCTCTTCTGATCACCAGAGGAGAGCGGGGCATGACACTGGTCCGACAAGAGCACAAGAAGCTCTTTCGAGACGACATTCCAGGCGTCACGACGGGCCCACCCATTGACGCAACGGGTTGTGGCGATGTGCTTGGTGCGGCATTCTTTTACGAACACCTTCGGACGAAAGATTTCCTCAAAGCGGCTGCGTTCGCCAACCGCGCGGCCGGTGTGAAATCGCTCTTCTTTGGCCTGGAGAAGCTGGAAACCTTGAAAGAACAGCTCACCACCGAATGAGCGCACAACCGTTCAGTGACGGGATTGTGGTATGAAGCGAATTCTGATTTGCGGTGCAAATGGCCTCCTGGGACAACGGCTCGCGCACATGCTCAGTTCACAGACGGAACATGAAGTCCTGAACACCTCACATCATCGAACTTTTGTCTTCGACCATCAGCTCTTCGACTACACGCAACTGGATATCACCCAGAAAGGCGATGTGAAGAGTCTCGTCTCGAGTTTCCATCCGACGGTCATCATCAATGCCGCTGCAGCGACGAATGTCGATTGGTGTGAAAACCACCGTGACGAGGCGTGGAAAACTAATGTAGTCGGTGTGGAGAACCTCGTGGAGGCGGCCCGTAAAGTCGGCGCCAAAGTGATCCACATTTCCACGGACTACGTCTTCGATGGAAAGCAGGGTCCTTACAGCGAAGACGATAAACCGAATCCCCTGAGTTACTACGGCAAATCCAAGCTCGCCAGCGAAAATGCACTTCGTGTCTCCGACATTCCTTACACGATTATCCGGACCATTGTGCTTTACGGCTGCGGGATAGGCGTAAAAGACAACTTCCCTCTCTGGGTTATCAAGAGCCTTCGGGCAGGCAAGCCGATCGCGTGCGCAGTGGATCAAGTGAGCAATCCCACCCACGTCAACGATCTGGCGTACGCGGTTGTGAAGGCATATGAATTGAACCGCGAGGGCCTCTACCACGCGTGTGGAAGCGAGCGTCTCAGCCGATATGACTTTGCCGTGCATGCAGCAGAGATTTTCGGACTCGACGCATCGCTGATCCAGAAAACAAAGTCTGCCGACCTGAAGCGCGCGGCCCACCGCCCGCTCGTGACGGGTTTCATAACGCTCAAGGCCGAAACCGAACTCGGCCTAAGATCGATGGATACGACCCAAGGGCTGACCTCGCTGAAACGCGAACTTCAGCCGGCAGGAAGAAACTAGCAGGGTGCTGAAAAAGAAAACCACCCCCGAATGAATGACTTCGCGTCAGGCAAGACACCAAGTGCGCCAAGGGAATATTGAAATTGCTCTTTCAGTCAGAATTCAAGAAATCTCTTTGTGTTCTTGGCGACCTTGCCTGCCCCGGAGGACTTTGTTCCGGGGGCGGTTCAGTCCTTCTTTGAGGACGCGGTTTTTCAGCAACCTCTTAGTGGCGTTTCCAAAAAGTGCTACGGTATTGAAAAGCAGTCTTTGACATTGGAAACGAGTCCCGCTCGCGGTGCGAGCAGGATGCCTTTTTGAATACAAGAAGTCTTTTTAGAAGTGACACGAGATGGGTGCTCAGAAGTCGCTCCGGAAGTTGAAACATCCCGCATTCCGGCATTTGCCGACGGTTGCCTTTCTCATCGGGTTTCTCTGTTTCCTTCTTGCAATCGTCGGCTGCGCGTCGAGCCGGCCCGGCACTCCCCCAAGAACGATTCGCGTCATGACCTACAACATCCACCATGGTGAGGGTGTGGATGGCAAAGTCGATGTTGACCGAATCGCAAAGCTCATCCTCGATGCCAAGCCGGACATCGTCGCGCTTCAGGAAGTCGATCGAGGTGTGGAGCGAACAAAGAGGATCGATATCATGACCACGCTCTCGGACCTCACGGGTATGACATACGCCTTTGGGAAGACGATCGATTTTCAGGGGGGTGATTTTGGGAACGGATTTCTCACGCGGTTCCCCATCCTCGAAGAGCGCAATCTGCTCTACAGCGTGAACCGCGGCGGCGAGCAGCGCGGGTTGCTGCAGCTTCTGCTTGATGCACGCGGTGAAGAGATTGTCGTGATGAACACTCACCTGGACTTTCACGAAGCGGATTCGGAACGGATCTCCTGCACGAACGAAATCCGAGATGCTGCGCGGCGCTATGCGCCGCGTCCGATTATCGTGTGCGGGGACTTCAACGACGAACCAGGGAGCCGGACCGTCGCATCGATGCAAGAGGAGTTCACCGATGCGTGGGAAAAGGTCGGAAGAGGTGTCGCTCACACCCATCCCGTAGACTCCGCTAAGCGGCGCATCGACTACATCTTCTTCTCAAAGAGAGTCAGCCAGAGTGAGTCGGCGTCACGACTGATGCTGCAGCCGGTTTCAGCGCGGGTTCTTCCATCACGAGCCTCGGACCATTTGCCGCTCCTCGTGGAGTTTGAACTGGCCACACCTCGGCAGTAAAGAAAGGACCGATACACATATGCTTGACCTGAAGTTCATACGAGAGAACGTGGAACTTGTCCGCAAGGGTGCTGAGGCAAAAGGGATTGCCATCGACCTCGACGAACTCATCTCGCTCGACGAGCAACGGCGAAAGCTCATCCAGGATGGCGAATCTCTGAAAGCCAAGCGGAATGAAGTCTCCACCCAGATCGGAAAGCTGAAGAAAGAAGGGGGCGATGCTT
>CAZTKU010000139.1:0-7733 GCA_964614245.1 uncultured Ignavibacteriaceae bacterium
CCAAAACTTCGATTTTCATTCTATCCCTCCTTCTTTTCCTTTCTCTTTTGAAGCTTCCTCTTTAAAGTAATCAACCTTGCTTTGACCACCATAAATAACTTCATCGATATGGCGCTAAACAACAGATAACACAATCCTGTATTTCCGCAATATTGACACATTAGATAGCCTTTGTATGTTCCTCTTTTGAGAGACTTATCAACTTTTTGACTGCTGTTCGTTCAATCACGGAAACCCTCTCCGTTAATCTGTTTTAACTCTTCGCTTGGACAGCCAAAATTACCAGGCTACTCTTTGCAGAAATGCTTTTGCTTTCTGCGAACTTTGGAACGATTACACATATACCTTTCTTTAAAGCTTCTTTTTCGCTATCAATAATGATTTCTCCCTCACCCTCGATCACATAAAACAAAACATCATTTTGCATCTTGCACGGTGGAATTAGTTGGCCGGGTTGCAGACACATAATCTGGGCCTTAATACTGCCCTTATCATAGAATATCACTTTTGTATGTTCCTCTTTTGAAAAATTTACCAACTTTTTCACGTCGGTTCGGTCAATCACGGGAATCCTCTGATTCAATCTTTTCAAGCTTGCTTTAAATTCTTTATCTTAAAGCATTTGATTTCAAGATACTCGTTCATCAGGATGCTTATTGAAATAGAAAATCATGTCAACCCCTTCATTAAATTTCGCCGATGAAGTCTATTCGCTAAGGAGAGAAATATTATGGCAAACACAAATAAAGCTACGAAATCAAGCCAAGGGTTAACAAAAGACCTGTCTTTAAAACCAATATTAAATATATCCACAAGATAAGTGATGGGAGAAAAGTAACTAAGCCCCTTTCCCACTCCCTGAAGATTCTCCAAGGGTATAAAGATGCCACTGACAAATATCAAAGGAAAACGCACCAGGCTGGAAAGCATCATAACATTCGACGGAGCACGGGAAGATGGAGATGCCAATAAAACGCCCAGAGATGAAAAACAAAAAGAAGCCACCAGAGTTCCAAAAACCAAAAAGAAAAGGTTTACCCGCAAACCCAAGAATGCTAATCCCACTGCCAACACACCTAAGCTTATGAAAATGCCAAAGATCATTCCCGCTACCGTGTCTCCCAAAATGAGCGTGTTGATATTAACCGGAAAAGATAACAATCTCTCATAAGTTCCCGCCTGTTTCTCCCAGGGAGTGATAAGGGGATCCACCGATGAAGCCGTAAAGAATAAAGACATGGCTAAAAACCCAGGAAAAAAAGAAGAGAGATCAACTTTTCTTCCCAGGTAAAAAGCCAAAAATAAAAACAAAGGGAACAAAAACCCGAATATCAAAACCGGAGCCTTGGTGTAATAAATTCGCATATTTTTTTCTGTTGTAACTGCTACTCCACGGAAAAACTGAATGTTCAACTCTTTGATAAACATGATTATTCACTTTTGGTCAATTTCACAAATGCATCTTCCAGACTTGCCCGACATATCTCTATGGAAACTATGGTCAAATCCTGTTCCTGGGCAAACTGCGCCAGATATTTCACCAGTTTATCCGGGTTGTCTGTATATAGCTTCCACTTATCACCGTGTCTTTCTACTCTGCTGGTAAGACTGTTTCCCTCCATCCAACCCGCCTCAATTTTTTTATCAAAAGATATCTCCACTGATTGGGTCTCCTCAAATGTTCTTCTCAGCCTCTCAGGTCTGTCAATGACTACTATTTCCCCCTTGTTGATAATTCCTATCCTTTCGCATAACAGATTCGCCTCTTCGATATTGTGGGTGGTTAAAAAAACAGTGGTGCCTTTCTGATTCATCTGCCGGACAATTTCTCTGATCCGCCGCTGACTTTGGACGTCTAACCCCGAAGTTGGCTCATCTAAGAACAGGATTTCGGGGTTGTGGACCAAGGCACTGGCAATATTTACCCGCTGTTTCATCCCTTTTGAAAAGGTCCTAACAAGATCATCTTTTCTATCATAGAGTTCAAATTGATCTAAGAGCTCATCCGCCCTTTTCTCCAGCTCTCTTTTGGAGATGCCATAGAACCTACCCGCCAGAACTATATTCTGCTTTGCAGTCAGATCCGCATAGATATTTCCACTCTCTGGAATGACTCCCATTTTCATCTTCGCTAGGATTGGACTTTTTCTTACATCAACTCCGTCTATGAAGATCTTTCCAGAATCCGGGGTAAGCAAGCCAACCAGCATTCTGATGGTGGTTGTCTTTCCCGCGCCATTGGGACCAAGAAAGCCAAATATTTCGCCTTCCGTCACGCCAAAACTGATCCGATCAACGGCAGTTATGTCGCCAAATCTTTTGGTCAGTTCGCCGACTTCTATAACATTATGATTTTCTTTACTCATATTAAGTTCCCGAATATCATTCCGGTTATAGTCGCCATTACTACTACCAGACTGACGTAGACTCCCATCTTTTTTACCCCCATTATTCGGGCAATTACAATCATATTGGGCAAGCTCAAAGCCGGACCAGCCAAAAGCAAAGCCAGAGCAGGGCCTTTGCCCATTCCTAAATCCGTCAACGCACGGATGATAGGCACCTCAGTCAATGTCGAGAAATACATTAATGCTCCAAAAACTGAGGCAATGAAAGTAGCCCGAAGTCCATTTCCTCCTAACCATTGCTCCACCACCGATTGGGGAAGCAAAGCTTTTAAGATCCCGGCTATAAAGACACCAGCTATTAGGATTGGGAAAATCTTTTTCCCTAAATCCCAGGTTTGATACAGCCAGTATTTAAGCTCTTCTTTTTTGAACCATCTATATAAAATCAAACCTAAAATCGCCAGAAGCACAGCAGTTATCAACCATTTCTGAGCCGCCCCGAAAACTAAGATTCCTACTAAAACGGCAAAGTAAAATAAGGTAATGCCTTGTGGTCTGGTTTTCTCCTCTTCCTGAGGCAAGACTAACTCACCCGGATTGTTGGTCTTCTCTAGCTCCTCTTTTCGCCAGATAAAAGCCATGATAAGTCCGATTATTACTGAAAAAGAGATAGCTCCTATGGCTCGGGCAAGTCCCAGATCGAATCCCAAAAGTCTGGCAGTATAGACGATGGCTAAGATATTTATGGCAGGACCAGAATAAAGAAAAGCGATGGCTGGACCCAAACCTGCCCCTCTTTTGTGAATCCCCGCAAACAATGGAAGGATGGTGCAAGAGCAGACAGCTAAGATTGTTCCGGAGACTGAAGCCACAGAGTAAGCCAAAACTTTGTTGGCTTTGGCTCCAAAATATCTCATCACTCCTGCTTGAGAGACGAACACGGCTATGGCTCCAGCTATGAAAAATGCCGGGACCAAACAGGTAAGCACATGGGCGGAGAGATATTCAAGCAGGGCTGACCACCCGCTTTGAAGAATATTCGTGAAATGCATACTTGGTGACAGTTTTGCGTTTATCGGTTTGGGTTGCGGTCACGTATCGGTTTGGGCTTAAGGTTTGGTTTATCGTCTTTTTACGACTAACGAAAGACGATTAACGATACCGATACCTAACCGAAACCCCGACCATTTTTACCGAAACCTGTTAAAATAGTTCATCATAGACCCGAATGCATATAATCAGCCAGAAAACTCTACGGTATGATCTTTACCACCTTTGCCTTTTCCTTGATCTCTGATTTGACCATTTCATCCACCAGTGAGAGCAAGGCGAAGACTCTCTTATCTTTAATCTTGTAATATACTGAAACCCCCTCTTTGCGAGATTCAAGGATTCCCATATCTTTCATGTGGGTCAGGTGTCTGGAAATGTTGGATTGGTCCTCCTTCATCTTGGGTATGATCTCGCAGGCACACCTTTCTCCACCTTTGAGAAAATATAGGATTTTAAGTCGGGTGGGCTGAGCGATAGCTTTTAAAAAGTCGGACTCAATTTGTATCAGATCTTCATCAAACATTTCAACCTCTTGACGCAAATATGCATATTAGTCAATATTTGCATTGATATACGCATTTAATATTTTTGTATTTGACTCCAATGCAGTTTTATTATTCAATCGTTCACAAGTTCTCAATAAACTGGCGGATTTCCCTCTCTATCACATCTCTTGTGTTTCTGAAAGCTTCTATTGATTTCCCTTTGGGGTCAAGAATATCCCATTCTATTCTTTCCTTTGCCGGAACAAAAGGACAAACATCCCCGCATCCCATGGTGATGACATAATCAAAATCTTTCTCCTTCAGGTCGTCAAAACCTTTCGATCTTTGTCCTGAAATATCTATGCCTTTTTCTTTCATTACTTGGATAGCCATCTCCTCCACTTTGCCAGAAGGATTCGAACCGGCGCTGAAGGCTTCGATTTTTCCTTGCCCCAACTTTTTGGCGAATCCCTCAGCCATCTGACTGCGACAGGAATTTTCAACACAGACGAACAGTATTTTTTTCATGCCGGAACCACAAATTTTCCTTAGGGAACTTAAATCTTTAGTAGAAGTTCCCTTTTTTAGTATCAAATGTGCCTTGATATTTCTGTTTGTGACTTATTTCATCACTTTCCCATCTACTAATCGGAGCGTTCTTTGGGCATACTCTGCCGCCCCCGGATTGTGAGTCACCATAACCACAGTGATGCCGTTTTGGTTCAGTAGTTTCAGGTAGCCAATAGTTTCTCTGGTCATATCAGGATCCAGGTTTCCGGTAGGCTCATCTGCGAGGATTATCTTCGGATTATTGGCTAAGGCTCTGGCAATAGCCACTCTTTGTTGTTGTCCGATGCTCAGCTCGCTGGGTTTGTGGTTAAGCCTGTCTGCCAATCCCAATTTGCTTAGTAATTCAGTGGCTCTTTCTGATTGACTCCCATCTAACACCCCAGCCAGCGATAAAGGAATTTGGACATTCTCTAAGGCAGTGAGATAAGGGATCAAATTGAACGTCTGGAACACAAAGCCTAAGTTTTGTAGCCGAAAAGTAGCTCGTTTTCGGACATCCAAATCATAAATCGAAACCCCCTCTATTTGAACTTTTCCCCGGGTCGGGTGAATCAGCCCACCCAGGCACAAAAGCAAGGTGGTCTTGCCAGAGCCTGAGGGTCCCACAATCGAGACAAATTCTCCTTTTTCGATGGACAACGAGACTTCATTGAGCGCATCCACGGAATTTCTTTTGCTACGATATATTTTTGAAAGGTTCTCAATTTTTATCATCTAAATCTCCTGTAAGATTAAAGCTGGATCTAATTGAGCCGCTCTCCGGGCAGGCAAATACGAGGCCATCATACTAATTCCGACCGCAATAAGCACCGCCCAGACCAACAGAAGAGGAACCGGCAAAACCTTTACACCAGCTATTTGAGGTCCCAAAATCATTCCTGCCAAAGTGCCCAAGAGGTAGCCAGCGATGCCCCCGATCAGTCCCAAGATTAGCGCTTTACCAAGAAAGATATAATAGATATTTTTAGGAGATGCACCTATGGCTAACAGAGACCCAATCTCCTTTTTCCTTTCCTCTACATTGGACCACATGTAATTGCCTATGGAGATACCACCCACCAGAATTATGATAATCAGAAAAATCACAGAGAATTTTGCCATAGTCTGGTTGGTTTTCACCTGAGTCTGCACAATATGGTTGATGGTGGTGATCTTGGTATCAGGCAAAATGTTTCTTAGATTTCCCAAAAGCCCCTCGGTGATGGCAGAACAGCATCCCATGATTTCAATGGCATTTATCACCCCTTCTTTTCCCAGGATTTTTTGAGCGGTGTGAAGATGAACGAAGATTCGACCATCATCCACGGTTCCAGTTTGAGGGAGTATGCTTGCCACCTTAAATTCAGTCCCTTCGATTTTTATTGGGGAACCTTCTTTCAAATTCAATTTTGAAGCGGCATCACTTCCTGCCAAGCAATCATATTCCCCCAATGAATCTATGACTTTTCGCTGAAGTCTTTCATCTTCATAGCCGTGACTCTTGTTCACAATGTTATTAGGGTCACAAGCCGCCTGTAAACCCGGGTCGGAAAATCCGGCGGTTTGCCAGATGGGTTTTGAGGCTAACTCATTTCTTGGCAAAATGCCGGTTAGAACGAAAGAATAACCTTCTATTTCCATCCGTGAAGAAAGTTTGGGAGACATATTATCTACGCCCTTGATGGTGGAACTCGTTACCCGGTCGACATAATCTTCCGGCATCTCCGGTGCGTTAATGTCAGCCGCATAGTAATTATCGATGGTTGTGGTTTGAGGCAAGACCAGTATGTTTGCTCCTAAATTGTCCAGTTGAATCGCCACCGCCTTCTCCGAGGAATTAGAAACCGATTTAACCGCCACTATTACTATTATCCCCAATAAAATGGCTATGAAACTGGTGAGGAATTGCTTTTTTCTTTCCAAAAGCTCTTTTAGTATAATCTTTCTCAGATTCATTTTTTCTCCATAATCAAAGTGCGTGTTTATTTCTTTTTTGTAGTTGTGGGTCCGCAGGTCTTCCCACTGCCCGGAGCACAACATCCACTCTTGACTACTTTTGTTGCCGCCTCAACCAAGTTAGTGACCTGCACCCCCCCATCATATTTTCCAGTCACTTGACCCTGGGGATTTATCACAAACGTCACCGGAACTGTCGTGTTGGGGTCGACTTTTAATTCCTTTATGAATCCTGCCTCTTTTGGGTCTGACAAGTCAATATTGATACATTCAGCTTTTCCTGCCAACTTATCTTTCGCCTGAGAACAGCAGGATTGAACCTCTCCTCTGGAGGACATCTTCTTGTGACTAAAACAAATGATTACCCCTTTACCTTCCTGCATATATTTTAGAGTTTCGGCTTTCTTGGGGGAAGGAAATGCTTGCGTGAGTTCCTCTTCCGTAATGACCTTTGTAAAAGCAGCCATAATCCCGCCGTTGGGAGTAAAAAGGAGGGTCAAAGGTATGGGGGCGGTTTGGGTCCTCAGTCTTGTAACTATGTCACTGTTATTAGGATCCTTGCGGTCAACTTTGATGATTTCAGCATTTTTCTTTGTCTTTCGGGCAAATGAATCTATGTTTCTTTCCATGGTCTCACAGTCGATATTACCCGGTTCATAGAAAAAAAGATAGACATATTTACCATCTAACAGGGCTTGGGACAGTTCCTGCGTAGCTATTGATGATGTAGTTTGGGTCTGAACAGCCTGAATAGGCGGCGCCGACTTTTGGCTTGTCTCTTGTGCCTGTGCATCTTCCTTTTCAACCTTCCCACAGTTAAAATTGAAGAGGGCCATTGCCAATACCAGAGCCCCCATAATGCCATAAGCCCATTTACTTATTATTTGGGTTTGCATTTCTTTCTCCTTTCTCCAAAGAACAATGATTGCCGAAGAGTCTTGTGCCTTCTTCATCAGGCACACTTGTCCACCTGTTTTTTCGAAAGCTCCTTTTTCAACCTTTTAGCATCCTCTTTTGCCACTGGGCTTCCATTCAAAGCATCTTTTACCAGTTCGATCACCGAGCGGTCGAAAGAATTTCGGGGTTTAGGAAGGGAATAGAAAATCCAGATCCCATTCCTTCGATCTTCAACCAACTCGACATTTTTGAGGATGCTTAAATGGCGTGAGACTTTGGACTGGGGAATATCCAAAACGGCCTCCAGCTCGCAGACGCAAAGCTCTTTTCTCCCCAAGAGAAGTTTTAAGATGCGCAGGCGGGTTTCGTCTGACAGGGCTTTGATTATGTTTATTTGTCTTTTCGAATTGCTCATAATATATGCGTTTATTCGAATATACGGATA
>CAZTKU010000140.1:0-7696 GCA_964614245.1 uncultured Ignavibacteriaceae bacterium
GCCGCCACGATCCCTATGACGCCGTTGCCGCAGCCCAGGTCCAGGAACGAACCCGCGGGGGGCACATCCATTGACTCCACGAGGAGCCGGGTGCCGTTGTCGATCCTCTTGGAGCTGAAGATGCCCGTCGCGGTCACGAGCCTGTAGCGTCTGCCCCTCAGGAAGGTGACTATGATGCCTTTCTCGAGCCTGGAGCCGGGTTCAGGCGAATAGTAGTGGTCGCTCACCGTTCACCACGTTTTAGGGTATACGCCCATGGGCATTATCACTCTGATGCTGGAGGCCACTATGCCGTGGTCTTCGGCTTGGATCCTGCCGCTGCTCATCTCGGCCTTCATGATGGCCACGAGCTCCCCCTTCTGCGTCATGGCGGCCACGTGGTCGCCCGCCTCTATGCCGGTCTCGTATCTGAGCACCCCGGGCACGGCGAGCTGTGCCCCGTTGCAGACGGCCTCCACGGCCGAGCCTCTTATCCATATCTTGGGTAGGAGCGCCACGGCGTCCTCCACCGGCCTTATGAACTTCCTGAGGGGTTTCTCGTCGCCCTCGTCTCTCATGTCGAGGGCTTCTGTGAGGTCGTACATGGTGACAGCCTCCTCCTCATGGAAGGGGCCGCTCCTGGTGCGCCTGAGCTCCTGCATGTGGGCGCCGCAGCCCAGCACCTCGCCCACGTCGAAGCACAGCTTCCTGATGTATGTGCCGCTCCCGCAGGCCACCTTGAAGAGCCAGTTTCTGCCGTCGCCCTCCATGTAGTCTATGTCGTATATCCAGCGGGTTCTGAGGCGGCGGCTGACGCTGCTCCGGAGCGGCGGCCTCTGGAATATCTCGCCGACGAAGAGGCTCAGGGTCTCGCGCACATGCTTCTCTGTGGCGTCCTCGTGGGTGCGCATCACGCAGATGTACTCCTTGCCTGACTCGAGGAGCGCCTGAACGATCTTGGTGCTGTCCTGGAGCGTCACGGGCAGCACGCCTGTGACCTTGGGGTCCAGGGTGCCGCCGTGGCCCACCTTGTCCAGCTCCAGGAGCTTCTTGACCCACGAGGCCACCTCGTGGCTGGTGGGGCCGGGCACCTTGTCTATGACGATGAGGCCGAACCTGATGTACTGTGGTAGGGGTCTCTGGTCAGGCGCGCAGCCGTACCTTGTGCTGACTTCCTCCTCTGCCTTCACCCTTACCTCTCGCTGGGCTTCCCAGGCCGGCCTCTTAGACATGGGATTCATTGAACCACACGGTGGCTATAAAGGATAGCTCTTATCCGCGGACGGCCTAGGATGCTTCGGTGGCGTTGGTCAAGGCGGTTCTGTTCGACCTGGGCAACACGCTGGTCTCTTACTACGGCCGCGACGAGTTTCCCGGGGTCCTCGCGGAGTGTATAGGCCGCTGCAGGCGGCTCCTGCTGGACAGGGGCTTAAGCTTTCGAGATGATGGCCTTTGGGGTAGAGTGGAGGAGCAGAACCGCGAGTCTCCGGATGACAGGGTGCGTCCGCTGGAGGATAGACTCGGCTATATATTTGGTGTAGAAGATGAGGAGACGGTCAGCGCCTTATGCGGCGTCTTCGTGGAGCCTATCTTCGAGTTGGGAGTCCTGCACGAGGACGTCAAGCCTGTCCTGGTGGAGCTGAGGCGGAGGGGGGTTAAGACCGCCATCGTGTCTAACACGTCTTGGGGTAGCCCTGCCTGTCTCTGGAGGCGGGAGCTTGGTAGGCGGGGGTTGGCTGGGCTGGTGGACGCGGCTGTGTTTTGCCGTGACGTGGGCTGGAGGAAGCCTGATGGGAGGGTGTTCCTGCACGCGCTGGGTTTGCTTGGTGTGGATGCCTCTGAGGCGGTGTTCGTGGGCGATGACCCGAGGTGGGATGTGGAGGGGCCGAGGAGGGTCGGTATGGGGGCGGTGCTGATGGATAGGGCGGGTCGTAGTCCCAAGGCTCTACGCGAGCTTGGGGGGCTGCTGGGGCTTCTCTAGGCTGTTGTATGTGTTTCTCTGCGCGTGCACGGGTGGGGGGGAGGGGGGTGTAGTCGCCGCCGCCACGATTCCCAGTTTTCAGGCTTGTTTCGTTGATCGGAGGCTTTCTAGGGATTTTTAGGCGGCGGAGGTTGAATGTTGGTCGTCGCCGCGGGGTCGGGCTGTTTGTTTCTGGTGGGTGGCGATTTATGTTTTATAGGTGTGCTGGTTTAGGGTGGACTTGGATGAATGAGGTGTCTTAGTCTGTGTTCGTTTTATTGCTATTGAACCATGATACGGGGTTCCCGTTTTTTTTCAGGTAAGGGAAACGGTATTATCGTGGTCTATCTACTATTTTGTCTTGAGCTGTGTCGGGTTTGAGTGCGCATGGTTTGTCTTTCACGAAGGTCGCTAAGGCCTCTGATATCCCCGTGGGGAAGATGAAGGCGGTGAAGATCGGGGACAAAGAGATCCTGGTCGCGAACGTGGGCGGGGTTTTCTACGCCATCGCGGACCATTGCACCCATGAGGGCGGGAAGCTTTCCATGGGTACTTTGGAGGGTGGTGTTGTGACATGCCCGCTTCACGGTTCCAAGTTTGACGTTAGGACGGGTAAGAGCGTCTCCGGGTCCAAGTTTATGTTCTTCAGGTCTAAGGTGGGGGATGTGCCTTCGTATGAGGTGAAGGTTGAGGGGGACGATGTTATGGTGTTTCAGCGGAGCATCTGGGGCATGTAGATGAGGCGTATAGGTTCGCCGAAGAGAGGGTGCTGAGGGTCGGGGTAGGCTGGATCAGTGGGCGCCGGTATCCGCCGGGCTGCCGGTGTTTCTCTGTGTGCGTGGGTGGGAAAGAGGTGTGTAGTCGCTGCTGTCATGTTTTCCCGTTTTTTGGCTTGTTTATTGGTTTAGGAGCTTTTTCTGGGTTCTTGGGGCGGCGATGGTCGGCGGCGGTTGTCCATGGAGTGTTCCTTGTTTAATAGCAGTCTGACAGCTGCGTGGAAGAATGTGAAATTTTTCTGAGTTGCATTTAGCTAATCTAAATTTAAATTACCTTTTTTATTAATGGTCCTTTATTGATGTTTAATCGGAGGAATTCTTTAAGTTCTTTTTTGCGAATATCATTATTTAGATCATATTTCCATAGGTGACATTGTATAGAATCTACATCCCAAGGTAAATCTGTATTTTCATTTGCTATAATTATAGTTTTTTTCCCCATACCTAAAGCATACCCAAGTTCAATCATACAATTAGCACGAAGCCCAGTTAAATCAACAATTACTAAAGAACTATAGTGCAACGATTTGAAAATTTCTACATTCATAAAACCTTCAGTTAATTCTTCTTTTCCAGCTTCATATCTTTCATATCCCATTTCTTTAATAATCGGGTCTACAATCTCTCTAAAATACTCCTCAACAAGAGGATAGCAACAATGATTTTTATTAAGTAATCTTACATAAAAGACTCGGGGTTTCTTTAAATTTAAGATAAATTTCTCTAATCTTCTCCACGCTTCTTCTATGTCTGGTCTATTCTTAATGGATAGTCCAGAAAATGCTGAAGCTGAATTGGATTTTGGTGTGTAATCAAAATATTGTTCTGGGTTTTGGAGGGCATCTTGAAATAATTCTATAGAAGCATTATTCTCATCTTTAATTTGTAGATCTAACGAAATGACATGTTTTTTACTATTCATATACAGTTGGCAGAGATGATTAACTCCTGGGCCCCCACCCATAGTAAGAAGAATATCTCCATATACTTCCTGTTTTTCTCTTAATAATCCACCTATATTCAACTTATTGTTCAGAAAATAAATGTCTAGGCAACCTGACTCTTGTAGCTCTTGAAATAATTTGAACCTGTCTGGGGGAATCCGATTTAATGCATCTCCAAAACCTACAGCTATTACCGGTGCCCCTTGGGCTTTGGGCCAACCTATTTTTTCTTCGTCTAAACAAGTTTTCAAAGCTTCGAGAATAGTCCAATCAAAAATTGTAGATATAGATGAATCTTCTTTATGTTTAGGTTCTTCGCCTAAAGTAACTATTAATCCTCCCCCAGATTGTAATATTTTTTTACTGAACGCATCTACAATTTTATGTGCATAAATCAATTCATCTAAATCTATTTTTTTACTGGCGCTTCCAGCAATATGTATTCTTCTACCCTTTATTTCATTCATTTTAATTACCCATTATATTTTCCCATTTAGAAATTGACCTATCCCTATCTGCATCTTGCATTTGCCTATAAATTTTACTAATTCCTATTCTTCTTTTCTCTCTTTCTTTACTGTTAATAGGCCCTAAATAATCGTCAACATTATATGATTGCCCAGTACTATCTTGAATGTTTCTATTTATATTATCTTTTATATATTTTGTTAAATAATATAATACGTCTTTATTGCTATAAGAACCTTCATATTTTTCAAACGCTTCTATTGCCAATGATTCTATGTGGTATCCTGATAGTCTTTCTTCTTTAGGTAATTGAGCATTAATTGATTTGAAAAGTTTGATTGTTGGAACAACTCTCTTATTATTATTTTGGTTTACTTCAGTTAATTTTTGCGCAAAGTTTTGAGGTCTAATCACATTGCTCCATTGGTTATTTTCAGGATCAGCAATACGTACACCTGTCGTTGTTCTAATAGCAGGAAGGATCTGAACACTATGTCCGTCACTAAATTCAATAGTTACTGCCAAATTACCAATTTCAATTTTTGACTGCGGATATCTCTGATGTACTCTTTGTTCAAATAATTCGAGAACTTCGTTTGGCGTTCTATTTTGATAAATTTGAGAATTTAAAATAGCTAAAACATCTACATCACTAAAACCATTAATATACGTATACCGGGATACTGATCCTCCATATAATAGATTAATAACATCAACATTTTCTAGCGCGTTTTGGATTTCATTAAGGTGACGTCGAATTGATTCAACATCTCTATCATTATAATCTCTTAATAAAGATTGAAAGTAATTATTAACCTCTATTTCATAGGATGCGTTTTGAATAACCGATGATGCGTTTTTTTCGAGTTCATTAGCTGAAATGCCAGTACCCCCAGATGGATCACCAGTACCACCACCAAGCCATTGAGTTGGCCTCCTATTACCACCCATTTAATTCACCAAGATATCTAACCCTGCTTTCGATAGTAATAGTTTCATTTTTTTCTCAATTTCAGACTCCAGCTCAAAAACTTCCCAATTATTATTAATTGAAAAATCTATTAAATTTCTCTGTAAATTTTCAAGATTTTTTAAGTTATTTATCAACATGATTTTGAATGTATTTAATGAATCGAATTCATCAAATCCGTTGAGCAGTGCATAATTATTATCATATATAGCTAAATTTTTGTAATATCCATTTTTAGTCCAACACAAACCGTCGAACATATCTGCTCCACATATGAAATACAAAATAATACTTAATGGATCCAATGAACCAAAAATGTGTAAAGGCAAACTGATTTTACGTTCATTTATTATGGATCTGAGTTTGATGATGTTTTTACATCTATCTAATAATGAGTCCCCCAACTCTTTTTCAGATATTCCTAATATGTTGAACTGGGCTATATTTTCTATATTGCTTAATATATCATCAATATTAACTAGATAATTATTTTTGCCCGGTTTTACTATAAAATTAATTATACAGTTTTCATTAAATAATTTTTGAGTTTTTTTTATTTGAGATTTAATTGATCCATAATAATCATAATTTACTAATATAACGTTTTTTCTTCTTTTTATAGATTTTAAAGTTTCAATATATAAATCATAACTCCATTTGACTCTAAAACCAGCTTTCTTATATTTTTCATATTCATAATTACCACTATCTAAACATAATAAATCTGGAAATTCTAATGAATCTTGGTTTATATACTTATAGTTTATATCAAATAGGCTAAAAAGAGATGCTTTAATTTTCTCTTTTAAATATATACAAACTCCGTCTATTTCTTTACGCTCTTTTTTATTTTCTATCCCAAATATCGTGCTTGAAAAAGATGGAATTAAAAGCGGAGCGTTTAGTGTATCACTAATTTTTCTTCTATTTACTAATTCTGATTGCTTCATCTACTTTTGCCCTCTGTAAACATGAACCACATATACCGCATGGAGAGTTTGATCTTATACAACTATAAGTTAATTCTAATGGAATTTTATGTTTAAAACAATAATTTATTATGTCATCTTTATTATATTCAATAAAAGGAGTTACTATTTGTTTTATGCCTAAAAAATAGCCGTCTAATATTTTTTGACAATTTAGAATAAAATCTTTTGAACAATCGTAGTAATCAGTACCTCCATGTATTCCAAGTGCAATTTGACATGGGTCTGTATTTATCGCAGCAGCACTTATAATCAACATAGCATTTCTACATAAAATTTCATCTTTATTATAAAATAATGGAAAGCTAATATTGATATTTTCAACTTCTATATTATAATGATTTGCAATATTTTTTGATGCTATTCTTTCCATTCTTTCATTTTTTTGACCATAAGAAAAATGAATGCATCTAAATTCTTTTTTATTTTTTATATAAAGATCCAATAACGCAGTAGAATCTATCCCACCACTAAAAAGTAAAATGGTTGGATTAGACATTTTAATAAAACTATCTATTCTTCTATCTTTATTAATTTATGCATATTAATTATTTCAAGCAATGGTAGCTTTAAAAGCTAGAAACCGGCGCGATCACGAGCAGGAACATATTTCTTAAATTTACTGACAATTAAATCTCTTTTTAAAATATTTAAGTGGTGTTGAAGTTGACACCAGTTTTTTGTGGATAAAGAGGAGTAACCTGAGCCTCAGACTGGAGTTCAAGTCTACGCTGAGCTACCATTCTCTTTAAACTAAAAAAGTAATAAAAGATATATTATGGGGCTCTTTCAGATGTTATATGATTCTTACAGAAAACTCATATTTCAATTTAAATATACTTTGAGAATATTTTCCAGGTTTCATTAGCAAGATCTACTTTCTTTTTAGCATCATTTTCGGATATATAATCATCAGGATTTACATATCTCAATCTACCTGTTTGTAAATTCCCTGTTGGGGCACAGTTAATATGATCAGTATTTGTGGAAATATCGGTTTTTAAAAGGTCCCCAAGGTAAATATCTAAAGTAGTAGCTTCACTTTGACTCATTATACCACCTTTTTTAATTTTTTCCCATAAGACCCAACAATTGTGTTTCTTTTCGTCTTTAGTTAACGTCCTCATTTTATTTAAAGTAGCTTTTATCGCATTCTCGGCGTATTCTTGAGCAGCTCTAAAAGCAGCCCCATAGGATTTATTTGAAAAAAATTTGTTAGCTTCTTGGAGATGATATTTGGCAGCCTTATCATATTGATCTTGTGCTTCAGGTAACATAGTCACAATATATTTAGTGAGTAATAAAAGTTTATCCTTGTATATCAGATCAGCGATGATAGGTAAATTTTACGCTACTTCTGTATAAAATCGTATCTTCTAGTTCCTAGGACGCTCTCTCTCCCGGGCTACCATGCTCCACGTGCGATCATCTGCTGATTTTATCTCATCTATGATGGCGTTCTTGATGGTTTTCTGTAAGATCATCATCCGTTCTTCGTTTTCTCTTCTATCTATTATAGTTCTGTACGGCTTCATCATGGTCTCTTTGCTGAGTATCTTGTCAGGGTCCATCCCGAATGATTTTACTAAATAACCTATCGATATGCGCGC
>CAZTKU010000141.1:0-7685 GCA_964614245.1 uncultured Ignavibacteriaceae bacterium
AACAGTGCTCGCGAATGTTCCACGAGAGTCTAAAGCCTTCTGCGCAGAGATTTTCGGTCCGGTCGTGACCCTACACAAGTTCAGCGCAATTGAAGAAGCGGTTTCCGGCATCAACGATTCACAATTCGGACTTCAGGCCGGCATTTTCTCAAACGACTACCGTAATATTCTGTATGCATACGATCATCTTGATGTTGGGGCGGTGATCGTGAACGACACTCCAACCTTCAGAGTCGACAACATGCCGTACGGGGGGATGAAAGACTCCGGTTTCGGTCGTGAAGGTGTGCGATACGCAATCGAGGCAATGACCGAACCGAAGATGCTTGCGATGGGCGTCTAATGCCCGCGGCGGGAGGTTGATTTCCAAGTTTGGAATTCGTATTGTCCAAGGGTTGCATTCAATCCGCTGTCTGGATTTTTCTTTCCACAGTCCTCATTCCGCAATTCGAAATGTCAGAGTTCGTTCATCTCCACAATCATTCCCACTACAGCCTCCTCGATGCCGCTGCGAGTGTCAAAGGCCTCGTAGAAGCCGCTGTCGAGAACAAGATGTCTGCTGTGGCTCTCACAGATCACGGGGTAATGTTCGGCTCGCTCGAATTCTACAAGAGAGCGAAGAAAGCAGGCATCAAGCCGATTCTCGGGATTGAAGCCTACATCGTCACGCGCGGCAGCAGATTCGACAAGACTCTTCAATCTGAGAAATCCAGCCAGGGACAGGGACGGGGCATCTACCATCATATCCTCCTGCTTGTAAAGGACACAGTCGGATACAAGAACCTGATGAAGCTGGTGACACTTGGGCACACCGAAGGTTTTTACTACAAACCGCGCATCGACGCTGAGCTTCTCGCCCGATACAAAGACGGACTTGTCGCAACCTCAGCGTGCCCCGGCGGTGTCGTCTCAACGCATTTGGTGAACAACAACCACGAAGAAGCCCGGTATGCCGCGGGTCTCTACAAGGAGATTTTCGGTGACGATTTCTACCTTGAAGTTCAGAACCACGGTGTCGAGATTGAAAAGCCGATCCTGACGAATGCACCGAAGCTCGCCAAGGAGCTGGGATTGAAAATCGTGGGGACGAATGACTGCCACTACATCAGCCCAAAACACGCAGTTCCCCATAACATCATGCTCTGTATTCCAGACGCAACGAGCACATATGTACCTGATTACCGCACGCTGCGCTACGGGACGGACCAGCTCTACTTCAAATCTGCGGCAGAAATGGCGAAGGTGTTCAAGGATTTCCCCGAGGCGATTGCCTCCTCGCTGGAAATCGCCGAGAAATGCAATCTGGAGCTGGATCTCAAGACAAATTACATGCCGCAGTTCCCCATCCCGCCAGATGCCGGTGTCGGCTCACTTGAGGACTATCTCGACAAGCTGGCGCGGGAGGGCATCAGGCGCCGATACCCGGAGACAGCGCCAGCCATCGAACAGCGACTCGAACACGAATTGGTCGTCATCAAGCGAATGGGATATGCCGGCTATTTCCTGATCGTACAGGATTTCATCAATGCGGCCAGAGGCATGGGAATCCGGGTCGGGCCGGGCCGCGGCAGCGCCGCCGGAAGTATCGTCTCCTATGCCCTTGGCATCACCGACGTGGATCCGTTGGAATTTGACCTGCTCTTCGAGCGATTCTTGAATCCCGACCGCGTCAGTATGCCGGACATCGACGTCGATTTCGCCGACGACAAGCGCGACCAGGTCATCGCTTACGTTAAACACAAGTACGGAGAAAATTCGGTAGCTCAGATTGTGACATTCGGAACGCTTTCGACACGAGCCGTCCTCAGAGACGTTGGAAGAGTGTTGGGCATTCCTTTGGGCACGATAGAGCCGATGACGAAGCATATTCCAGTGGTCCTAGGGAAGGTGACTCCTCTCTCCGAGGCGTTGGAGAAAATTCCGGAGTTGAAAGCCTTTGTAGAGACCGGCGACGAGAAGGTGAAGCTGCTGATCGAAACGTCTCTCGTGCTCGAAGGAATGAACCGCAACGTGTCGACGCATGCCGCGGGCATCGTCATCGCACCCGGCGAGATCAGCGACTACGTCCCGATGTACAAGACGCCGCAAACGGAGCTGATGACGCAGTACAACATGAAGGACCTCGAGGTGGCCGGCCTCCTCAAAATGGACTTCCTCGGCCTGCGGACCTTGACCGTCATCGACAATACTCTGGCGTTGATCAAGCAGAACCATGGCGTCGAGGTCAATCTTAACCGCCTTCCCATCGACGACCCAAAGACGCTCGATCTCTTCTGCAAAGGACAGACTGTCGCTGTGTTCCAGTTTGAAAGCTCAGGTATGACCGACTACCTGCGGAGGCTTAAGCCGACCTCGATCCACGATCTCGTGGCGATGAACGCGCTCTACCGTCCTGGGCCGATGGAGAATATTCCCGACTTCATCGAACGTAAGCTCGGCAGGAAGAAGATCGAGTACACCCATCCAAAGCTTGAACAGATCCTCAAAGAAACCTACGGCATTATCGTGTACCAGGAGCAGGTCATCAGAATCGCGAGTGAGATTGGAGGCCTGAGTCTCGCTCAAGCGGATCTGTTACGCCGTGCGATGGGGAAGAAGGACAAAGAGCTGATGGCGAGGCAGAAGAAGGAGTTCATGGAGGGCGCTGTCAAGAAGGGGATCGACAAAAGAACCGCCGGCGATATCTTTGATTTGATCGAGAAGTTTGCATCGTACGGCTTCAATAAATCCCACAGCGTCGCGTACTCCGTCCTCGCCTACCAGACCGCATTCCTCAAGGCGCACTATCCTGCAGAGTACATGGCAGCAACGCTCTCAAGCGAAATGGCTGATACCGACAAGATTGTCGTTCTCATTGAAGATTGCCGGAAGCTCGGTATGAAGGTGTTGCCCCCGGACGTCAACGAAAGCGATGTGACGTTTACGGTCATGCCGAAAGGAATTCGGTTTGGGCTTAGCGCGATCAAGAATGTCGGCGTCAGTGCAGTCGAGACAATCGTGAAGGCGAGAGTTGAGCATGGTCGGTTCATCGATATTTTTGATTTTTCTGCTCGAGTCGATCTGCGCCTCGTGAACAAAAAGACGCTCGAGGGATTGATTCAGGCCGGTGCGTTTGATTCTCTGCACGACAACCGTGCACAGCTGTTCGAATCTGTCGAAAAGGCGATCGCGCACGGCCAGGGAATGCAGCAACATTCAGGCAGAGGCCAATCCAGCCTGTTCGAGACGAGTATGGCGAAGATTGAGCCGAGGCCGAACTTGCCGGCTGTTGAGCCGTGGAAGGAAAGCGAAGTCCTGGCACGCGAAAAGGCAGTCCTTGGCTTCTATCTTTCGGGACACCCGCTGGAGAAATTCCGGGATGAGATCGAGGCGTTCGCATCGGTTCAACTCGGCAGCCCGTCCGCTGTGAAGCCGAATTCGACGGTCAGAGCCTGCGGCATCGTTGCATCCCTGAAGCGCAAGGTCGACAAGAGGGGGAATATGATGGCGTTCGTGACCCTCGAGGATTTCACCGGGAAAGGGGACTGCATCGTGTTCTCCGACGCCTATCAGAAGTTTGGCAAGTTGCTCACACCGGAATCGATGGTCATGGTCGTCGGCAGAGGAGAGACAACCGGAGATATGCTGAAGATCCTGGTCAATGAAGTGATCCCCCTGGAAAATGTCCGCGCTCGATTCACCAAGAGCGTATCGATCCTGGTGAATCTCGATTCCGTGAGTGAAGCGACAATCCTGGAGCTTCGCAAGATCATGGAACATCATCGAGGCAAGTGCACCTGCTACTTCAATGTGGCCGGTGGCGGATTAGACAAGAAATCGCTATATTTAAGCCGCACGTTGACTGTGGAACCGAGCTCTCTGTTCATCGGTTTGATAAAGCAACTCCTTGGACCCTCGTCTGTCCGGCTGCAAGGATAATCACGAAAGGAAGACCTGCTGATGAAACCTGTTGAAGTAACCGACTTGAACTTCAAGACGGAAGTATTGGATTCGAAGACGCCCGTTCTGGTCGATTTTTGGGCCGAATGGTGTGGGCCGTGCAAGATGATTGCCCCCGTCGTGGAAGAGATTGCGAAAGAATATGACGGCAAGCTTAAAGTCGGTAAGATTGATGTTGACTCCAACCAACAAACGCCGATACAGTTCGGCGTACGCAGCATTCCTACGCTCCTGATCTTCAAGAATGGCAAAGTTGTCGACCAAATTGTCGGTGCTGTGCCCAAACGAATGCTCACAGAGAGGGTTACGAAACACCTCAACTGACGACTCAGACTTCCAGATGCGAGAAGGTGTGCTGTATCGCAGCTTCTCGCATTTTTGTTTTCAAATGCTTGATCGAACGTATCGACTGCCCACTCGAATCAGGAACTGAGGGACGAACACATTGGCAACCTACAAGAAGCGGACACATACGTGCGGTGACCTCCGGAAACAAGACATTGGAGCGATCGTCACACTGACAGGCTGGGTTGACGTGCGTCGAGATCTCGGCGGCGTCGTGTTCATCGATTTGCGGGATCGCTATGGAAAGACCCAGGTCGTCTTCGCACCGCAACACAACCAGCAGGCGTACGAAGTGGCACAGGCGCTTCGCTCTGAATTCGTCATCTCGGTCACAGGCAAAGTCGAAAAGCGTCCGGCAGGAACGGAGAACCCGGACCTTCCGACCGGCGAGATCGATGTCGCCGGGGTGGAGCTGACCATTCTGAACAAAGCCGAGACCCCGCCGTTTCCAATCGAAGATCAGATCGATGTCAGCGAGGATCTGCGCCTGAAATACCGTTATCTCGATCTACGGCGCCCGGCAATCCAAAAGAACCTCCTGATTCGGCATCGAGCCTATCACGTGACGCGCTCTTACTATGACCGGAACGGTTTCATCGAAGTGGAAACGCCGGTTCTGATGAAGAGCACGCCGGAAGGAGCAAGGGATTATCTCGTGCCGAGCCGTATCCATCGCGGGAAATTCTACGCTCTCCCTCAATCACCGCAGACGTATAAGCAGATTCTGATGGTGGCGGGTTTCGACCGATATGTTCAGATCGTCAAGTGCTTTCGTGACGAGGACCTCAGGGCGGACCGACAACCGGAGTTCACGCAGATTGATGTCGAGATGTCATTTGCTGATGAGGACGACGTCTTCAAGACAGCTGAAGAGTTGATCGGCGAGCTCTGGCACGAGATTCTCGGGACCCACGTGCCTGCCCCGTTCCCGCGGATGACGTACAAAGAGGCGATGGAACGCTTTGGAAGCGATAAGCCGGACATGCGGTTCGGCCTGGAGATCGCTGACTGTTCTGCCATCGTTACCAACAGCAGCTTCCGTGTGTTCAGTGACACTGTAAAGAAGGGGGGCGTTGTCGCGGGATTTGCTGTGCCGGGTTTGTCGAATTACACCCGCAATCAGCTCGATGGTCTCACGGACCTCGCCAAGTCTCTCGGTGCAGGTGGCTTGGTGTACATCAAGAATCATGGCAACAAGGTTGAATCTTCGGTGGACAAATTTGTAAAACCCGAGGACGTGCGCGCGATCGCTGAGAGGATAGGCACGAAGGCGGGCGACCTGGGCCTGATAATCTCTGGACCTTGGCAGAAAGCCCTCACGGTTCTCGGCACACTGCGACTGGAGATGGCAAATCGTTTGGCTCTGATTCCGGAAGGAAAATGGAACTTCCTCTGGGTAACGGATTTTCCGTTGCTTGAATTCAGTGAGGACGAGCAACGGTTCGTAGCTGTTCACCATCCGTTCACGTCACCAATGGCCGAGGACGTAGGTTTGCTTGACACAGACCCGGGCAAAGCCAGAGCTCGAGCGTATGATCTCGTACTGAACGGGAACGAAATTGCCGGAGGGAGCATTCGAATCCACACTTCGGAGCTGCAGAGCAAGATGTTCGGCTTGCTGGGGATCGGGCCCGAAGAAGCGCGGCAGAAGTTCGGCTTCATGCTCGATGCTTTCAGATATGGGGCGCCACCGCACGGTGGAATCGCCTACGGCTTTGATCGTATTGTGATGTTGATGACGGGGCAGAAGTCCATTCGTGATGTGATCGCCTTCCCGAAGACCAGCAGCGCGATGTCATTGATGGACGAAGCGCCTTCTGAAGTTGATGCTCGGCAACTCAAAGAGCTGCATCTTAAGATCGCCTAGTGAAGCATTTCGTTCGATCACAACTTCATTCGAAGGAGAACCTATGGTCGGTATCGTAGGCTATGGCGCATATCTCCCACGGTATCGCATCAAAGCTGAAGTGATCGCCCGGCAGTGGGGGGCTGATCCTGAGGCTGTCACCCGAGGCCTGCAGTTATACGAGAAGACCGTGCCGGGCCAGGACGAGGATACGATCACGATTTCGGTCGAAGCTGCGAAGAACGCTCTCCGGCGCGCACAGATTGACCCGAAAGAGATCGGGGCAGTGTACATCGGTTCTGAGTCTCATCCGTATGCGGTCAAACCGAGCGCAACGATTCTTATCGATGCCCTGGGGATCGGTCCCCATGTTCATGTAGCGAGCTATGAATTCGCGTGCAAAGCCGGGACCGAAGCGATGTATGTAGCCTACAGCCATGTCAAGTCCGGCGAGATGAACTATGCTTTGGGAGTCGGCGCCGACACTTCGCAAGGGGCGCCTGGCGATGCACTGGAATATTCTGCCTCGGCGGGCGGCGCTGCGTTCATCATGGGTCGCGACAAGGTGGTCGCCGAGATTCTGCACACGCACTCGTACACATCGGACACACCCGATTTCTGGCGTCGCGAAGGAGAGGACTATCCGCGTCACGGCGGAAGATTTACCGGTGATCCAGCCTACTTCAAGCACATCATGGGGGCTGCGACGGCGTTGCTGGAGAAAGCGAGGATGTCGCCAAAGGACTTTCGGTTCGCCGTCTTCCACATGCCGAACGGTAAGTTTCCGATGGAGGTTGGCAAACGCCTGGGCTTCACGAAAGAGCAGATCGAAACGGGATGGCTCGTGCCGTGGATGGGCAATACGTACTCCGGCTCATCACCGACCGGATTGACCGCCGTGCTCGATGTGGCGAGGCCCGGTGATCTGATCTTCATGGTCTCGTTTGGCTCGGGTGCTGGCAGCGATGGATTCATCTTTCGAGTGACAGATGAGATCAAGATCGTTCAGGATCGCGCGCCGAGAGTTCGTCAGATGTTGGATGAGAAGAAGATCTATTTGAACTATGGCGAGTATGCGAAATTCCGACGCAAGATCAAGCTCAACGAATAAGGAGGCCCAGCCATGAGAGACGTCGCGGTCATCGGTACCGGGATGACGAAATTCGGAGAACTCTGGGGCCGGTCGATCAAGGACATTTTTGTCGAAGCAGCGGAAAGGGCGATTGAGGATGCCGGCGTCGATCACGTCGATTCCCTCTACGTGGGATCGATGTCGCCGGGTTTGTTTGTCGGCCAGGAGCATCTTGGCGCCGTGATGGCAGATTATCTCGGAGTCAATCCGATTCCGGCCACTCGAGTGGAGTCCGCGTGCGCGTCAGGCGGCGCCGCATTTCGCCAGGCGTTTCTGGAGGTTGCATCAGGTGCGAGCGACATCGTGCTGGCAGGGGGGGTGGAGAAGATGACAGACGTGGCTGATGTCACCGATGTCCTGGCCACCGCTGCAGATCAGGAATACGAAGTGTATCACGGCATAACGTTTCCCGGCCTGTATGCG
>CAZTKU010000142.1:0-7683 GCA_964614245.1 uncultured Ignavibacteriaceae bacterium
GGAATGAGCGGACATTCACTCGACTTCCACCACTGTATCAGCAAGCATCTCATCGATGACCAGTGATATGTTTCCATCTTCGGTCTCGAATTCCTTCAAGGGCGCGCAGCCAATGACGAGATTTCCGATTCGTTCTTCCCACGCTCTGATCTCCACTAGCCGCCTATACGCAGCCGGTGAGACTGCGATCGAGTGCGGTCTGAGTCCGGAGCTCTCCTTGTGTTCCGCGATTCGTTCGTTGATGGCCTCGATGAGGTCGAATGCGTGTTTCATTGCTGTTTCCTCCTCGTGTCAAGATCGACGGTCAGTTTCTGTGACAAGCTTACCAAGAATCACAGAGATCGTTGTCACAGAACTGTCGCGACGAGGTAAAAGGTTTGTCATGAGCGAGGGGATGAAGACACGGGATGAGCGCGAGAGCGCATACGGCCGCGTGCGCTTTTGAAACCGTTACTGCGCTGAGAGTGTTATTGAAGCTGAAAGAGGGAGAAGGGAAGGTGGAAAGTGTGCTTGGAGCAGAATGCAGCTACTTCAAGCTCCCTGCTCCATACTGCTTGCTGCCTTCTGCCTACTGGATCTACTTCACGAACTTATAACCAGCGGTGTGTACCGTGAGAAGGTGCTTCGGCTTGGAGGGATTTGTTTCGATGTTTTTCCGGAGGGACAGAACATAGTTGTCGACTGTGCGGGTTGTCGGCATGGCGTCGTACCCCCAGACGTCGTCGAGAAGTTGGTTGCGGGAAATGACCTCCCCCTCTCGCTCGACAAAGTACTTCAGAAGCTGGAACTCTTTTGCGCTCATATCAAGCTTCTTCTTCCCACGAGTCGCCTCCTGCTTCTTGAAGTCAACATAGACCTCACCAAAGGTCGTCTCCGTTATTTCCGTCCGAATCTCTGATTGGCGCCGGAGAATTGAACGGACACGGGCAAGGAGCTCCTTGATGCTGAAGGGCTTTGTCACGTAATCATCGGCACCCAATTCAAGCCCCAGCACTTTGTCCATCTCCTCCCCTTTGCCCGTGAGCATCAAGATGGGCGTTTGAACGCTCTCGGTACGGAGCTGTTTGCAGATGTCAAAACCGCTCATGCTCGGCAGCATAACATCGAGAATGATCAGGTCGCATTTCCTCTTCTTCGCTAACTCGAATCCTTCCTGACCATCCATCGCCGACACGACGTCAAAATGTTCCGCTTTCAAGTTGTCAGTAAGCCCACGGAGTATTGCAGCATCATCCTCGACAATCAGAATGCGTTTCATCCTTGTTTCCTCCCTTTCGGTTGGCGAATTGGCAACGTGATCGTAAACGTGCTGCCCTTTCCAACCTTGCTCTTCACCGATAGTGTGCCGTGGTGAGCGTCGACGATATGCTTGACCAATGCCAGCCCCAGACCTGCCCCTCCAACCTGCCGGGTCCGATCGTCCCGCACACGGTAGAAGCGATCGAAGATATTTCCGAGCTCCGATTCCGGTATCCCGATGCCTTTGTCCGCAACTTCGATGACAACTTGGTGATGTCGTTCGAACAGGCTGACGCTGACTTCCTTTCGAAGCGTCGAGTATTTGAGGGCGTTCGACAGCAGATTCAGGACAGCCTCTTCCAACGCGTCACCGTCGGCCGTGACGACAGGGATCCGCTTCTCGATGCGCGTTCTCAGCTTCCCTTTGTGCTTTTCGAATTGGTATCGCATGGCACTCACGGAACGTCGCATGATTTCCTCAATGTGGACTTCGGTGAACGCGTATTCTTTGACCCCGCGCTCGATCTTTGCGAAGTCCAGAATGTTGCCAATGAGCCTGGAGAGTCGCTCACTCTCACCCTCGATGATCTGCAGGTACTCTCGTTGACGCCGGGGAGACCCTGCCTCACCGGATCGGAGCGTCTCCGCGAACATGCGAATCGAGGTTAGCGGCATCCTCAGTTCGTGCGACACGCTCGAAATGAAATACGATTTCAAGGCGCTCAGCTCTTCCGACCTCTTCTGTTCCTCCTGGGCAAGGATGATCTTCTCCTGCAAGGTCAAACGCTCGAGTATCTCCGCAGCCTGAGAGCCCGCGGCGAGCAGGAGGTTGAGTTCCTCCTCATCATAGTGCTCGCGCGGCAATCGTGGACTTACAGCAAGCACGCCCAGGAGCTCGCCCCCTTCCGATGCCACCCCAACGCACACCGACCATCCACAATGGTCAAGAAAGCCTTCGCGAGAAATATCGACATGGGGAAGATCTCCCCGAACGACATTCCTCTTGGCCAGGACTCTTCGCTCAACGAGAGCTCGCTTAAGATCCTCGGTGATGCTGCATCGGTCTGTCGGTCGTGTTCCAAGAAACGACCGTAACGCCAGCGTGCCATCTTCCACGCCATAAGCAGCCAGCATCTCGCTCGGCACAACACGATGGACAGCTTCCACGACTCTCCCAAAAAGATCGTCGCGATTGAGGGCGGTGTGAAGCTCGGCGGTGATCTGCGTGACAGCTCGGCGATAGTTTGCCCTTGCCGCAAAGAGCGTCTCATCGACCACATGCTGCAACCTCAGTCGGAGCGGATTGACGAGGAGGCCAACAACCAGAGTTAGGCCCGCGACAAGCAAGTATTTTTCAAAGACAATTTCTCCGCCAATGATTGATGTCACCATCAAGACGACGAGAACGTACGTCGCAACGATGAATACCGACAACACTGCATACACGATGGTCCGGTTGAACACGACCTCGATGTCGAACAACCGGTATCTCAGGAATGATATGGCAAATGCAACCGGCACGGCAAGAAAGAAGATCGACGTGTACTCTTCCGGAACGAGGTATTGCGACAGTGCAACCTGCGGAAGGATGTGGAGCAGCAAATAGGGCGCCGTCCCAATGAGAAGCCCCCAGAAAATCCAGTAGAGCTTCTGACGTTCTTCCGACGTCGCAGCTCCCTTCGATGCACGGGCGATATTGACGACGCCACCCCCAATGAACACGAAAAGCGACACATGAAAGAGATCGAACAGGAATTGAAAGGTCACAAAGGAATCGACCGTCTCGGCATGGAGAGCGGATAGATGAGAGATGGCGAACAGCGTCCCGAACACAACCACGGCAACCACCATCAACCAGGAGTGCTCAGCAAGCCAGCGGATCCTCATCCGCGGAAACGTCAGAGTAAAGAAGAAGAAAGCAACCGCCACGCCCAGATAGGTGATGAACCACACTGTTCGCGAGAGATAGGTCTCCCAAGAATACGGCGTGATGGCGCCCCACGTGACCATAATCGTCGTGCCGAATGTGATCATCGACCAATGCAGTGCCCGCGCAGCAACGTCGCCGGGGCGATTCAGCAGGACGAAGAGTCCGACGACAAACATCGTGAGGCCGTTGAACAGCGAGATGATCAAGAAGCGTGGTGAAGGATAGTAGGGAATGAGCGCAACAGCTGATGAGTATGTGGTGCCATTTCTCTCAAGCGAGACGTGAATGCTCGATCCGATGGTGGAGAGATCAGCAATGTACTCCTCCATCTCGGGCATCAGAATTCTTTTCCCTTCCCACGACAGCAGCACATCGCCAGGTTGGACCTCACCAGATGCGCGCTGGTCGAGGATGTTTCGGACAACGATGCGACCCGCATGCTCCTCGACTTCAAACGGTGCGTTGGGTCGATTCAGCACGTTCGGGACGTGAAGAAGGCAGATCGCCAACAGGAGAGCGTCGATTGCGACATAGATTCCGGTACGGAGGGTCAGTGGCTTCATACGCCACCTCTTCTTGGGTGAACGGTGCCTGGGCCGTTCGTAGTCTAAGAAGTTGAACGATGAGATGCAAGTGCGGGCATTCGAGCCACTGCGAGCCGCAACAAAACCGATTCGCCTTCACCCCCTCTTGCGCGGTCCGAGAGCAATGACTATCTTCAACGCAATCCATCACATTCCGTTGTTCCTCTTACACCCTGATGATCCGGATCCTTATTGTCTGCACGGGAAACTCCGCGAGAAGTCAGATCGCGGAGGGCCTGTTTCGGAATCTTGGAGGCGATGAGTTTGACGTCCACAGCGCAGGAACCCATCCCGCAGGTGTCGTCCATCCGTTGGCGATCGAGACCATGCGAGAGCGAGGCATTGACATCTCAAACCAAACCTCGAAATCCTTATCGAGGTACGATGAACAGCCATTCGATTACGTAATTACGGTGTGCGATGAAGCGTATCAGGAATGCCCCATCTTTCCCGGCGCCAAGAACCAGTTCCATTGGGGCACTCCAGATCCGAGTTTTGCCCCGGGAGACGAGGACGTGCGGAAGGAAGCATTTCGGCGAACCATCGCATCTCTGGAACGCCGGGTTGCGAGACTCGTCTCAGAGATCAAAAACACAAAAGCCGCTTCGTAATGAAGCGGCTTTCGCTTTTGCGGAAGACTCTTGTCGTCGCTACCGTCGGACGAACTGTTGGGCAATTGTTACAGCCGCAAACAGTTTGAGCACATCCCAAAGGGAGAAGATCAGAAATCCCGATCGAATTGCGTCTCCCCAGTGCTGAGAATACACGATCTTCAGTTGGATCGTGCCAAACACGAAGATGATCAACAGCCCGAGCACCATCGAGCCAAGTGTCCAGGCATACCCCGTCATCAGCTTGTTCACGAGGCTCTCGCGATTGTTCACTGCCATCGGGCGGTGTGAGATCAAATATCCTATCACGAAGGCGGCAATCGGGAAACTCAATAGATAACCGCCCGTCGGCCCCAGGAGGCGAGCAAGTCCAAATCCCCCAGTCGAGAACACTGGCAACCCTGCAATTCCCAAGACCAAATACAGAGACATGCTGAGAAACCCGTTCCGTTTTCCCAACATCGCGCCAGACAAGAGGACAAAGAAAGTCTGGAAGGTGAATGGCACAGGCTGAGTCGGAATTTCTAACTGAGCGCCCACAGCTGTAAGAATCGCAAACGTCGCGATCCAAAACGCTTGAGCCCCGGCATGCTCGCTATCCAGCGCGAGAGCTTCCTTAAGATTCAGTGATCTCACATCGGCCATAATGATCTCCTCTGACTTGCTCTTGGCGAAAAAAATACACAATTGTGTGTGGAAAAGCAACATGCCGCCGTTGCAATTCAGCCAAATTCCAGTAAATTGCGCGACACGATTTCACACCGGGAGCCCTCATGAAAAGACTCTTCATCGTCGTTTTCTTTGCAAGCATGTCGTTCGGACAAGAGATGACGTATTTCTTCCCAGGTGGTACCTATGACCCGAAAATTCCATCACCGAAGTCAGTACTAGGCTACGAAACAGGCGAACGGTTCACTGACTATCGAAACTTGGAAAGGTACATCGAGAAACTGACCGCATCGTCAGATCGGATGAAGCACATCAACTACGGCGAGACGAACGAGCACCGCGCCCTCCAAGCGCTTATCATCAGCTCGCCGGGCAACCTGTCAAAACTCGAGGAAATCAAAGCGTCAAACAAGAAGTTGACCGACCCCCGCATTTTCAAGTCCCGGGCTGAAGCTGAAGCAATCGTCAAGACTTTACCGGTGATTGTTTACCTCTCCTATGGCGTCCACGGTAACGAGGCCTCGTCACCGGAAGCCGCCATGCTCACAGCCTATCAATTGTCCTCCGGCTTGGACAAGCGGACGCTTGACATCCTCAAAGACGCCATCGTCATTATTGACCCTGATGTCAATCCGGACGGTCGAGAACGGTATGTGCAGTGGTTTAATTCGACCTTTGGGACGCATCCCAACACTTATCCGTTCGCCATCGAACACAGCGAACCGTGGCCGGGAGGCCGGACAAATCACTACTACTTCGACCTCAACCGTGATTGGTCGTGGCAAACGCAGAGAGAGACTCGTGCGCGTGTGCTGTTCTACAGGGAGTGGATGCCGCACGTTCACGTCGATTATCATGAGATGGGTTACGGCAGCACGTACTTCTTCTTCCCTGCCGCGGTCCCTTTTCACGAAACGCTTCCCCCCGAGGTCAAGAAATGGGGAGAAATCTTCGGGAGAGGGAACGCCGAGGCGTTCGATCGGCTTGGTCTGGCATACTTCGTCGGCGAACAGTTTGACATGTTCTATCCAGGCTACGGTGACTCCTGGCCAACGTTCAATGGTGCCATCGGAATGACGTACGAACAGGCAGGAGGATCAAGAGGCGGGATCGCTGTGAAGAAGCCCGACGGGAAAATCCTCACTTTGCGCGATCGTGCGCGAAACCACTTCATCACAAGCATCGCCACACTCGAAACGAGCGTGAAGAACCGGCGGGAGCGTCTGGAGGATTTCTACAAGTTCTGGGAAAGCGCGATGACACGGGTTGATCGGACCAAGGGATATCTCATCCCCCAAGGCATCGACCCTTCACGCACAGCGCACTTCGTGGTGACGCTCCTGCGGCAGGGGATCGAGCTGTTTCAGCTGCAGGAGCCACTCCAACTTCAGGCGCAGAAGTTCTTCTCGAGCCGAGTAACAAAGGAGACATTTCCGATCGGGACATACTTCGTTCCGCTGCAGCAACCGCAAGGAAGATTGGTCAAGGCGCTTCTGGAGCCGACCACGGTCGCGAAGGATACGTTCTTCTACGATGTGTCAGCCTGGTCGCTGCCTTTGGCCACCGGATTGACCGCTTACTCGACAGATTCACCTTTGCCCACCAACGCGAGGAAGGTGACTGAAGCGCCTGAAGTTACGGGAGCGATCATCGGCGAGAAACCTGGCTATGCGTATTTAATACCCTGGGAGAGAAACTCAGCCGCCAAACTCGTCTGGCAGTTGCTTGAGAGAGGCTACGCCCTCTCGGTCGCCAGGAGGTCGTTTCAGACTGCGGGACGGAGCTTCAGTCCCGGCACGGTCATCGCCTTCTCCGGGGAGAATCGGGATTCCCTCCAGGCGGAGATCGGCCGGCTCGCCGTTGCGTGCGGGGTGGATGTCTACGCTGTCCGGTCAGGTCTGACCGAGAAAGGTGTCAGCCTCGGCTCGGGCTACGTCGCCCCGATGAAGAAGTCGGAACTCGCGGTCATAGCAGGTTCACCGGTGAGCTCAACCGACTACGGTGAGCTCTGGTATTTGTTCGAGCAAGAGATGCAGATCCCGTTCACGGGAATCCGGGCAACGGAACTGGGCGAGGTGGACCTTTCGAGATTCGATGTTCTTGTCATTCCAGACGGTCTCAATTACCAGTCTGTCCTTGACAGCACAAAGATTGACAAATTGAAACGATGGGTGCAGGGCGGCGGCGTCTTGATCGGGATCGAAGGGGGCGCTCAGTTTCTCACCAAGAGCAAGTCGGGCATCACTGCGGCAATCTTGAGGTCAGAGAAAAAGGAGGATGAGAAGACCAAGGAGGAAAAGGATCGAGAAAAGGCACAGAAGGAGATCACGAAGCATCATACTCTCTTCGAGAAGGAAGAGCGTGATCGGCTCGAACGAATACCCGGCACGGTGTTCAAGGTCTTTGTCGACACAACGCACCCCATCGGGTATGGATCTCCGAGCGAAATGTACGTTTTCAAATCCAATGCGGGTCCGTATGAACTGACCGAATCGGGCCACAATGTTGCGCGGTTTGCGAAGGATACTGTGCAGATCAGCGGCTATGCCTCGCATGAAAAAGCCCTGAAACTCGCTGATGCCGCGTACATAATGGAATTCAGAATTGGGCAGGGCCGGGCGGTGCTATTCAGCGAGAACGTGACCTTTCG
>CAZTKU010000143.1:0-7574 GCA_964614245.1 uncultured Ignavibacteriaceae bacterium
TTTCTCAAAGAAGCGAAAACAATGGTGTCCGGTGCGTATCTCATGCCTCCCTTCAGGAAGTACGAGATCATTCCGGAGATTCTTTCCGCCCTGTGATATCTTCAGTGCCATCGCTGAAGCCCTCCTTACAGCGAGTGTCTCAATCCAGTATTTCCCAGATGCAATTCTCGGAAACAGTCGCGCCGGGGCAACGACCGGGTGCCATATTCTCCTTGCTTTTCGCCGACGTATTCGTAATATTCCTGCGAATATTGCAGTCCGAGGAGGGAGCTTCCGCTCCTGCGCGCCTATGGTTTGCCTGCGCACCACCACCATTGCCTTTGTGTGCGCTGCAGTTCACAACTACGCGTTGTGCCAACAGCAGCCAAACCCCACTCGTGTGATCATTGCCCTCCGAGCAACTGAGCCGATTCGCGTCGACGGCCGCCTGACCGAGGAAATCTGGCAGCGAAAGGGTGAGGATGGGTTTGTCCAGCGTGAGCCGGATGAGGGTGCTAAGTCATCGCAGCGCACTGTAGCGTGGATTGCGTACGACAGCGATGCTCTCTACGTTGCCGTGCGGCTCTATGATGCTCATCCGGACTCGATCATCGGAAGGGTCTCGCGGAGGGACCAGGATTCGGAATCTGATGAAGTCGGCGTGGGTATCGATGCCGCGCACGACAAACGGACAGCACACTACTTTATTGTCAATCCCGCAGGGGCGATAACCGACGGGACATTCTCCAACGACACCCAGTTTGACTCCGACTGGGACGGTGTCTGGGACGTTGGCGCGCAGATTGATAGCGAAGGATGGAGCGCCGAGTTTCGCATACCGTACTCGCAACTCCGTTTCCCGAAGCGGGATCGCTACGTTTGGGGAGTTGAAATCTACCGCCGGATCAAGAGGAGAAACGAGGATTCCTACCTTGTTTTCCATCCCCGGACTGACCTTGTTCGGGTCTCGCGTTGGATTGAGGTCCATGGCATCGAGGGTATCGAGCCCCCCGCCCGTGTCGAGCTTCTTCCGTACATCACCACAACCGGGAAATTTGTCGAGCCTCCACCCGTCGATCCGTTCAATAACGGAAGAAGTGATCCGTTCAAACTCCGACGAGACTATCCTGTAAACATCGGCGCTGATGCGAAGATCGGTCTCGCCGGCGACGTGACCCTTGATGTGTCGCTCAATCCCGACTTCGCTCAGGTCGAGGTTGATCCCGCCGTTGTCAATCTGACAGCGTACGAGGTTCGCTATCAAGAGAAGCGCCCCTTCTTCATCGAAGGATCGAACATCCTACGATTCGGTCGAGGTGGCGCTTCGACCCTGCAGGACTTCAATTGGCGCGATCCCAGTTTTTTCTACAGCCGGCGCATCGGTCGCGCCCCGCACATCTACAGTCGGCACGTCGGTCGTCCGCCAGAGGAATCGGTAGCTCATCCAGGCTTTGAAGATATCCCCGATCGTACGACCATCCTTGGAGCAGCAAAAATAAGTGGGAAGATTACAGACACGTGGTCATTTGCAGCTCTCAGCGCTGTCACAGATCGGGAATATGGGCGGGTGGATTCTGCGGGTGTAGAGTTCAGGGACGAGATTGAGCCTCTGACATTTTACGGGATCGTGCGGACATTGAAGGAATTCAATGAAGCGCGCCAGGCTATCGGTGTCCTCGGCACAGTGGTGGAGCGTGACTTGCGCGATCCTCGGTTGAAAAACCTTCTGAACAATCGTGCACTCTCTCTGGGCATCGACGGCTGGACGTTTCTTGATGAGAACAAGGTTTGGGTTTTGACGGGATGGGCGGGGGCTTCGTATGTCGCGGGATCGGCTGATCATCTTCTCTCGCTCCAGCGTTCACCGCAGCACTACTTCCAGCGACCGGATGCCAGTCACGTGGAGGTGGATCCGAACACGACCTCAATGGCCGGATGGTCATCGCGCATCTGGCTTGACAAGGTCATTGGAAATTGGATATTCAACGCTGCGATCGGCGCGATCCACCCCAAGTTTGAGACGAACGACGCGGGGTTCATGACGAACGCTGACTACATCAACGCGCACATCTACGGCGGATACGAATGGTGGGAGCCTGATAATATCTTCCGGACGAAAGGCCTCAAGGCCGCGGTAGTGCAAGAGTACAATTTCGGAGGGTACAAGACGGGGGAAACGTATCAGGCATTCCTGAACGGCCAATTCCTGAGCTATTGGGGTACAAACCTAGGTTTCGGTTACAACGCGGAGACATACGATGATCAGCGGACACGCGGGGGACCGCTGATGAAGTACCTGCCCAGTTGGTTCGGGAATTTCGGGGTGTGGAGCGATTCCCGAAGACCTCTGTACGGTTCCTTCTCAGCAAGTTATTCGAAGGGAGAGTCGGGTGGCTGGATCTCCAGTTTCGGACTCGGGCTGAACTGGAAAATCTCCAACACACTCACTGTCAGCGGTGGCCCCGACTTTTTCCGCAATCACGCCTCTGCTCAATACGTCACCATCCTGCAAGATGCACTTGCCACGAACACGTACGGTTACCGCTACGTCTTCGGGACACTTGATCAAAAGCAGCTCTCTGCTACCTTCCGTGTGAACTGGACGTTCACGCCGAAGCTGAGCTTCCAGCTCTACGTTCAACCGCTTCTCTCCACTGGCGCCTACAGCGGATTTAAGGAACTCGCCCGGCCGGGCACGTTCACGTTTAACCGGTATGGGGAAGGTGGGTCGACGATTGAGCCGTCCAACAACACCTACATCGTTGATCCGGATGGGAGGACAGGGCCTGCGTTGGAGTTCCCCATCTGGAACCTTGATTTTAACTACAAATCTCTCCGCGCCAATGCCGTCTTCCGCTGGGAATACTCTCCCGGTTCGACCATCTACTTCGTCTGGACGAATGAGAAATGGGATTACGAATACTCAGGGCAGTTCGAATTCGGGCGGGATGTGCGGACACTGCTCCGAGACAGACCGGACAATGTCTTTTCGATCAAGCTCACCTACTGGTTCAATCCGTAAGGCAGGTCAACGCTGTTAATCTGCTCGACCCTCAGGTCTGCGCGCAACGGTCGCGGCAAATTCAGGGTCTCCTCGAATGGAGAGGAAATCGGGGTCAAGGATCTCCGAGAACTTGAATTCAGTGGACACTGCTTTGGCGAGGTTCGCGAACGCCTTCTTTTTATCCTTCTGGATCGCGTAGAAGCGTGCTTCCAAATACAAAAGCTGTGCGGCGTTCGGGGCGATTTTTTCTGCGCCTTCGATCGCTTTGACGGCCATCTCCGGGTTTTTTCCGCGGCGGGCCTCGAGAAGAGCGTAATAGGCCAAGGTTATGGCATCGTTCGGGTTTTGAGAATGAACTCTATCAGCCAGCTCGATTCCCTGATCCAACGCACCGATGAACTCGATCTTTCCTCCCAGCTGATAGCCCCGTCCAATCCAGTAATGGAGAATCACCTTCGTCGGGTCATCTGCCCGATTGAACATTCCCTGGCAATACCCGATGATCTTCTTGTCCTGATCGAGGCCGGTCCAAGCCTTGAGCTTGTAATCGACCGTCAGCAGTGAATCTTCCGCTCCCAGGCTTGTTGCGCTTTCGAACGACTGCGATGCGGCTTCGTATTCCTGATTGTAAAGGTGGAGAAGGCCTTGCACGAAGTGTGATTCATAGTGCTTGGGATCAATTCTCAGAGCATGGTTGGTGTACTCCGTTGCGGCCTCTCGATCGCCGTCAACCAACGAAAGCAGCGCCAGCTGCCGATAACATTGAGCGCTCCCGGGTTGAAGCGACAGGCTCTTGTTGACTGCTTGCCAGGCGTTATCAAGCTGCTGGGCGTACCGATATACTTCACTCAGGACCTGATACGCGGAGGCAATTTCCGGGTTCAATGAAACTGCCAGCCTGCCCGCTCGAAGTGCCTGGTTGAGTCGGGCCCGATCACGTTCCCCTCCTCGCTTGAAGAGCTGCAGGTTGCCTTCCGCAATCGCAGCGTACGCAAGCGCGAAGGTTGAGTCGAGCTGAAGGGCCCGCTGCAACTCTGACAGTCCTTGCTCGATCGAGGTCAGTGAGAGTTGGTGAACAAGCTGTCGCCCACGGAGATAATGGTCATACGCTCTGGCATTTGAGGTTGAGCGGTGCAAACGTTCCGGCGGTGCTTCAGTCTCAAGCGCAGTGTGGATTTCCGCGCTCACCTTCGCCGCAAGATCACTCAGGCCGATCAGATCACCCGTGGCTGCGGACTCCCACAAAAGCTTCTGAGTTTCGATTTCGATGAATCGGGCAGTCAGGGCGACCCTCTGTGTATCAGCCTCAACTGAGCCGACAAGGGCATATCTCACCTCGAAGGTGCGGGCAACCTCCCCGAGGTCCGTTCCTCGCGCGTTAATTGTTCTGGCGCTGGATGGAGAAATGACGATGAGTTGTTCATCTCGAGCGATCTCTTCAGCCACAAGAGCAGAAAGCGCTTCCCCTACGTAGGAGCTCTGTGAAGAAGAGCTCGTGAACGTGAGGACAGCTATGGAAGCCGGTTTGCTGAGGAGGTGGAGTATAAGGAGAGTTGCCACGACGAGGACGACGACCCCCCCGGCAATTGCGCCGTACAGAATTCGTTTTGATATCGGTTTTTCTTCGCCCCCAATTTGCGCTTCGGCAATGACCGCTTTGGCTCTTGCCAACGCCTCCTGGGCCTCCTGCTGCTCTGTCAGCTGCTGCTCCTGTAGGGCCTTCTCCTGTTCTTCAAGGATTTGGAGCCGCTCGAGCTCGGCCTTTGCCTGCTTTGCTTGTCCAATCTGCTCTTCGAGCTGCTTGGCGTCCTCGTTGTTAGGGTCGATCCTGTACACATCCTGAACCGCGGCGAGGGCCTCGACGAACTGATCCTGTTCTACGTACTGGATCGCACGTTGCAGGCAGTCTTGAATCCGTTGTTTCCGCTCCTCTTCCTTTCGTTTCTTCTCCTCGATGACGCGCCGGCGGCGGTCCTCCTCATCCTTTCGGGTTCGCTCCTCTTCTACCCGCAGCAACAGCATCTGTGCATCATAGTGAACCTGGACAATCGTGTAAATCTCTTTAATCTCTTCTTCGGCTTTTGCGAAGTCACCAGACCGGAAAAATTCCTCTGCCCTCACGAAGTGCACGCGCGCTCGCTCCTGCTTTTCCTTCTGCTCTCGCTGTTTCTCTTCGTCTACCTTCTTCTTCGTTTCTTCAACCCGTTTGGCTTCCTCCTCTTCCTGCCTCGAGATGGTTTCAGCCTTTCTCCGGGCAGGCGCTCGCCGTGCTGATTGGGACGGGGTGGAGAGTTCGGGGATGGAGTCGAGGAGAAGCTCGAAAACCTCAACGGGCTCGGCGATGTTCTTCAGCTCGATCGATCCAAAGGCGAAGGCGCGAACAGGGAGCTTGTTCTTGATCTGGTTGTAAATGTCAGCGGAAACGCAAATGCGAGTCGGCTCAGCGATAGCCTCGATGCGAGCGGCGATGTTCACGCCGTCGCCGTAGATGTCGTTGCCGACGGTGATGACATCCCCCAGGTGGATGCCGACCCGAATCTCGAGCTTTTCGAAAGCGGATTTATCTTGATTGTACTGCCAGAATCGCTCCTGGGACTCGATGGCGCATTTCACCGCGTTCACAGCGCTGGTGAAATCCACCATAAACGAGTCGCCAAGGGACTTGATGATCGTGCCGCCGTACTTGGCCACGGTGTCCCGAATCATGGCATCATGGACCTTCAGGAGGTCCATGGCAGCGACTTCGTTCTCCCCCATCTTCTTGGAGAAGTCACGAATGTCCGTGAACATGATCGCGGCGAGTTTCCGAGTGCCGATGTCTTCGTTCGAAGCCATTTCCAGCGAGTCGCGGTCCTAAAGGTTAAGCAATGGATGAGGGGGGACTGACAGGGTGATACATCATCTTCACTGACTTGGTATCGCACACACGAGTGCACCCCTCAGTGCGTGCAGCATGTACACCCTTCGGCGCAAGCCAATCCAAGATATTCAAGGGTTTGCGGAATGTCAATACAGCAGCGAAAATCCGGGCCGCCGTGCTCCCCGTGCCAGGAGTTGGCAGGCTCAAGCCGATGAGCAATGCGGTAGGGGGTGGCAGCCCTACTTCTTGATATAGTACTTTTTGACATATTCTGCCACCATTCGCTCCGTGTTATACACCGGGATGAGCGAGCGCATGGCGTTCCGGATACGCTTGATCCACTGTTCCGGTATCCCGCGAGCGTTTCGTGTGTAGAATTCGGGAATGACCTTTTCGGTCAAGGTGAGGAACAGATGTTCAAAGTCCGTCTCGTCCTGAGCTTCCAAGCCCGGCTCAGACTTGTCTTCTCCAATGGACCAGCCGTTCGAGTTGTTGAACGCTTCGCGCCACCACCCGTCCATAATGCTCAGATTCAACCCCCCGTGAATGATTGCCTTTTGGCCGCTGGTTCCGCTGGCCTCCAGTGGTCGGCGTGGGGTATTCAGCCAAACGTCGGCCCCGGCAATGAGGTGGCGCGCGACATTCATGTCGTAGTTTTCGAGAAGAATGACTCTCCCGATAAACTGCGGATGGCGTGTGATCTCGTGTATGCGTTGGATGAACCTTTTTCCCTCATTGTCGCGCGGATGTGCTTTCCCGGCAAAGACAAACTGCACAGGCCGCTCTTGATCGGTGACGATAGGGATGAGACGACCGAGCTCCCGGAATATCAGTGGCGCGCGCTTATAGGTCGCGAACCTTCTGGCGAAGCAAATCGTCAGAGCGTCGGGCGAGAGAGCATGGTCAGCGAAGACCGCTGCATCGCCGTCGAAGCGCGCATAGTGTTCGCGGAGCCGGCGGCGAACGAACTCCACCAAATCCCTGCGCAAGACATACCGCAAGGCCCACAGCTCCTCGTCGCTGGCGAGGCCGTCCTCCTCGATCTTGCTCCAGAACTTGACATCAAGGAGCTTCATTGTCCAGTCAACACCCAGCCGCTTGTTCCAGAAATCATGCGCCTTCAATGTTGCCCAGCTCGGGGTATGCACGCCGTTGGTGATATGTCCGATCCGCATCCCATCAGGACCGTTCGTCGGGAAGAGGTCTTTCCACATTTCCCGGCTCACCTGTCCGTGGAGTTCGCTTACTCCGTTTGCACCGCGGGACATTTTGAGCGCCAACACAGTCATCGTGAAGAGCTCGTTTTGCGCCTGAGGATTGATCCGTCCGTAGTTCGTGAGTTGATCGAGGGTGAGCCCGGTCTTCGACCAGAATGGCCCAAGGGCATGATGGAGGAGCTCCGCGCTGAAGCGATCGTGTCCCGCAGGCACCGGCGTATGGGTCGTGAAGATGCACCGCTCGATGACGGACTTTTCCGCCTCGGCCAATGTCTTCCCGGATTGCAGTTCCTCGCGCAAGAGTTCAAGCGTGAGCAATGCTGAATGTCCCTCATTCATGTGGAAGACCGAAGGCTGGACTCCCAGCGAGCGGAGCAGGCGAACCCCACCGACGCCGAGCACAATCTCCTGTCCAATTCTCGTGTCGATGTCGCCGCCGTACACATGGGCTGTGAGTCCCTGATAATGCTGGTCGTTCTCGGGCAGGTTCGTATCGAGCAGGTAGAGGAAGATG
>CAZTKU010000144.1:0-7413 GCA_964614245.1 uncultured Ignavibacteriaceae bacterium
GTTGGGGGCACCACTCCAATTCTGAGCCGAAGGCTCACCTGCCCGCTGCGCGGTCTGGCGGGTCCGCCTTCCTGCCTCGATGTTCTCTGTCGGGGTGGCGCAGAATCTGGTTGGGGGCACAGAATGATTTTCGAATGTAGAATTCAGAACGAAGATCAAAAGAGTTTGGATTATGCATCTTTTGCATCTCGCCGTTTCTGCCGCAACTATCAAAAACGGAATGAGCGGCATGCCGTACAGCGGCATTGGCGGGAACGATTGTCAATTGGTGAGCAAGAGAGAGGGGGCCAATTCAGCACGATTTGGTTTTTTCCTTCCCCTGGCGGTGGAAGACCCCAGATCTTGTAGGTGACTCTCACAGCAAGCAACAAGCTCCGGCAACTCATGGCCGGGTTGACGATGATGCCTGATCCTACTGGCTGGGTTGTATATCTCTGTTGAAGTGCGGCATCTCTTTGGGTATGGGCAGAGAGAGCTCCACAAACCCGGCGTACTTGCCATCGTCGTACCACGGCGCTTGATAGATCAGTTTCTTGATCCCCGCTTTCTCGATTGTGTAGATATTTGCTGATCCCGATTTCAGCAGAGCCGCTGCCTTTGTGCGGGCTGGTTCAGGATGGCAATCAAGCAAGTTTGTCCCGATCAAAGCTGCTCCCCCCTCCTTCTCGAAAGAACCACACGCCGTGTTGTTCATGGCCAGTATCACACCTGCCGAATTGCACACTATGACTGCCGCCGGGAATTCGCGAATCCAAGTTCCATTATCCATTGATGAATCCTTTTCCAAGTGACTGCGAGCGATCCGCCTCTTGCGGGCCGACTAGGTCCTCAAGGGAGCCACCCCATCAACGTTTTCGATCGGGACTGAACGCCATTCTGCAATTTCTCGCATGATCGCCATGCGGACCTTGTCTCGGAGCGCCGGGATGTCCTGAACCGTCAGGGAACAGGTGTCGATGGGGGGCAAGACTTTCAAGAAAATTTCTGAGGGCTTGCCGAACTTCCAGCTGTTCTTGGGAATGCAATCGCGCGAGCCCTCGATGACGAGAGGAAGAATGTGGACTTTGGCCTTGATAGCGAGATGGAACGCTCCGTCGGCGAACGGCCGCACGCGCCCGTCGAGCGTGCGGGTTCCCTCGGGGAACACCATGACGGAGCATTTCCGCTCAAGGTATCGCTGAGCTCTCAGGAGTGCCTGTGCGCCGCTTCGCGCACTTTGCCGGTCCACGGAGATATCACCCGCAAGCTGCATCATCCACCCAACAACAGGGAGCCTGAACAGTTCTTTCTTCGCTATCCATTTCATCTCCCAGGGCAGATTGCTGACGAGGGGGATATCGGCAAGTGACTGGTGATTGGAGACCACAACGTACGGTCGTCGGGGGTCGGAAACGATGTCGCCAGAGATGTGGAGTTTCCAGGCCGGATTTACTCGCGTCAATGCCTTTCCGAGTCTCCTGAAGAGAAAGCCTGTTCGGTACAGCGCGGGATCGCGGTCAAAGAGCCTGCTAAGAGCGAGAAGCGGCAGCCAGACAAGAATAAGGAAGCCTGCGGTGAACCAGGTGATCAGCGAACGGAACATGTTGTGGTTCTCCAGGAATCTAGACGGCGGCCAGGGAAATCAGTTAGTTCTCTAAGCAACCATCGCGTGTCCAGAAGGGATTGACTGGAATCCATTGTCCCACTGTATTCCGCGGAATCTCCAGGAACCCTCGCCCGTGTAAGGTCTGCTCCTGCCGGCAGCGAACTTTATGAGAAGCGTTGACATGCCTGAAAGAATCAAGCTTTCTCCGAGCAGTCGGCCGGTAATGCGCACTTCCTCGTTTTCAGTTATGATCCCGGTGGCGTATGTCGCGAGTGTGAGCCCACATGCAAAATATGCCGAACCGTACGCAGTGGGGACATCCCAGAAGTCCCCATTGGAAGATGCGCGCCTGCCGACGCTGAGATTTCGTCGAACACCCTAATCTGATGTGAGAAGCAGTGCGCCTCCTCCCAGAAATCCAGCTGTGGAGAACCATTCCTCCTTGTCAAATCGTAGGGGAGCAGTGCAGAAGGCGGAGGCGTCGCCGAGAGAGTGCTTCACGTCGCTGGAAATGACATTCCAAAGCGGCCGGCAGACATGTGCCGAATCTTGAGCAGACGAACTGCTTGGGATCGACAGTAGCAAAAACAACGTGATTGAAGCGGTATGTAGACGACATGAGGTCATCATTGATGGCGCATGAGATCCCGAGGGCTCGACCGTTCCTGAGTTTAGGGAAAAATCTCGTAAGTCAGTAGAGGAAAAGTGCTGGATCGGTTGTGCTTGAGGCAGCCTTTGCCCTATGCGCTTGATGCAACGGAAAAGAAGAAAAAGCGACGGCATCATATTCATGGAGAGGCCAATCCTCGACCGTGGATTAGCCTCTCCAGGGTAAGCAAGTCGCAGGGCTATTGAGAGGCAGCCGAAACTGCGTCATTGACAGCCTGCTTGAACTCCTCGATGGAATCACCGAAGACCCGCACTGTGACTCGCTCCTTCTTCTGATCACCGGTGATCTTGTTCTCGGAGATCGAGAGATACTTGCTGCCGTTCTTGGCCTCTCGGACATCGACGAAGTACGTTGTCCGACCGGCGCGGATCATCGTGGAAAACAAGGAATTGGGTTTTGTCATGGCATCCTCCTAGCATTACTATGGTTATGAGATTTGTGATTTATGCCTCTCACTAAGAATAGTAACGAAAGGAGGTAACACGTCGGAATTCTCCGGAGGGTCTCACCCTTCCACGTTCCAACCCTGCTGAGTCTCCCTCACGAGCTGGCCAAAAAGACCTAGATTCATAAGCTTTCGCGTCATCGCTTCCTCGCTCACGTCAAAGGTGCGGGCAAGTTCAGAGATGCTCTGAGTTTGCTGCAGCCACCGCTTGAGCAAGTTGGATGGCATCAAGATCTCAGCTGCGCATTCATCGGCCTCGGCGTTGTAAAGGTCGATTTCCTTTCTGGAGCATCGAGCTTCGGGCGGATGGTCGAGGAGGATATGAGCGAGCTCATGGCAAATCGAAAACCGCTGGCGGCGCCGGTGATGCCGACTGTTGATCCCGATTAGCTTTTCCCGCGTGCTCACCAGAGCCGAAAACTCGTCCTCAACGAGCGATAAATAGACAACTTGGAATCCCAGCCAAGCAGCGAGGTCAATTACCGGGATCGGTGGGGTCAAGGAGCCCCTCTGCGCTTCGTACGCCTCAAGGAACTTCTGTGCAGTGGAAATGCAGAGCTGTGTTCGTTTCCTGTTGTTATTCATCGGTGGCTTACCTAAGCAAAGATCATGGGCCGTCAGTCCGTCGGAGATTGACCTTCAACCGGCGTTACGTTTTGGTCAGGCTGATGCATGGAGTCCGTCGATCATACGTTATCATCAGCTAGGGCCTTCAGGAATGCGTTCAACTTCTCCTGCTCCTTCTGGGGGAGGGGAAGTGTTGCTCGCGCGAAGAGCTCCTCAGCCGCCTTTTCCAGTGTGGCAGTTTTCATCTTCTTGTTCTTTCGGGCGTCATACCGGGCGAGAGTTGTCCTAAACGAAGCCCGAAAATAGACGAGCTGGTGCGTGCGGCGGATCATGTCCTCCAGGACATTCAATGGTATCTGGTAGAATTGCCGCATTTTCTTCCACGACGCCAGCGAAACCTTGAGCGGTGAAATCCTATCGCGCTCCAACATCCTGTAAATGTTGGATGAAATGCCAAGGCGAGAGAAAACGTCTTGCGGTCGCAGCGATTGATGTTGTCTCCATCCACGCAGAAACGTGCCGAGGGTCAGGGGTGAAGTCGCTCTGCTCCGGCTGCTCAGAAGGGCAACCTCGAGTTTTTGTGCGAGAGCAGCCCTTGCCGCGTCTGCGGATCGTATAAGAGGTTTTCTCTTGGATACAGTCTGTTCGTACAGTCCATGAGTCGTGATTTTTCCCTCAAGAAACGCAAGCTGCAGAAGAAGATCGATCGTGTCTCGTTTCGTTTTCATCGTGCTATTGGAACGTACTGAGCAAGAATGTTGAGAAACTTCTTTTTCACGCGGGCGTGGTATACCTTCAAGTGCTTTGCCGGCTTTCCTGTCTGCCGGGCAATTTCCTCATACGGGATCTCCAAGGCGCGACAACGCAAGAGCACTCGTTCCCAGGTCTCCAGTTTGTCCAGCGCCTGAGCAATGGCTTCGAGTGCCCCTCCAGCGTTCTTTTTCACTGGAGCTTCACCATCCTCGGGTAAGGTCAAGGTCTCTTCGTAGTTCTGAAGAATGCTGCGAACCACCTCTCGTTCGGAAGCCGAGTAGACCTTGTCGTCCTCAAGTGCCGCTTCATCAAAATTCTCCCACAAGCCATCGGTCAAGGCACGATGACGCATGAAATCCCTCACCCGGTTGCGAAAAATGGTCATGACCCAGAAGTGAAAATCCCCGTCGGACCGCTTGAATTCGAACGTACTAATCTTGTTTACTACGGCGAGCAAGACATCGTTGACGAGTTCCTCGGCATCAACCCGGGGTACGCGGAAAACCCGGGTGGCCTCCCCCAACAGACGCCACTGATAGAGGTCAACCAGATGTCGGCAACCGATCCGATCCCCCTCTTTCAATTCACGAACAATATGTTGGTTGGAGACCCGAGCCATGCGCCTATAAGATAAGTAACGAAATGAGGTAACAGGAGTGGTGAGGAAGCGTCGAAGTGTGCAAAAATGCCCAAAAATCGCAGTATTCCGCTGGTATCCCGTGAACGGCGAACCCCTTCGGACTAAGGGACTCTCTAATTGTCGTCTGTGGGTGTCTCGCGAAGGACTTCTTCGAGCGATGTTTCACCCCGCTCGGCCTTCTGCATTGCCTGCTGCCTCAGCGTGAGCAAACCGCCAGCCCGGGCTCGGGTTCTCAATTCTGAGATTGGCTCGCCCCGCGAAACAAGCTCGCTCAGTTCAGCAGAAATGGGGAGGACCTCAAAAACTCCTGTTCGCCCTCGGTAGCCGAAGTGATGACATGCAGGGCAGCCCTTACTCGTGAAGAACTGGCTCGCCGAGATCGAGGGAATCATGAGATCACGGATTTGGTCCGGAGTCGGCTTGGCAGGTATTTTGCAGTGTGGGCAGAGTTGTCTAACAAGCCGTTGAGCCAGAACCAACTTAAGGGATGCGGCTACGACGAAAGGCTCAATCCCCATGTCCGTCAGCCGGCTAATAGCGGAAGGTGCGTCGCTGGTGTGCAGCGTACTGAGAACGAGATGCCCCGTTTGAGCTGCACGAACGGCGATTTTTATGGTCTCACTGTCTCTCAACTCCCCGATCAGAATCACGTTTGGGTCCTGATGCAGGATTGCTTGAAGCGTCGAGGCGAAGGTCAAGCCAAGGTCCGGCCGGATTCTCGCCTGGCTAATCCCTGGGAGATCGAATTCAATGGGATCTTCAATGGATGAAATGTTAATGTCGGGCCGATTGATCGAAGTCAGCGCTGCATAGAGCGTTGTGATCTTTCCGCTCCCCTCTGGACCCGTGACAAGCAGCAATCCGGAGGGTGAATGAAGCGCTTGCTGGAACAGCTGCAGGTCACGATCCTCGAAACCGAGCTTGTCAAGGCGAAGCTGCAGGCGTGATTTGTCCAGAATCCGGATTGTGACTTTTTCGCCGGCATCTGTCGGGAGGGTTGAGACACGGATATCGATTGCCCTGTCTCCTTGCCTTACGCGAGCGCGCCCCTCCTGAGGCCGCTGGCTATCCGCGATGCTGAGGTCGACCATGTTCTTCAGCCGCGCAATAAGAGGTCTAGCTCCCTCCACCGGCAACTGAATTGCCTCGTGGAGAACACCATCAACACGATATCGCACGCGAAACGCCCGTGCGAAGGGTTCGACATGAATATCGGTAGCCCCGAGTTTGATGGCGGTGCCGATCAATCGATTGGCCAGTGTGATGGAGGAGGTATCAGGAGCAAGTTGAGGGTGCAGGTCTGAGCGGACTTGTGAATGAAAAGCGAAGGGCGAAGAGACGAGACGCTGGCCGGAACCGTTGGGAGGGTTCCCGTAAAACCTATGAATGGCATCAACAAGGATCTCTTGCGGGACGGGGACCGCCTTTATCTTCATGCCGAGCAGGAACTGGACGTCTTTGACGAGCTGCCGCCTGAACATCTCGGGCATGGCAACGATGACGGTGTCATTCGCCAGCGAAAGGGGGAGGATGGAGAGTTCGAGGGCGGTGCTCTTCGGAATGAGTCTGAGAACTTCCGGATCAATGGCCATCGCACTGAGATCAACCATATGCTCACAGAGCCTTAAACGCTTCTCTGGCCAGGCAAGAGGCGCGTGACGTGATTGAACTCAGGCAAATGCAGAAGCCGATCTATCAGCGTGAGTGTCCCCTCGTCGTCTAACAAGTCAGCCAGCCCACCGGGAAAGTAGATGGGAGAGAAGGAGACCGGCCACCCTTCATCCATCAACTTAGAAGCATGTTGCGCAAAAAACGGGAGCCTGTCAAGTATTTTTTGCGAATATTCATAAAGGCTGCGTTTCTCAGAAATGAGACGATGGGGCTTGACCATCATCAGGAAGAAAAAGACCGTGCAAATGCTCTGAATTCTTACGAGTTTGAGCCAAATTCGTCTTGTCATGCTTTTTGCCACTCTGTTGACGTCTACCCAATGATATGAACGGTCTTGATCCCGGTCACTCTTCGCTTCGGGATCAGAAAAGTCCGAAAAGCCAGTTACCGCGCGGGGAACCGCTGGCCAGACCACCTCTGATCGAACAACGGCGGAGGTTGTTCGGAAACATTCTCGTATAACGGGCGCCTGTTCTGATGGCAAGCCCAAGCACGAAGTGTTTCGCTTAGAATAAGCGAGCGATGGCTGTATTGATCACAAAGACAGCCATTGCCCGAGGGAAGCCGCTGGTGCGGATTCCAACAAGGATCAAGGCAAAATCTTCTGCCTGGCGCGCCTGCTTCGGTTTGCTTTTTGGTGTGACGAAAGGTTTGATTTTGTGTCACATTCTCACGTATATTTTGCTGCGGGTTGAATTGCCACCTGAATTACTCTGAAATCCCTGGAGCGTCTGGAGCAGTCAGTTTAATGTGGGGCTTTTCGCGAGACTTTCTCACACGGTGTTCGTCTAATATGAGTTCCCCCGTACCCGCAACTGTTGACCTAGGAAATTCAAGTAGCAACCGGCTCAATCCTCATCCATATCTCAAGAAGGAGACATTCATGATGAAACGCACACTTGGTGTGGTGGTTTTCGCCCTCCTGATCGCCCACTTCTCCGTTGCCCAAATGGCCGCAGAGAAAGTCGACACGGCGGTGATCAGCAAGATCAAAGACGAAGGGATGAATCGCTCGCAGGTCATGGAGATCTTGAGTTACCTCTGTGACATCTACAGTCCGCGACTCACGGGATCGCCGGAAT
>CAZTKU010000145.1:0-7403 GCA_964614245.1 uncultured Ignavibacteriaceae bacterium
CGTAGAAATTGAAGGCATGCGGTAACAAGAATGCCCCATTGTGAAAGAAATCATCTCCACCCATCCACTTTGAGACAGGGGCCTGTGGTGACGTGGCTTTCACGGCAGGGTGAGCGTCGATGGTTCCCATCGAGGTGTAAAAACCCGGATAGGAAATGCCGGTGATGCCTACGCGGCCGTTGTTGCGCGGAATGTTCTTGACCAACCAGTCAACCGTGTCATAGGTGTCCGTGGTCTCATCGATATCCTTCTTGGATTTCTTGACGGAGATATAGGGGCGGACGTTCACAAACTCACCCTCGGACATGTAGCGCCCACGCACGTCTTGGACGACAACGATATAACCCTCTTGGAACAATCGTTCCCCCTGGGTGCCAACGGACGGTGGAAACTGGTTCTCACCATACGGCGAGGCGCTGTATGGCGTTCGGGTCAGAATAAAGGGATACGTTAGCGTTGTCTCCTTGGGCGTGTAGACGGCAGTGAAGAGTCTCACTCCATCGCGCATGGGGATCATGTATTCGTGCTTCGTGTAGTGCTCAGCGATGGAGAACGGCTCCTGCGCGGACGATCTCAACGCGCCGAGGGCAAGAAGCAGTGCAACGAGGCGGGCATAACGGGCGAAAACTGCGATCGGTTTCCTGTGCGTCATCATTTCTCCTGGATAAAGATGATGCCTGTGGAGCTGGCGAAAGGGTGTACGTACCTACAATTTGCTTCAACACTGAAAGATGGTAGGTAAAAAATGTCAGACACTCAACAGGAAATTCCCGAGCCGCGGCGATTGCCCGTTTACAGGTCAATGCGAAGATCAAGACCTCCAAAGATGTTCCGCGGAAGTCCGGGTTCCAGATACGAGGGAGCGATCGGAGCTCCGCTGCCGGTGCGGGTCAGCCGATCAGCGAAGCCGAATAATGCCTAGTGTGGTGTCCTGGAAATACCTTTACTAAGTCGGACTGCGTACAACCATCAAATCGCGCGCAAATGGGCCATTTGGACAGTAATCTTTCTTCACTGAATTTCGGAGACGCGACTCTAGAAGCCATCTCAAAAATACCTTGTCATGCCCGCGGATTTTAAGCGGGCATCCAGACATGGCTTTGTTCTGGATTCCGTCTTAAAATCCGACGGAATGACTTCCCTTTTTTGAGATAGGTTCTAGTTTCTTTCCGTCAGACAGTTGCCTAGCCGACGAATAGCGAGATTTGTACTTGCGCTTCCCAAGGACGTCCGTAAGGAACGCTCTTGAGCTGCAGTATGCTGGTGAGTGTATGGAAGAACACGCGCGTACCGACTCCCCATTATAAGTAAACGGTATCTTCTCCTTTGTGCTCCAGTGATAAGAACAGCAACAAGTAGTCGCGCAGATGTCGAGTAATGAGGAAGTTCTTTCTCACATGCTCACGACCGTTTTCTCCCAACGCCTCTGCGAAACTGGGATTTTGCAGGAGCTGTCTCAACGCGAACGCTGTGCCCTCAATGGTGTGTGTGAGAAGTCCTGAATGCTTGTGTACGATTTGCAGAGGAATCCCGCCTACCGCTCCCGCAATCACGGGCTTGGCCTTCCACAGAGCTTCAGCGACGGTTAGACCGAAACCTTCCCGGAGTGATTTCTGAAGAATGACAGACGAAGCACGCTGCAATGCATTGATTTCTATGTCACTCGCGGGAGGAAGCAACAGAAGGAAGACATCCGGGTCGTTATTGGCAATTTCTTGAACTTCTGCGAGAACCTTTGCGCCCTCGGGGTCATCTGTCGCTCCGCCTCCCGCGAGAACAAGCTGGCAATCGACATGCCGCCTGACTTTACGAAACACCTTCACCACCCCAACAGGATCCTTCAAATAGTCAAACCGAGATATTTGCGTCACTATAGGCCGGCTCTTGTCGATCTTGAACCTCTCCAACACAGAGTCGATGACCTCCTCAGAAAGCTCGCGGTTCTTGTCGCTCAGCGGGTCAATAGACGGCGAAATGAGAACCTGCGGGATGCTCAGTTCACGCGCAAAGGAGGCTGCCGAAAAAACGGCGACATCATACTCTTCTATATATTTTTTCAGGAAGTTCCAAGTAAATGGATCGGGTGAAGAGAAATCAATGTGGCATCGCCATATCCATTTGCGACCCAGGTCTTTCCTTCGGTCAACCAGTGCACAGGGCTGTGGATCATGAACAAAAATGATATCCCCCCACAAGTTCATTTCGCGGGCATTCATTTCATTTGTCTGGGCGTAGAGATCGAGTTCCTCGCGGGTGAAGACGGCCTTCTGGCCATGCAGCGCATTATGCATCTTCTTTGTGACCTCAAAAAACCGCTCTCCACCTTTGATTACATCCCAGATCGCATTTACGCCGAGCTCATGAAGCATCGGAATCATCCGCATGAGAATTTCCGCAACCCCTCCGCCGACCGCTGTCGAATTGATATTCTGAATGAGTACACCAGACAGCTTGCCGGCGTACAGTTCAAGCTCATCAATGACATCGCTTCCAACGTATTTTTCATATTCTCGAAGCTTTGCCACGGATGCCCTCCATCAGACGGGTTTCAATAAGCCCGATAAGCGTTCGCCTGAGATTTTCCAGCGTGTGTGTATACGGATCGAGCTCCATGAACTGTTGTGCAAGTTCGTCCTCAGCCAGCGATGCTGCAAGCCAAACAGAAAAGTCTGAGAACTTTCGCCGAAGCCTTGCTTCGAAAACGTGATAATAGATTGAGTAGAGCGACACCTTTTCAAGACATTCTTTGAAGTCGCTGAGGCTGTGCGCAACGTATTTGGTGGGAAACACGAATGTCTGTGCACTCATGAAGTGGAACTCCGCGCCGTTTGGAACATTCCGTTGAAAGTCATCGGGCCTCCGCCTCATCCCATGTTCAATGACTTCGATAATTCGTGATCGAATGTCTTGCAGCGTAAAGAATTCTCGCAGGTCAATACTCGCCACCTTCTCCCCCAGCACTTTGTCTTGAAGGATGTCGGTGATCCAGTAAGCGAAGTCATTTGGCGGCTCCGGTGAAAGGAATTCGTGCTGCTCGAGATAATGATGCGTGTGGTGATAGATCGATGAGGTTGGGACCTGCTTGATGCCCGAGAGCAACTCGGCCAAGTTCTTTGCTTTTCTCCCGGTCAGGTAGGTGAGGATTTGACGCGTAAAAAAATAGAACGGCTCTTTTGCCACGAAGCTCATCTCCTGTTGCGTTCGTCTCTTATCGAATCGATCGCCTTCAGCACCTCTTGCACCTCGGTTGGGCTGTGCACAAAATACGCTGCACACGAAGAGCGGCTCCACCCGACGCGAATTGTAATGGCGGTGCGCCGAAGAAGCCTGAACGCATCTTCATCTGTCTTGTCATCGCCGATGTAGACGATCAAGGGTTTCCCTCTCGATGCAAGCAACTTCAGGACTCGGAGGACAGCGTGACCTTTGCCCCAAGAAACGTTTGGCTTCACCTCAAGGACTTTTTTCCCCGTTGTCATTTTGACCGTTGTCCGATAGGGATGGACAACGCTTCCCACGCTTTTCTTCAACAGGGGTACCGAGCGTTCACGAACATTCCGGTAGTGCACCGTCAAAGTGTACTGCTTGTCTTCAATGAGCACTCCGGGAATAGAGCTGACTGCGCCCCTAAGCTCCGAGAAGATTTTGCCCAGAGCAGGAAGAGCTCTTTGTGCCTCGGGATGGACCCAGCGTGATTTGGCAAGCGAAGTGTGGAAGCCGTGATTTGCCACGTAGAACACAGTGTTCAGATGTACCAGCCTCTTGATATCCGATAGTGATCTACCCGTCACCAAACCAAGTGAGACATTTGGACGCTTCGACAGACGTCGAAGAAGTCCTTTCATCCCTGCGGGGAGAACCGCCAATGAGGGCAGCCGTTGGATGGGAACAAGAGTCCCGTCATAATCAAGAAACAGCAGCAATCGACGGGATGCGGTCAACCCAACTAGAATGGAATTCCAGATTCCAGTGTCTCTATCCAATAGATATTGCGGTGGCATGAAGTCTAGGGTATCTCTTCAACGACGTGTGTTGCAACTCGCAATCGACATAACGTAGACACGATATTCGCGGCCCAACGGTATACATTGCGGTCTCTGATGATTGCGCGCATGCGTCGCATCCGCCCAGATCTTTCTTTGGGTGCCATTATCAGCGCTAGATGGATTGCGTCTGCCATCTCTTCAACATCATATGGATTTACAATCAGAGCGTCTTGCAGCTCTCGCGATGCGCCCGTGAATTGGCTCAGAATCAACGCGCCGTCTTCATCATCACGAGAGGCGACGTACTCTTTGGCTACGAGGTTCATGCCATCGTGAAGTGAAGTGACCATACAGATTTGGGCAGCTTTGTAGAATTGATTGATTGTCTGGTGACTGTGATGAGCTTTGAGAAAGACAAGGGGCTTCCATTCTCTCATCTGGAAGCGCCAATTGATCCTGTCGATCGTTTCTTCCAGTTCGGCCATTAGATCATGATATCGCTTGATGTGAGTCCGGCTGGGCGCGCCGAGCTCTACAAATGTGAATTGCCCAACATAGTCCGGGTATTTTTCCAGGAATCGCTCCACCGCCTTGAATCGTTCAATAATCCCTTTGGTATAATCGATCCGATCAACCCCGACCGCGAGGTGCTTTGCATTCACCCCGACCTTTTTCAAGACGATTTCCAGATGAGACTTCTGGACAGGCACCGGTCTTTCTCCATTGTGCATGAGGCCTGGAAAAGCAACACTGATTGGGAACGGCTTCACTGTTGTAACCATCCCCCGGCGTTCAACGGAAAATTGATCCCAGTTGATCTTTGATTCCAAGAATCGATCGACGGTTTCAAGGAAATTATTGCAGTGAAACTGGATGTGAAATCCGATCAGATCTGCGCCCAATAGACCTAAGAGAATCTCTTGTTTCCAGGGACAAATCCCGAACACTTCCGGATTTGGCCACGGAATGTGCCAAAATATCGCCACACGCGCGTCAGGACGTTTTGATTTGATCAACAACGGCAGAAGGGCAAAATGATAATCTTGTACTAAGATGAGTGGTTCTTGTTCATGGGCAATTTCATCGAGCAACACTCTGGCAAACGTCTCGTTCACCTTTTGATAGCTGATCCAATCCTGCAGGCGAAAGGTGGGGCGAGTGTGCGTGATGTGGCAGAGTGGCCAAATTCCTTCATTGGAAAAACCATAGTAGTATCCTTCTTCCTCCTCTTTCGAAATAAAGATTCGTTTGAGCGTGTAGGTTGGCTCCTCTGGTGGTACTCGCAGTCTGCCTTTTTCATCTGATGTTTCGCGGTCTGCGTCCCCACTTCCGGTTGCGATCCAAACACCTCCACACGCGCGCAGGATTGGATCGAGTGCAGTCACCAAGCCTCCGGCAGGAACAATGCATTCTACAGTGCTTCCTTGCCTGACGTGCATATATGGCTCGCGGTTCGAGACTATAAGGAGATTCTTTCCACCTAACTCCTGCCGCACATGCTCTTTCAAACGTTCGGCAGTCCAGAGAGACCCCGCTTCAACCCGCAAGCGGGCTTCCTCTTCTGCTGCCGCTCTCGCGAGGGCTAAGCTCTTTGCAAGAAGCGCCACCTCCTCCGCCAAAGGACCCAAAATGTCTCCCCGCGGAACAGTCACCGGCTGGTTGATCTTCCCCATCCTCAATCCTTTCATCCATCCAGCAATCTGTGCGATCGGACCCGTAATGCTCCATCGTACTACCAAGACCGTCGTGAGAATAATCAGAAACGACAATGTAAGCAGACGAACGAAGTTCCTGTGCCAAATCCCCTCAAGTCGCGCATCAATGTAGGAGGCATCGTGGAGGAGCAAGAGAGTACCGACTATCCTGCCATCGAGATGAAGAGGAACAGCGCAGACATGCGCCGTTTTTCCGTTGACAGGCTCGAATCCAGAGACGCTCTCGTTTCTTGTAAGAGATTCTGAGATTTGGACGGGTGATGTTTTTATCGTTGTCAAAAGCGCTGGGCTGGAAGCCAAATGTACCCCCAAGCTGTCATATACTGCTACCCCGACAAGGCTTTCACGATTTCCGAATCGATCGACGAGACGTTTCAATCTCACCGGTGAGTTAGACCGCAAGAGCTCCTTCACCGATTCCTGCAGACTCTCAGCCAAGATGATGGCCCGGACGTCCAACTCCTGCCTAAGACGATCCCTCTCGCTTTGGACTTGCCAATATGAGAATCCGGATGCTACAAGTGCTGCCACCACAACAAGCGAGACGATGAGGCGAAGCGTGATTTTCATACATTCCTCTCTAGCCTAGGTTTCGTCAGACGCTGAACCGCTTGAATAAGAAAGCAAATCAGTCCTTTTGCCGAAACTTGGATGTAGCTCCCAGTGGTAAAATATCGAGTGTTCGCGGATAACGTCAGACAGCTCTCACGCCGGATCACTCGAATAAACCTTGTTTCCAAAAGAATGTGGTTGAATTTACGACGTAGTTTGTTAGCATGCTTACTCATAAGTACTTCACTGTCGCTTTGGGTCCAAGATGCGGTTGTTCTTAGCGAGAACTGGCGGAATACATTACTTGGACTTTTGTTTTCCTCAGGACGATCCACCCGGCAGTTCCAGCAAGTCCTGACGCGATCAACACGCCAATCTTAGCAATCGACAGCAAATGACCTTCTCCAAATGCGAGGACCGCAATGAAGAGGGACATTGTGAATCCGATTCCTCCGAGCAGGCTTGCGCCGTAAACATGAAGCCATCGAACGCTGGTTGGGAGGCTGGCAATTCCAGTCCTTACGGCGAGCCAGGAGAATAGTGTTATTCCAATTTGCTTCCCGAGCAAAAGGCCAAGAATTATTCCCAAACCGACTGGATTTAGAATGGTGAACAACAATTGTCCGCTCAGCTCGACACCCGCGTTCGAAAATGCAAACACCGGCATAATGATGAATGAAACCCAAGGGTGAAGAGTGTGTTCTAGTCTCTGCAATGGAGTGCGTTCGGTGTATGTTTCATGTTGTTCTGAATGCCCGCGCGCAGGAATTGTCATCGCAAGCATGACACCAGCAACTGTCGCGTGAACACCGGATTTCAACACGGCGAACCACAACAGTAGTCCCACGAGCAAGTAGGGGAGCAATCGTCGAACGCCTCTCTTGTTAAGCACGAGTAGCGCTGCAAGCGCCACAACGGTTGCGCCTAATGCGATAAATGAAATCTCGCTGGTATAGAAGATGGCAATGACAAGCACAGCGCCGAGATCATCAACAATTGCAAGAGCTGTCAGAAAGATTTTCAACTGATAAGGAATACGTTTGCCAAGCAGCGTGAGCACACCCAACGAGAATGCGATATCCGTTGCCATCGGAACTCCCCACCCGGACACTGTACCCGTTTGGTAGTTGAATGCAAGGTAGATCAGAGC
>CAZTKU010000146.1:0-7392 GCA_964614245.1 uncultured Ignavibacteriaceae bacterium
GACCGCTCAGTAAGCTTGACAAGGAAATGGCCGCTCAGCTCAAGGAGGCGCCAAAAGCAATCGGTGATTACTATGAGCGTTACCGGTTCCGAGACGGTGTCATGGAGACGATGAATCTTGCTCGAACAGGCAACAAGTATTTCAATGATAGCGAGCCGTGGAAGACGATCAAGTCAGACCGGGAGCAATGCGCCACGACCCTGAACATCTGCCTGCAGGTTGTTCGTTCCCTTGCGATCTTGTTCGAGCCTGCGATCCCTGTCGTTGCGCAGAAAATATGGGGTGCGCTCAACCTCGAAGGTCCGCCACTGATGGCTGGTTGGGAGAGCGCGGCGCGCATGGAGCTGGCTGGAGGTCATGCCATCAAGAAACCAGAGATCCTTATCTCGAAAATTGAAGACGGGCAAATCAAAGATATGGTCCAGTCATTGAATTCACCCCCCTCATCAGGTCAAGAGCCGGCGATGACACCGTTGAAGCCGACGATCGCGCTTGACGACTTCAAGAAGCTCGACCTTCGTTTGGCCCGGGTTGTTGCTGCTGAGCGCGTGCCGAAATCGGATCGGTTGCTGAAGATTCAGATCGAAATCGGCCCGGAGAAGCGTCAAGTTGTTGCGGGAATTGCTCAACACTACAAGCCCGAGGACCTCGTTGGAAAACTGATCGTGGTGTTGGCGAACCTCCAATCGGCAAAGCTCATGGGACAAGAGTCTCAGGGGATGCTGCTTGCCGCTACTGATTCCACCGGGAAGCTTGCCGTGGTGACGGTGGAGAACGATCTCGAGAGCGGAAGCGTCATTAAGTGATTCGAGGCTGATTCTTCTATGTCCGAAACCCTGATACAACGATTTGAACGACTTGTTGCCGAGGGAACGAAGCTCGTACCTCTCGGAGGATTTGACTTTTCGGGATATAATGCCCGGCTCCAGAAGAACTACGTCGAATGGCGGAAGGCATGTTTGGAATCCCTTGAACAGGTTGGACCAATAGGTTTTCCCTGCAAGAATAAGATTCTCGGCGACGCCAACGGGGCACACTTTTACCAAGCATCCGCGCAGTTGATCCTTGGTTGCGTGAGAGAATTGTATGAGAAGATCAAAGCTTCTCCCGAGCTCGCCGCGATGCCCGTAGCCGCAGTAGCGCCTCAACCGAGCCCACAGCCGGCTGCAAGCCAAACAACGACGACCGGTGGAACGAGGGTGCTGAAACCTCCCCCAAAACCGGCGGGAGCAGCCGGGGCTGCCCAGCCGCCCAAACAACCCGCCGCAGTTGCTGCTCCGAGGAAAGTTTACGTCATCGGCGAGGTGAACGATCCGCTTCGGCAGCAGCTCTCCTTTTTTGTTGAGGAGATCGGTCTTGAACAGATCGCCATCGATCGAAATCACGGGGAAATGCTCGCACTTGACAAAGTCGAGGAGAATCCGGATGCCACGTATGCGTTCTTCGTATTCAACTCGGATGACTTGACCTATGCGATGTTCGAGCTTGGTCATTTCGTCGGCAAGTTGGGCAAGAATCATGTCTGCGTCCTGCATATGACCGATGTCGCCATACCCAAGAACATACCGGGTGTAATCGTCAAGCCCATCGTTGTTAAACTCGAGGAAGCAAGCCTGAGTATCCTGAAGGAACTAAAAACAGCAGGCTACGTCATTTCTTTGTGAGGGAGATCTTAGGGCGGCGAACGCTTCCGGTAAGCACAGACTCTTGTATGGCTCAATCTTGGCAACGTCGTCCACATTGATGTCCCGCGAATCTCCTTCAGAGTCTTGTTGATCGCTCTCAGAGCCTGCTGTGCCCAAGAGAAAGATCCAACGACTGGGGGGTACGAACTGCGCGCTCGTCAGCCCTCTTCCCATTTTTCGTCTGCTCCTCGTGTTGGTCTTTGTCCCAGGCCTCGGAAGCCTCGACGGACGCCTTCTCTGTGCGCATTCGTTCCCGATCTCGGCACGCGAGCAGTTGCAGCCGCTCAACAATTGGCAGGAGAATACGCAGGACTCAACTCGTTCCTCGACGAAACGACCGAACGCGTCCGGCGAAAAGGGCGAAGAGCAGGAGCTAGTCAAAAAGAAAGCAGATGGAAAACCGTGGAGGGCTTCTCGAGGCGCGGGTGATGCGACTCTCGCTCATCTCATACGAGTCCCGATGCTCAACCAACTGTCATTCGAACTCATCGATTCTCTGTCACGAGAGCACCCGGAGATGGCGCGGTTTCTGCTGAAGGAAATGATTATCCGGGGAGTATTGCAGGCAGACTCGGTCCAATTTGCCGCGCGCCTTGCATATCGAGCGTCATTATCCAACGTGCGCCTTCCGAGTGAGCTGGAGGCGATTCTGCTCCGAAACCTGAGTGAGTTCGGCACTACCCACAACCCGATGAGAGGCGTGCAGGCGCCGAATCAGGTCGATCTGATAGGGCTTGTGAATGCACTCATGAATCTTTTTCGTGCGTCCGGCAAAAAGTGAAGCGTTCAATGACTGTTGTGGGAAGGCGATGCGGGCGAGGTGAGGATGCGATCAACCGTCGACGAGGGATGCCATATTCTCATAGAAGATCTTCTTGCCCTCACCCATCGGAAGACGCATTTCCTGCACAAGTTTCGTCTGATTGTCGACGATGTCGTAGCGGTAACCGCGCGGAAACATCCCGGAGTCTGAACCGAAGAGGATTCTCCCGGCACCAAAGGCCGCGATCATTTTCTGTAGGACAGTACGAAGGTCGGGCTTTGCGGGGTGATCTGCCATCCACGAGTTCGAACCTGACGTGTCGACATAGACGTTTGGGCATTGCCTCCCAACCTCGAGCGTTTCCTCAAGCCGTCCTGCGCCAAAGTTCGGAATGATAAATCGAATGCCGGGGTGTTTCTTCGCGACAGGAATAAGATCGATGGGGTTGGCAAAGTCTTCGTTCACAGTTGTAGGAATACCGGCAAACTCTCTCGGCTTGATGACGAGTTTTCCGAACTGTGCGAAAACAATCGCCTTCGTATCTTCGCAGAGTTGATACAGAGGATTCAGCCACGAATCGTTGACGCTGATCTGGTAGAGCGAGGGGTAGAGCAAGATTCCGCGAAGCTTGTCCTTCTTCAACCTCTTCTCCGCTGTCTCCATCAACAAGTTGGAATTTGGATCAACGGTGAAGAAGCCGGCGAACCGGTTCGGGAACGCCTGCACAGCCTTCACCACGGAGTCTTCATCGCCCGGCATGCTCCCCAACAAGACAACGCGTTCAATCTTCCATTTGTCGATGATCTCAATCCACCGCTGCGCCAGCAAGGCGGGGTCCTCGCCCGGAATCTCGATGTGACCTCGTGCGGCAAGGTTCTTCAACTCTGCATTGATATCAAGACGATTCGTCTTCTGGCGTACAAGATACCGGAAGTACGTGTTGGAATAGAAGTGAACGTGAGCGTCGAATATTTTAAAGAGACCGATCATGATCAATCTAACGATTCAGTATGCCGCCGGTTGAGGAACGGCAGCAGTCTTCACTTGCTTTTCTATACACTGAGTCTGAACGGCATTCTGATCCTTCGCCCGCCCCGTCCGGCTTTTCAGCCAGGTAGATCGTCGCTATCCCGAATGTGAGAGGATACTGCCGAGTCTGCTTGAATCCAGCCGCCGCGATGACGTTGAGCAATTCTTCGCCATCTGGGAACTGTCCAACGGTGTACGGAAGATATTCGTATGCCTCGCGGCTCCTGGAGACCATCCCTCCTACGATAGGAAGGATTTTCTTGAAGTAGAATCCGTACATCTCCTTGAATGGTGATTGACGTGGTCGGGAGAACTCGAGGATCAGCACCACGCCTCCGGGTCGCAGCACTCGATGCATCTCAGAAAGGCCCCGTGCCAGATCTGTGAAATTTCTAACCCCGAAGGCGACCGTCACCGTGTCAAACGAATGGTCCGCGAACCGGAGAGACTCTGCGGAGCCTTGTTCAAGCGTTATGATTGCGAGGAGGCCGCGCCGCGCGATCTTCTCTCTGCCGAGTCTAATCATCTCCCGAGAGATATCGACTCCACGGATCAGCTCAGGATGGAGCTTCGAGGCCTCAATGGCCAGGTCAGCTGTTCCTGTCGCGACATCGAGCACTCTCCTTGGCTTGTACTGACGAAGCAGGTCGATCGCTCTCCGTCGCCATCGAACATCGAGCGAAAGGCTGAGAAGATGGTTCAGGAAATCGTAGCGGGGGGCAATCGTGTCGAACAACGTCCGGATGTACGAAGGATCATACGTTGTTCGGGTTGCGCCACCGCTTTCCCCAGGCTCTTGTCGAAGGCTCTGCACTCGATAAATGCCGCGAAGGATCCAATCTTGACTGACAAATATACGCAACTGTGCCAAGATTTCCAATGTGAAAAACCTCTACGGTCACACGACACTGAACTTGTTCCAGTCGAAATCCGAGTGCGGTTGCATTTGAGTGCCACGATTGCTACTTTCCGTCTCGACTATGAGAACCCTTGGCTTTGCGCTGGTTGCCGTGCTTCTCCTCTCGTGCGAGCCTGGCCTCTCGCCTCCGCCAGGGGTCGAGCCGGGTTTCGGTGGAACCATCGTCTTTCAAAAAGGAACGTGGCCTCCTGTAGATAGTCTCTTCAACTTGTGGGTCTTCGCTTCGCAGATCTATCCTCTCGATTCCACGAAGGTCTTTGAGGGTTTGTTTGCAGATCCACCAGCGATCTATCTCTATCCGGCGATCGATCAAAACATTCCTTTCTTCGTCGATTCTCTTTCGTATGCTTTTTCACTTCCACCTGCAAGCTATCGGTACGTGGGGGTACTCCAGCGGTTCGCCAGTGAAATCAGCGTTCGGAACCTTCGCGTGGTTGGGGTTTATGGAACAAACGACGATCCACCGCTTCCCATACCCGTCATCGTGAGTCAATCTCAATTTGTTGGTGGAGTCAACATCCGCGTCAACTTCCATAAACTCCCGCCGCAACCGTTTTGAACAAGACGTTTCTCCATATGGCTCTGGTTCTCATCTGGATGATGAGGTCTGTCGCTCAGGTGACAAGCGGGACGATTACCGGCACCATTACGGACGCTGAGACCGGCCAAGCCGTTGTCGGCGCAAATGTTGTGATCCGCGGGACATTCATTGGCTCAGCAACGAACATTCATGGTGGATTTCGCTTGTCGAGGGTGCCACCCGGCAAGTATGCTGTCCTTGTGTCGATGATTGGGTATGAGCGTTTGACCCTCGAGAAAGTCGGCGTCGCGGCAGGCGAGTCCGTTACGCTCAATCTCAAACTGCGTTCGGTGCCCATTCAGACCGAGCAGGTTGTCATCACGGCCAGTCGTCGCGAACAGAGTCTTCAGGAGGTACCGGTCAGCATAGCCACCGTTACGGCAAAAGTGATTGCGGACCGGAATACCGTGACGCTCGACGATGCGTTGCGGTATGTTCCCGGTGTGAATCTGCTTCAGGATCAGGTCAACATTCGAGGATCGACGGGCTACAGCAGAGGAGTCGGGAGCAGAGTCTTGCTCCTGCTGGATGGCGTGCCGTACCTCACGGGAGATACAGGAGAGATCAACTGGGAGGCGATTCCCACGCACCAGGTAGAGCGAATTGAGATTGTGAAGGGCGCGGGCTCTGCGCTGTACGGATCCAGCGCTCTCGGTGGTGTCATCAACGTTATTACCAGGGATGCAAAAGACTCACCCGAACTACGGTTCAGACTCTTTTCGGGCCTCTATGACAAGCCGCGCTTTGCCGAATGGGACTGGTCTCCGCATGCTCGCTTCAACAGCGGAGCGATCATCAGCTATTCAAATACCGCCGGACCGGTCACCTACCTGGTGAGCCTTGGTCGAACGGTGGATGAAAGCTTCCGCCAGAACGATGCGTATCATCGATGGAGTTTCTACTCAAAGGCGAAATACGACATTTCATCATTCCGGAGCCTCACGGTCTCCGCGAATTTTCTCTCTCGCACGCACGGCAATTTCTTCTGGTGGAAGAGCTTGCGCGAGGCGACGAAGCCGGCAGATCCGCAGTTGAACGGCAAGGTGACATCCCGGCGCGGCAATGTGAGCCTCTCATACAAAGAGTTTGTGTCCGATCGGTTCTTCTACACGGTCAAGGGAATTTACTTTGGCAACTTCTGGCGTGATGATAGTGCCGGTAGGGTCAACAATGTCTCGGCTGCCCATCTGTTCAACCTCGACATGCAGGCGACGTACAACATAAGCGAGTCGAATGTTCTCACGTTCGGCCTTGGAGGTAATTTCGATCAGGTCAACGCAAATCTATTCGGTACACATCCCGGTGTAGGTGGAGCGGCATATGCCCAGGACGAGGTCGCGCTGACCTCGGAGGTCAAGCTCACCGCCGGTCTTCGATTTGACTGGCAGAAAGTTTCTGTGCTGAAATCGACAGCAGAGCTCAATCCGAAACTTGGCGCTGTCTACATGCCCGACAAAGAAACGAGCATTCGCGCGTCATTCGGCTCCGGTTTCCGATATCCGGCCATCGGTGAACTGTATATCACAAGCTCTACGAATGTCTCGCAGGTCGTCGTGCTCCCCAACACCGATCTCAGCGTGGAAAGGAGTGTCTCCTACGAGGTCGGCATCAGCAGACAGTTTGGCCAGAGTGTGTTTGCAGACCTAGCCGTGTTCAGCAACGACTTCAGAAACCTGATCGAGCCGAGCGTGCAGATCAAGCGTTATCGCCCGTATCCTTCAAGCCCGACAGAGGTTGAAGGACCCGTCATACAGTTTGAGAATGTCACGAAGGCAAGGATCCAAGGGATGGAGGCGACCGTCAAGACCGATTGGTGGAAGAAGTACTTGTCGACGGATCTCGGCTACACCTACATATGGCCGCTGGACGTTAATGAAAACACAATCTTGAAGTTCCGGCCGCGCCATATCTTCTATGCCTCTGCCTTCATCACCTACGACGAGCTGCGGGCGTCTGCGGATTTCCGGTACATTTCTCGTATTGAGAGGATCGACGAGAACCTCATACGGCTCGCCCCGATCGTCAATGGCGAGCAACGCGTCCCCATAAAGGTTCTCGACATCCGAATATCGTACGATTTGCTGAGATTCGGACTTCCGGTACGCGTCGGCTTCAACGTGAATAACCTCCTCAACTACCACTATGTCGAGTTGGTTGGAAACCTGGGACCTGTCAGAACGTATACTCTCTCCATCGATGGAGTGCTGTAGCTTTCCTGTTCCGCCCTCCCGTTGTCGTTCCGCTCCTTGCAACAAGGTAAAGATGTGAGTATTTTGCAGCCCAATCCTGAAGTACTCGGCCGGAGCTAAAGAGAAGAGACAATGTACATTGATTCGCACGCTCACATTTTTCTCGAGGATTACAGAACAGACCGTGAAGAGGTCCTCAGGCGGGCGTTTGATGCCGGCGTGGAGGG
>CAZTKU010000147.1:0-7354 GCA_964614245.1 uncultured Ignavibacteriaceae bacterium
CGAAAGTAGTGCTGGATCCTCTCGAGAACGCTCCAGATGGATCCCGAGATCCTCGAGATGCTTGTTCAAAGCCTCAAGGCAAGAGGCTTTGACGTCAGCCGTATTCAGCGAACTGATCATACCTGCGTTGGCTAATACCTCCCCGAATACCCGAGTGCCATGATCAATCTGGACGATAAAAAAGCCGCGTTGCTCGTTTCGACTGCGGCGTCGTTCATGACTCCCTTCATGGCATCCACAGTCAACATCGCGCTTCCCTCCATCGGTCGCGACTTTCTGATGGATGCGATTGCGCTAAGTTGGGTGGCAACGGCTTACCTCCTTGCGGCGGCGATGTTTCTGGTGCCGTTCGGCAGACTGGCAGATATCTACGGCAGAAAACGGATTTTCATCTACGGCGTCGTCGCATATACCGTGGTGTCGCTGCTCTCTGCAGCTGCTCCAACTGGGACCTTTCTGATCCTCCTTCGGGGACTGCAGGGGGTCGCAGGGGCGATGATTTTTGGGACTGGTGTGGCAATCCTCACCTCCGTGTATCCTGTCTCGGAGCGCGGGAGGGTGCTCGGCATCAACGTTGCCGCGGTCTACGTGGGACTCTCTCTCGGTCCGTTCGCCGGTGGATTCCTCACGCAACATCTTGGCTGGCGCAGCGTTTTCGTGGCTAACGCCCTGCTCGGAGGATTTATCATTCCTCTCGTTCTGTGGCGCCTTCGCGGTGAATGGGCTGAGGCCCGCGGTGAACGCTTTGACATCCCCGGGTCAATTCTGTACAGCATATCGTTGATCGTCATCATGTATGGATTCTCAACGCTCCCGGCAATCCAGGGAATGTGGACAATCCTTGTTGGCGTTTCCGCGCTCGTGGCATTCGTTCTGTGGGAGCTTAGGGTGAAGAACCCTCTTCTCGACATCAGCCTCTTCCGCCATAACACGGTCTTCGCCTTCTCCAATATGGCGGCCCTCATCAATTACAGTGCAACCTCCGCCGTGACGTTTCTGTTAAGCATCTACCTTCAGTACATCAAAGGGCTCAATCCGCAGACTGCAGGATTCATTCTGATTTCCCAGCCCGTTGTGATGGCAGTCTTCTCCCCGCTGGCTGGACGCCTTTCCGACAGGATCGAACCACGCGTCGTCGCGTCTCTGGGCATGACCTTCATCGTCATCGGGCTCGCACTGTTTGCGTTTCTTGGGGGAGAGACGTCGCTTCTGATGGTCACGATCAACCTCGTCCTGTTGGGGTTTGGATTTGCTCTGTTCTCGTCGCCGAACACCAACGCTGTGATGAGCGCCGTGGAGAAGCGATGGTACGGAGTGGCGGCAGCGACTCTCGCAACGATGAGATTGACAGGGCAAATGCTCAGCATGGGAATTGTCATGTTGATCATCGCTGTTACCATGGGCCGAGTGGCGATCACCCCCGAATACTATCCGGAGTTCCTGAAAGGCATGAAAGCATCGTTTATCATTTTTTCTGCACTCTGCGTTGTCGGCATCTTTGCTTCTCTTGCGCGCGGGAAAGTCCGGCAAGACGCCTGAAAGAAAGGCAGATGCTGCGGGTGAGATACCTTCTAAGCAGAATTCGCGAGGTAACCATGAACCGTACTCTTCGTCTCTCCAGAGTAGCACTTCTTCTCGTCGTTTTTATTCTTCCCGGTCTTTCCCAGTACTCTAAAGTCTCGACCGGCAGTAAGATCATGATTTCGGCGCATCCCCTGGCTGCAAAAGCGGGGCTTGAGATCTACAAGAAAGGAGGAAACGTCGTGGATGTCGCCGTCGCGGTTGCCTATGCCCTCGGTGTTGTCGAGCCACATGGCTCGGGGATCGGTGGGGAAGGGATGATGCTCATCTACAATGCGAAGGAACGGAGCAGCGTGATCGTCGACTTTAAAGCGATCTCGCCACAGCGAGCGAACTATGGAAACCTCGATTTCAAGAAGGTATCGGACTGGAGCCGGACCGTAAGGGCAGCTTCCGTGCCGGGTGCTGTGGCTGGCTTGGACCTCGCTCGTGAACGCTACGGCAAGCTGGATCGCAAAACCGTGCTGCAGCCGGCTGTCGATTATGCGATGAAAGGGTTCGAAGTTGACAGCACGCTCTCGTTAAACCTTGAGTCCTCTCGCAAGATGCTCGAGAAAGATGCGTTCGCCAAAACCTTGTACTACCCTGACGGAAAAGTCCCGAAGGTCGGCGCGATCATCAGGAACCTTGACTACGGGAAATCGCTTCAAGCCATTCAGACTGAGGGTCCGGACGCATTTTACAGAGGACCGATCGCAGACCTGATCGTGCGAGACTCTGAGAAACGGGGCGGATTCATAAGCAGGGAAGATCTGTTGGCGTATAAGCCCATTGTGCGGGATGCAGTGGTGGGCCAGTACCGCGGGTACAACATTGTCACAACGCCACCTCCCTGCGGCGGGATATCGTTGATAGAGGCGCTCAACATTCTCAAGCAGTTTGACCTGAAGGAATGCAGGAAGCATGACGATTATTTCTTGCATCTTTATGCAGAAGTTTTCAAGCTGGTTTTCAAGGATGAACGAACACACAATGGTGATCCGGAGTTCAATCCCGTCTCCGTCACTACGGTGACATCCGACCATTTTGCGTTTCAGCGTTTTTTGCAGATTGATCTCTCGAAGTCCAGCCATCCTCAACAAGTTGAAGCGGGTAACGCAGAAGAAAAGCACACAACTCACCTGTCGGTCATGGATATCGAAGGGAACGCGGTCTCACTCACGATCACGCTCAGCAGCTTATTTGGAACGGGTCACACGGTTGAGGGTGCGGGATTCATACTGAACAACGAGATGCAGAACTTCGCCGATGATGAGAATCATCTCAACGGCCTCAAGCCGCACAAGCGGGTCGTGACGAGTTTGGTACCGACAATCCTCGCGAAAGACGGCCGGCCTATTTACGTCCTCGGAACTCCAGGAGGAGACCTCATCATTTCGACGATCGCCCAGGTGATCGTGAATCTCGTAGATTTCAACATGTCGCTTCAAGAAGCGGTCTCTGCGCCGCGAATGTTCAGCATCTTCACGCAGCGGGAGCTCGAGATCGAGAATCGGTTTCCCGAGAAATCGTACCGTCTTCTCGAATCGCTCGGCCACGACGTGAGACAGCACAACCCTTTCCGTTCATATTTCGGCTCGGTTCAAGCCATTCAGTACGATGCTCGGACAAACACGCTTATCGGGTGCAGCGACCCGCGACGAAGTGGAGCGGCAGTGGGCGAATGACGGAGACCGCGTCTCGCCAGGAGGAAGGGATTTCCTCATCGGACATCACCACATTTACTCCATATATTCCTGCAAAGAGCTTGCTCCTTGAGAGACGTCGATGCATTTTTCGTCATATCATGACCAACAAACAGGAGGTACTATGAAACAGAAGGGACTCGTCAGGTATCTTTTTCTCTTTTTCCTTCTCATCGCGCTTGCTGTTGTCACGTCGGCACAGCAAAAGAAGAGGCTGACGTTTGACCAGATCTATCGGGGGGCCGAGACAGGACTCTTCATGCCGCTGCCCAACATTACAGGTTGGGAGGACGACTCGCATTATCTGGAAATGAGACGGAAGGAAGGCGCGCCCGCCGAGGCGGTTCGCCCGTCCGACCGTGTTGTCCGGGCGGGGGCGGGTGAACAACAGGGGAAGCTCTACTCTGTGGACGCGAAGTCCGGCAAAGAAAAGGAAGCCTTGCCGAAGACTCCGGATCTCAATCAATTCAAGGATATTGTCGGCTCAGAGATCAACGTGAATCTGCCGGCGTCGGCCAATGAGGCGCGCACAAAGCTGATCTACGTGAAAGAGAAGGATCTGTACTTCTTGAACACTGAGACGAAGGAGTTCAAGCGATTGACGCAAACGCCATCGGAGGAGAAGAATCCGACCCTCTCTCCTGACGGCAACTACGTCGCCTTTACCCGCGACAACAACCTGCTTTCCATCGATGTCATCGCCGGGAGGGAATATCAGTACACCACCGACGGTGCGAAGTTCATCTACAACGGCTACGCATCGTGGGTGTACTTTGAAGAGATCCTGGGCCGACCTTCGCGCTACAGGGCATACTGGTGGTCCCCCGATAACAAGAAGCTGGCGTTCATGCGCTTCGATGATTCCAATGTGCCTGTGTTTCCGCTCTACAATTCGGAAGGTACGCACGGCTTCCTGGAGCAAACGCCCTATCCGAAGCCGGGCGACCCCAATCCAGAAGTGCGCGTCGGTGTCGTGCCGGTCACCGGCGGGAACATCGTGTGGGCGGATTTCCATGAAAAAGATGACCAGTACTTCGGAACACCATTCTGGACTCCGGACAACAAGGAACTGTGGGTGCAGTGGATGAATCGCGGCCAAGATACACTGACGATCTACAGCGTTGATCCGCAGACGGGGAAAAAGGGGCTGGTCTATACCGAATACCAACCATCATGGGTTGAATGGTTCGATCGCATCGAATTCCTGAAGAACAACAAAGGGTTCATCGTCAAGACCGATAAAGATGGCTGGATGCATCTCTATCTCTACGCGATGGACGGCAAGCTGAAAAACCGCATCACTGAAGGCAAATGGCAGGTCAGTGACGTTCTTCTGGTTGACCAGGATGATGACCTGATCTATTTCACGGCAAAAAAGGAGGCCTCGACGCGGAACGATCTCTACAGGGTGAAGCTAAATGGAAGGGATCTGACCCGCTTGACGTTCGGCGACTACACGCACAGCGTGCGCCTGTCGCCGCACGGAAGTTACTTCATCACGACGTACTCTAATGTCTCCACGCCGCAAAAGATGACGCTGTGCAGTGGCAAGGGGAAGATGATTCGTGAGCTGGGCGACAGCAAAGGGAAGGAGTTCGATAACTACGAGCTTGCGAAGACGGAATTGGTCTACGTCAAAACGACCGACGGATACAACCTGCCGGCAACCATTACGTTGCCGTTGGATCTCGAGGCGAGCAAAAAGTACCCCGTCCTCATCAGTATCTATGGCGGTCCCAACTCCGGCACCGTCTCGGACGGTTGGAAGGGAATCGGTAATCAATGGTGGGCGTCGGAGGGAATGATTCAGGTGTCGGTCGATCACCGGAGCTCAGGGCACTTCGGCAAGGAAGGTGTAGCGCTGATGCACCGCAATCTCGGCAAGTGGGAAATGAACGACTACATCGAATGCGTGAAATGGTTGCGGGCGAAACCATATGTGGATGAGAAGAAGGTCTGCATCACGGGCAGCAGTTACGGCGGGTATGTAACATGCCTGGCGCTGACGTACGGAGCGGACTATTTTACACATGGAGTTGCGGGTTCGTCCGTGACTGACTGGAATCTGTATGACACGCACTACACGGAGCGGTATATGGACACGCCTGCCGAGAATCCCGAGGGCTACAAGAACAGCTCTGCCATGGCCTTCGCCGATCGATACAAAGGCTTGATCCGCATCGTCCATGGTGCCATGGACGACAACGTTCACATGCAAAACAGCATCCAGCTTGTTGATAAGCTCGAGGAGTTGGGCAGGCACTTTGAGTTTGCGATCTATCCCGGAGGCAGGCATGGTTGGGGTGGAGCAAAGGCCGTACACAATCGCGTTGAAGCTGCACGTTTCTACTATCGGTACTTGCTGGAAAAACCGTTTCCTGAACAGGACTTTGCAAAGCTGTACCAGCAGGGTCCACCCGTGAGGCCTGGCGGGGGACCTCCGCGGTAGAGAATTTAGACTAAAGCAAGCTTGAGGCTGCCGGACATCATAACGTGGACGTCGCGTCCTCAACCGCGAATTCAATCTCACTAATCTCCAATGAGCTCTCCATCTGACATCCCTGACATAGCCTCCCGCGCTCGGAGAATCGTCGAAACCCTTGCTCGCGAGCACCCATCACGGAGCGGACTGTACCCCGAGAGGCTCAACGCGGCCGCCGGGTTCATCGAAGGGGAAATGCGCACTCTCGGGTTCATGGTTGAGTCTCAGACGTACCCGAGCGAAGGGTCAACGGTCAGAAACCTTATTGCCGAACAGCGCGGCAGCGATCCGACGAAACCATGCATCGTGCTCGGCGCACACTACGATACGGTGCCCGCCACACCCGGGGCGGATGACAACGCAAGCGGTATAGCAGGCCTGCTTGAGCTTGCGCGGCTCCTGAAATCCTCTGCCAACAGCCGGACGATCAAATTCGTTGCGTTCACTCACGAGGAGCCCCCCTTTTTCTATACGTCGCAGATGGGGAGTCGCCAGTACGCAAGGGCTCTCAAACGACAAAAAGAAAAGATCCTGCTGATGTTCTCGCTGGAAATGATCGGCTATGCCGGTGAAAATTATCCCCAGGTGTATCCGTTCTTCTTCTTGCGTCAGATCATGGGATACCCCAGGTACGGCAATTTCATCGGCCTTGTGGGAAACCTTCGGTCGATGAGACTCCTCAGGTTCGTTCGCGCCGCAATGCGCCGTGGATGCGCAATCGGGATCGCGAGTCTCAGTGCTCCCGGCTTCTTGCCGCCGCTGTTTCTCTCTGACCATTCGTCTTTCTGGCGCCATGGATATCCTGCGCTGATGGTGACTGATACAGCCTTTCTGCGCAACCCGCATTATCACCTGCCTAGCGACACGGAGGCAACGATCAACTACACGTTCCTGGCAGAAGTTGTCGCCGGAGTGTATTCAGCTGTGCTTGCTTTGGATAAGCTGAAATGAATGGCAAGGGGAATTCCCGTGTCGGCGACAGTGCACATTGGATGTTGTGGGTGGAGCTATTTGGAAGAGAGGAAATTTGCGGCTCAGATCAAGCGGAAGTACTCGACGAAGCTCCAGGCCTACGCACAACTCTTTGACGCCGTTGAGATTAACTCGACGTTCTACCGGCTCCCCCGCGTTTCGACGGCTCGAAAATGGCGCAGCGAAGCTGGCGCGGTAAACCCGGAGTTTGAGTTCACAATGAAGGCGTACCAGGGAATCACCCACCTCCATCGCTTCATGGGGGAGTCGATATCACTGTTCACTCAGCTGAAAGAAATCTGCCGGCCGCTCGAGACATCTGTTGTGCTCTTCCAATCTCCCGCAAGCTTTCGACCCACCGATGCCTCAGTGAAAGCGATGAAGTTTTTTTTCAATAAGATCGAGCGTGATAACTTCACGTGTGTGTGGGAGCCGCGAGGGAAATGGTACGACAACCCCGCGCTCATTGTGGAGACGTGCGAAGAGTGCAAACTCGTCCACTGTGTCGATCCGTTTCGGAATGAACCGCTCGTCTTTGGTGAGGAGAAGATCGCTTACTTCCGCTTGCACGGCTTCGGGAAGCCGAGCATGTATCGGTACGATTTCTCTGAGCAAGAGCTCAGCCGTCTGGCCA
>CAZTKU010000148.1:0-7352 GCA_964614245.1 uncultured Ignavibacteriaceae bacterium
GAGCACTCCGCAGAAGGTTTCCACCCGTTGAAGTCGCCAACGACGAACACGGAGTCGTACGGACGGGATTCCGACACGAGTTCAAACTGAAAAGGGACGTAATCTGCATAGCGGTTGCCCGTCGTCAGCGTGGATGTGCCTTGGTTGTCGCCCGATGGTTTCTGCAAGAATCGGCTGACATCAGCTCCCAGCCGGGATCGAAGCTGTGCGCCGACAGGGTATTCATCGATGCTGCGCAGATCCATCCTGCGGTAATCGTTTCCTGGAGTTACATGATCGACGATGAACTTCATTTTCGATGTCCCAAACCCGTCCACAAAAGTATTGGGATTCTGATCGTTCACATCGATACGCCAGGGATTGTAGAGCTGCCGGTTCCTGTAGACATCAACGCACGTGAAGAAAAGCGGATAGAGCACTTCGCCTCGGGATGAGTCCGCCCTCGGGATGGCGAATCCGACTTCGATCTTGTTCACTTGATTGTACGGATTCGTTGCGGAAGGCAAGGACCGATTGCTGATTTTCATTGCGAGGACGAGCGTTTGCTCAACGACAAAGAACTTTCCGCGGGCCAGGACCTCCTTTTCTTCTTTGTCGCAGATCTCAAAAACGTAGTTTCCAGTCTGCGGGAATCGCTCGATCCCTGGAAATCCGGGCAGCTTGATCGAATAGTGAAATCGGTACTGCTGCACACCTGCAGGAGCCGGCTCATATGGGATCGGTGATCTTGTTCTGTTCCGCATCTCGTCATTGACGAACGATGTCGGCGTCACATGCCAATTTCGGTCGCAATGAAAGACCCTGATGCGCAAGTCCGGTGGTACTGTCTCGTTGACGTCAAATTCAATCGTAATTGGACGCGACTGCAGTCCTGCGATGGGAAGCCGTGCGTCCGCTGAACCGTTCACGCGCAATCCTTTGATCCGGCTCGAGTTGATCTCTTGCGCCGACAGGACGAGCGCGCAGAGAAAGCTCAGCAGAACGATCCTCGTTATCATTTCGAAACCTTGTAAAGCGTATAATAAACGGGATCAGATCTTGTCAGGCCGAGGCCGGGGAACAGCCGCGTCATCACCGGCCGGGTCGAGTCTGCAGCAAGCCTCTCAGGAGTCGGCGACCGGTCAACAATATAGTCTGGCCGGAGAACTCTCTCGTATCGGCGTTCCAGCATTCCTTCGTCGTAGTCGGCCCCACGGAAGGCCCTTCTCATGGCCGGCGTCACCAGCCCCGCGGTCTCGTAGACCACCCGTTCAGACACGTATCCCAGCAAGCCAATATCCGGCGTCAATATCGTCGCGCCCTGCGGCGTGTTGGAACGGAGCCAGTAGGCGATTGGTTTCAGGCCTTCGCTCATGCCGAGGGTGAAATTCCGCATATGAGGAACCACTCGCATACGGTAGACATATTGGTTTTGGAGAAGCGAAAGCCCGGCGACAACCAACAGGACCAGCATCGCTCGTTGGGACGAGATAAGCACCCCCAACTCAAGCCTCTTGATTCCCCACGCACCGTAAATGACAACAAACGGAGTGAGAAGTAGCAAATAGCGCGAGACGACCTGAACGTTTAAGAGAACGTACGCAATCGGGAGAGCGACGACCCACAGAACGAGAATGCACTCCTGTTTCAGTACGCGCCAACTGTAGTTCCGCGCGGTCGCGACAATTCCCAGGATCATCAGAAGCAGCGGCAGGATTTGAGTTGATCCCAGGATCTTCAGCGTGGAAAACGTCGTGAACCACAGCACGGATAGCGACACCTCCGATGTTGATTTGGCTTGAAGCGTGTTCGGAACGACCGTGCCAAAATACGCGTATGCAAACACCAGCCACACGGAGAGGATGATCCCATACATCACGACGGATCCAGCCAACGCTCTCCATCGGACCGCCCGATCTCGCGTGTTGAGAAGGGCATCCAACAGAACAACGACGAACAAGAGCGCACCTTCAGGTCGCACCAGCGTGAGCGTTGCCGCGACGAAGGAAGCGACAACGTACTCCTTCCGATATGCATACCATGCCGCGATCACCGCCAGGAGGACGGCAAGGGACGTTTCCATGCCGGTCGCCGCCCATCGCAAGTACCACGCGTCAAAAGAAAAGATCCATGCTGCAAGAAGGGCATACACCCTGTCGCGGATGATCGCAAACCCCAGGGCATACACTGCGACAATAGCCAAGCTCGAAAAGAAAACGTCCAGCGTCTTCGCCACGATGTAGGGATCAAGTCCGAGCTTGGTCCCGCCGGCAATCACGAGCACCCACAGCGGTCCTGTGATTCCGTAGCTTGGCTCACCAGCGTTGAAGGAGAAGCCCTCTCCCCGAGCAATGTTCCTGGCATACTGAAGGTAGATGTACGTGTCGTCGGGAGTATAGTCAAAGTGGAGATTGACCGTCACCAAAAAGAGAAGAACGACCACGGCAATGCCGTACCGGAGGACGAGATTCAAGAACACCGAGCTCCAGGTTCGTTCCTGACCGTTTGTGCGATCGTCAGTCAAATTGCATCCTCAGCCAGTGGTGAAATTCCGGAACATCATGAAAGACAAAGTCTGTCGGCAGCTGGAGGACATTCTCTTTCCCGTAAGAATCCCAGAGTACCGCAGCAATCTTTACACCCGCTTCGCGAGACGCCTTTACATCGTTCACCGAGTCTCCGACCATCAGCGCCTCAGCCGGCTTGAGGCCGAAATGCGACAAGATTTTACGTATTCCTTCGGCGGATGGTTTGTGATTGGCGACGTCGTTTCCGGTCACGACATAGTCGAAATAGGCCTTCAGTCCGAATTCCTCCAGCGTGATTGTCGTCGTGTGGATTCCCTTTCCGGTGAAGAGAGCGACAAGGATGCCATGCTCCTTCAAATACTTCAGCACTTCTTCGATGCCCGGGTAAAGCCGTGCCAACCTGTTGTGGTGCGTGCGGTAGAACTGGAGGTAATCCTTCATCACCTGAACGATGTTCGCCTCTTCCACGATTTGCAGCAGCGCCCCTTCCTCCGGCGGCCCGAACATCGCCGTGATCTCACCGTCGGAATACTTCCTCCCTTGGTACTTCTCCGCAATGTAGTTGAAGGTGTCGAAGATCAGTTGGTTGGTCTGGGTGAGTGTTCCATCCATGTCGAAGACGATACACTTCAGCTCACGCACGGAGCCACACCTCCGACCGAGTTGACCACACAGCCCTCATCACGGTCTCAAATTTCAATGATGTCTGCAATCGCAGCAGAAACAATAAAGGCGCCAAGCACATCCTCCGCCAAAGTGCTTGCCCCGAATGATTCGCGGCGAGGCGGACGGGCTTGACGCCTATGAGTGTACTCACCTCGAGCTCACCTCAATCCAACAAACCTGACAAGAGACGCGCAATCCTCACGCGACGGTGACATCCTTGGAGAGATACACGTCCTGGATCGCGTTGAGGAGCTGAACACCATCCTTCATCGGGCGCTGGAAGGCTTTGCGTCCGGAGATTAAACCCATGCCTCCCGCGCGCTTGTTGATCACCGCCGTCTTGACGGCTTCCACGATGTCGTTCGCTCCGGATGGTCCGCCTGAATTGATGAGTCCGATTCTTCCCATGTAGCAGTTCGCAACTTGATAGCGGGTCAAATCGATCGGGTGATCGGACGACAATTGCTCATAGACCTTCTTGTGAGTCTTCCCGAAGTTGAGCGCAACGTAGCCGCCATTGTTCTCAGGCATCTTCTGCTTGATAATGTCGGCTTCGATCGTCACGCCGAGGTGGTTTGCCTGCCCCGTGAGGTCAGCGGAAACGTGATAATCTTTCTCCTTCGTCTTGAATGCCGGATTTCTCGTGTAACACCAGAGAATCGTCGTCATGCCGAGCTCGTGCGCTTGCTGGAACGCCTGGCTCACTTCCCAGATCTGACGGCGCGATTCCGCGGACCCGAAGTACACCGTCGCCCCCACTGCCGTTGCACCCATATCGTACCCTTGCTTCACACTCGCGAACATCGATTGGTCATACGTGTTCGGGTACGACATGAACTCGTTATGGTTGATCTTCAGGATGAAGGGGATCCGATGCGCATACTTTCGTGCGACCGAGCCAAGCACACCGAGCGTGGATGCGACCGCGTTGCACCCGCCTTCGATCGCGAGCTTCACGATATTCTCCGGATCGAAGTATTCCGGGTTGGGGGCAAAGGAGGCCCCTGCCGAATGCTCGATCCCCTGATCAACCGGCAGGATTGACAGAAAACCTGTCCCCCTAAGTCGACCATGATCGAACATGGACTGCAGGTTCTTCAGGACATTCGCCGGCCGATCCGAATGGACAAAATACCGGTCGATGTGGTCCGGCCCGGGCAAATGCAACGATTCCTTCGGTATCGTCTTGCATTGGTGCTCCAAGAGGTTCTTCGCTTCACTGCCAAGTAGTTCTGGGATATTGATCATTGTGGACTCCTATTCTGTTCGTTCGTGACGTCAGGAAATCGACCAAAAATATACCAAACCTTTCCCTGTGTTGCAATAAACGTTGCAGCAGCTCCTTATTTTGCAGACGACACAAAAGTCCCCTCCATCTGGTTCTCTGCGATTGGCCATCCAAGAACTTCCGAGAGCCTCTGTTGGACGGAGATGCATACTCTCGGCAGACATGACGCGCAGCCGGTTGGTGGTGTTCCTTTCGCAATGGCCGGACAATATATAGAGAGAGGATCGCCGAGGTTCGCTTTCATAATGGAATACGGCCATCTTGCTTCTCATTCCAAAACTCAATAGCTTAAAACTATGAAAAAGCAGATTGTCTTGAGGAAGAATGAAGAGCACCGGATCCTCTCGGGTCACCAGTGGGTGTTTAGCAACGAGATCAAGACAATCAAGGGGGATCCGGAGGCGGGCGACGTGGTTGAGCTTCTACGCTACGATGAGAAGTTCCTGGGTGTGGGCTTCTTCAATCCGCACTCGCTGATCGCATGTCGGATCCTGAGCAAGGAGCGCGAGACAATAACCTTTGAATTCTTCGAGCGCCGGATCAGCCAGGCACTTCAATTGCGCAAACGCCTGTATCCCGCGGCCGAATCGTTCAGACTCGTTCACGGCGAAGCAGATTTCCTGCCAGGGCTCGTCGTTGATAAGTATAACGAGTACCTCTCCATTCAAACGCTTTCCGTAGGGATGGATCGGCGTCTGACGCTGCTTTGCGACGTCCTCGAATCTATCTTCCATCCGAAGGCCATTGTAGAAAGAAATGAATCACCCCTCCGCTCGCTCGAGCAGTTGCCGCTGGAGAAAGGGGTCGTGCGCGGCACCATTGGCCAGACCATCATCTCTGAGAACGGCGTAAAATTCAAAGTTGACTTGCTGCAAGGACAGAAGACGGGCTTCTTCCTGGATCAAAGGGAGAACAGGAAAGCGATCCAACGTTACGCACTTGGGGCGACTGTGCTTGACTGTTTCTGCAACGAAGGGGGATTCGCATTGTACGCCGGTCTCGGAAAGGCAAAGAGCGTCCAAGCGATTGATATCTCAGAAGCGGCAATTGCCAACGCAAAAGTAAACTCTGCCTTCAATGAAGTGTCTAACGTTCGATTCGAGGTCGGGGATGTGTTCGAGAAGCTGCCTCGGCTGGCCGAAGCCGGCGACAAGTTCGATGCCGTCATTCTGGATCCCCCGTCATTCAGCCGGAACCGGAAGACCGTGGCGACGGCGCTGAAAGGATACAAAGAAATCAACACTGGAGCACTGAGGCTCATCAACACCGGGGGAATTCTGATGACCGCATCGTGCTCTCATCACGTCACCGAAGAGTCGTTCCTTGATGTCGTCGAAGCGAGTGCCCGGAGCGCTCACCGATCGCTCCAGCTTCTGGAATTCAGAGGTGCCAGCCCCGATCACCCGACGCTTTCCACGATGCCTGAGACGAAGTACCTGAAATTTGCCACCTTTGTTGTGTTATGACGGCTGCACTGCACCTCGTGGTGTAGGAACTCTACGGTCGCACGTGAAGTTTTGAAAGTAGGGACATTTCGGGAGAACTGATCATGAAACGCGCATCGAAGGTCTTAATTCCAGTTGTGCTGCTGGCTCTTACTCCCCTCCTTGCCGCCGCTCAGGATGTTCCTGTTCGCGACTCATCCATCGTCTTCACGCCCGCCAGCCCTGATCTTATCCAGAAAACAACGTACGAACCCTTTCGGAATGCCTGGGGAATTGATCTGATGCTCTCAAACAACGGCTTCGGCGCGGGGGCGTTCTATCGCCGTGAGTATTCGGACGTGATTTCGTGGTTTGTGCAGTTGGCGATCTCGGATGTGAAGGATGAGGGAGAAGTTGAGTACTACAATCAGTTTACGGGCGAGAGCTTCGTTCCGGGCAAGAAAAACCGGTTGATGCTCTTCCCGCTCACCCTCGGCGTGCAGTACAGGCTCTTCAAGGACGACATTGTGGACAATTTCCGTCCTTACGTGAGCGCGGGGATTGGTCCGTCAATGGTGTTCGTTGCTCCGTACTCAACAACACATACGGTGCCGCTCCCCGAAGGGGGAACGATGACGTACACCGAGCAGGTCGAGTTCTTCAGCAGCTTGAAGCACGGGCAGGCGAAATACACACTCGGAGGATATGTCGGGGCGGGGGTGTACTTTGGTGTGGACAAAGGAACGCTCTCAGGCATCAGCATGCGGTACTACTTCATCCCGTTTCAACATGGGATCGAGAGCCTTGAGAATGTCTATATCAAGCGATTCGGGGGCTTTTACATCACGTTGAATTTTGGTTCTCTCTTCTAGAAGACTGTTTGCAACGCTCAGGAAAAACAAAAAGCGCACAACCCGTGCGCTTTTCTTGTTTCGAAGGATCTCTCTTACCGCCCCTTGCAGCCGGAGCCCTCAAAAACTCTGAAGCACCTCGAGAACCAAAGAGCCTCCCCTGCGCTCTAAGGACCTACAAGGTGCTTCAGAAAGCTGATGCCAATATAGCAACACACCACACGCTGCGGTGTGATTCGAGTCACTTTCTTACTGGAACGCATCGACGCGCGAGCACTTGCACCGCATCTTCACTCCTCTCCACAGCTCTCTTCAGTCGCAAAAAATCTTGGGAACGACTGTCGCGTTTCGACGGGGCCAAGCATCTCACATATGAACCGGTAACCGGGAGATGACAGAACGAGAGACTCTCTGGATTGAAAAGGCAAAGGAGGGCGATCACAAAGCATTCAAGTCGTTGTACGAACTGCACGTGACAGCCCTTTACCGCTTCTTGAAGCAGTTCTCTTCAGATACGACGCTCGTGGAGGACTGGGTCCAGCGGGCATTCATCAAAGCGTTTGAACACCTCCGGGATTTCCGCGGGAGCGCACGGTTCTCAACCTGGTTGTTCACG
>CAZTKU010000149.1:0-7331 GCA_964614245.1 uncultured Ignavibacteriaceae bacterium
CATGGTTGCTCGCTGTTCCATTCTGTATGCGCTCGCTCCTGCCGCGATGCAAGTTGTCGCCATCATCGGTGCACTGACGGCGATTGTGGCGGCAACGATTGGATTGGTGCAGAACGACATTAAGAAGGTACTGGCGTACTCGACGGTCAGCCAGCTCGGCTATATGTTCCTCGGCATGGGTGTCGCTGCATTTTCGGCGGGCATCTTCCACGTGCTGACGCATGCGTTTTTCAAAGCGTTGCTCTTCCTTGGCTCCGGGGCGGTGATTCACGCGATGCACAACGAGCAGGATATTCAGAAGATGGGAGGATTGAAGCATCATCTGCCCACGACGTATAAGACCTTCGTGGTCGGGGCTATCGCAATCGCAGGGATATTCCCGTTCTCCGGCTTCTTCAGCAAGGATGAGATCCTCTGGAAGGCGTTCAGCAGCGACTACGGTTCGGTGTTCCTGTGGATTCCCGGTGTGCTTGGAGCGGGCCTGACCGCGTTCTATATGTTTCGATTGGTCTCTTTGACGTTCGAAGGAGAGCCGCGCTACGGTCACGAGGTCCATCCGCACGAAGCTCCGCGGACGATGACAATTCCGCTGGTTATCCTCGCGTTCCTTTCCGTTGTCGGAGGTTTCGTAGGAATTCCAGAAAGCCTCTTCGGCGGGAATTCCATTGAACATTGGCTGGAGCCGGTGTTTGCGCCTGCCTATGACAAGTTGAGATTGACGACACACGTTACGGAGATCACTGAGTATCTGTCAATGATTCTCTCTGTTGGAATCGCCATAGCCGGTATCTACGGTGCACGCGTCGTGTACTTGAGACGGACCGAACTCGCCGAGGCGTGGAAGGCAAAATACGCGGCGATGTACAGAATTCTCTTCAATAAGTATTATGTTGACGAAGCGTACGACAAGCTGTTTGTGAGCCCGACAGTAAAAGTCTCTGAAGGCTTCCTATGGAAGGGCGTTGACGTGTCCGTGATTGACGGTGCCGTCAACGGATCGGCAAGGCTGATTGCTATAGCTGCTCAGGGGATCCGCCGAATCCAGACAGGTATAGCACAGCAGTATGCGGCGGTGTTCGTCGGCGGCATTCTCGTCGTCCTGGTCTGGTTGATGTTCAAATAGAAATCCGGATGAAGAATACTCCATGCTCTCAGAACTGATTCTCACGATAACGATCTTCTTGCCTCTGATCGGTGTGCTGGCGTTGTTCTTTGTGAACAAGGAGAGCGGTCAAACCATCAAGCTCGTCGGCTTCGGGACGACGCTCGTGACCTTCATCGTTTCCCTTTACCTTTTCCTCAAGTTTGATCCCTCGAATGCCGGGTTTCAGTTCCAGCACCGCGTGATGTGGATCGAGGGACTGAACATCAGCTATTTTGTCGGCATCGACGGGATGGCTCTGCTGCTCATCGTGCTGACAACGTTTCTGACTCCGCTGGCATTGCTCGGCACGTGGAACTCGATCGATCGCCGGTTGCGGGAATACACGATGATGGTGCTCCTCCTTGAAGTGGGAATGGTCGGGGTTTTCGCTGCCTTAGATCTGTTCCTCTTCTACATCTTCTGGGAGGCGATGCTGATCCCGATGTATTTCATCATCGGGATTTGGGGAGGTCAGGATCGCATCTACGCGGCAATCAAGTTCATCCTCTTCACCCTCTTCGGCAGCCTCCTGATGCTGGTGGCGATTCTGGCGCTTGCCTATTACGCATCGATACTTCCGGGCGGACATTTCACGACCAACCTCCTTGAGCTCTATGGCATCGCCCCACGAATGGCGTTAACGCTGCAGACGTGGATGTTCCTGGCGTTTGCTCTGAGCTTCGCCATCAAAGTCCCCATCTTCCCGTTGCACACGTGGTTACCCGACGCGCACGTGCAGGCTCCGACCGCGGGGAGTGTGATCCTAGCGGGTGTTCTCCTGAAAATGGGGACATACGGTCTCCTGCGCTTCTGTCTGCCGCTGTTCCCGAATGCATCCTTCAAGTTCATTCCCTTGATGAGCGTTCTCGCTGTCATCGGCATTATCTATGGTGCCCTCGTAGCGATGGTCCAAACGGACATTAAGAAGCTTGTGGCATATTCCTCTGTCTCTCACCTTGGATTTGTCGTGCTCGGTATCTTCGCGATGACGGAAGAGGGGATTCAGGGAGCGATCATTCAGATGGTCAACCACGGATTGTCGACCGGAGCGCTCTTTCTCATCGTCGGGATGATTTACGATCGGGCACACACGAGGGTGATCGCTGATTTCGGAGGCGCTGCGAAGTTCATGCCGGTGTTTGCCGCGTTCTTCATGGTTATCTCGCTTTCTTCGATCGGTTTGCCCGGCTTGAATGGATTCGTCGGTGAGTTCTTGATATTGCTGGGGAGCTTCAAATCAACCTTCCTTGATAGCTACGCGTATGCGGCATTCGCTGCGACTGGTGTGATTCTCGCGGCCGTGTATTTGCTGTGGGCTTACCAGCGAATGATGCTTGGTCAAGCCCGGGAGGGAGGATTGTACGGCGGCCACAAGTTGGCTGACATCAACGTTCGAGAGATCGTGACGCTGGCCGCCATTGTTGTCTTTGTGGTCTGGATAGGGGTTTATCCGTCAACATTCCTGAGCAAGTCGGCTCCTGTCGCGAAACAGCTTGTTCAGGGCTTGGAGTCTGTCAGGCAGGGAGGACAAATTCGTACCGCCGATGTGCGCGTACAACCTGTTCAGCCTGTACGTTGAGAACATCATCGGTTCGATTGCGCAAGATGCATGAAAAAAGCTCGACGTAAGCAGATTGTCATCTTTTTCGGGGTGGCTGCGGCTGTTTTCCTTTTCTTCAACTACTTCGAGCGCTCGCTTGAGAATGTCGTCATCGTTCCGGTTGCCGCCTGGCTGACAACGCCATTTGTTCTTTTCCTTGCTGCGATTGCCGTCGTCCCGTTCATTAATCGTCATTGGTGGGAGCACAACTATCCCGTTGTGGCGTATGCGCTCGGGGCCCTTGTTGTCGGATATTACACGCTCATTCTTGACAACGTTCCGCGGCTCCTGCTCACGTTTCGCGACTATGTCAGCTTCATTTCGCTCATTGGGTCGTTGTTCGTGGTGGCCGGCGGGATTCATCTCCGTATGCGTGGGAAAGCCGCCCCGTGGGAGAACGTGACGCTCTTGGTCACCGGAGCAGTGGTCTCGAATTTCCTGGGGACGACCGGCGCTTCGATGCTGCTGATTCGACCGTACTTGAGGATCAACAAGTACAGGATCAAAGGCTATCACGTCGTGTTCTTCATTTTTCTCGTGAGCAACATCGGAGGTGCTCTGACCCCGATCGGCGATCCCCCGCTCTTCCTCGGATATCTGAAGGGCGTGCCATTTTTCTGGATCTTGACTCGGGCGTGGCAGCCGTGGCTGCTTGTGCTCGGCCTGGTACTCCTGGCGTTCTTTCTCATAGACCGGCACCACTTTCGAAAAGCTTCAGAAAGAGTCCAGGAGCTCGCTGCTCACCCGGATGAACCGCGGGTTTCGGGTCTCCACAACGTTTGGTATCTCCTGGTCATTGTTGGTGCGGTATTCATCCAGAAGCCGGTGATGCTTCGCGAGATCATCATGTGGAGTGCAGCTATCGCTTCTTACTACACCACGAAGCGGGAGATCCACGAAAAGAATGAGTTCAATTTCGTCCCGATCAAAGAGGTGGCGATCCTTTTCCTTGGCATTTTCGCGACGATGATTCCTGCGCTCGATTGGCTTGAACTGAACGCGTCGGTGCTCGGGATTGTCTCTCCGGGGCAGTACTTCTGGGGCACCGGGGTGCTTTCGAGCTTCCTGGATAACGCACCGACTTACCTGAACTTTCTGAGTGCTGCATTCGGCCTTCACGGTGCGAACGTTGATAACCTTGTGCATATGCAGGCAATGCTGGGATCATCAACGACTGAAGCGCTTGGACTTGCGAATCCACTGCATCCCGGCGCGCTGGCGATTTCGGCGGAGACGTGGAAGTACGTTCAGGCGATCTCCCTGGGGGCTGTGTTCTTCGGGGCCAACACCTATATCGGCAATGGTCCGAACTTCATGGTGAAATCGATCTCCGAGCAGGCCGGCGTACAGTGCCCGAGCTTTTTCGGTTACATCTTCAAGTACAGTTTACCGGTATTGATTCCAGTCTTCTTCGTCGTGTGGCTTCTGTTTTTCTAATTCAACACTCGATCCGAATGATGAACATAACCTGGACAGACCTCTGGTACAGCGCTCCGCTTCTTTCGCTCACGGCGTTCGGCCTCCTGACGCTGATCGTCGAAGCGACCGGAAAAGACAAGCCGGTGCCGTCGTACTGGATGAGCTTGATCGGCGTTGCTGTCTCCCTGGTCTTGTCATTCTTCAATTTGGGAAGCGGAACGCCGGTGTTCAATGGCATGATTCTCCAGGGAGGATACGCAGGGTATTGCAACCTCATCTTTCTCAGCTCAGCATTCCTCACTATCGTTCTTTCCCGGAGTTACCTCGAGCGCATGGAGTACCATCGTGGCGAGTTCTACATCCTCATCCTCTTTGCCACGACGGGCATGATGCTGATGGCCGCGGCGCTGGATCTGGCGATCGTGTTCCTCGGTATCGAGCTGATGTCCGTGTGTCTGTACGTGTTAGTGGGATTCATGCGGAAGAAGGAGCGTGCGAACGAGTCTGCACTGAAGTATTTCCTTTTGGGAGCGTTCGCCACGGGATTTCTCCTCTATGGTATCGCGCTGATCTACGGCACATCGGGCACGACCAACCTCATCGCGATCAGCAAGTCCTTCCCTCAACTCGTTCAGAACTCGCTCTTTCTGATCGGTTGCGGAATGCTCATCATCGCGTTCTCATTCAAGGTGGCAGCGGTTCCCTTCCACATGTGGGCTCCGGATGTGTATGAAGGCGCACCGACGACCATCACCGGATTCATGTCGACGGGAGCCAAAGCGGCAGCCTTTGCGACTTTTGTTGGCGTGTTCATTCGAGTCTTTGACATACCCGGCACAACGCTGAGCAGTGTGCTGGCCCTGATCGCCGCAGCCTCAATGATCGTCGGAAACGTGACGGCCATTGCGCAAAACAACGTCAAACGCATGCTCGCGTACTCCAGCATCGCTCACGCGGGCTATATGCTGAGCGGCATAGCAGCCGGAACGGCGGACGGGGAGAAGGGAATCCTCTTCTATCTCGTCGCTTATACGTTTATGAACATCGGCGCATTTGGCATCGTTTCGTGGGTGGAGCAACAGGATGACAAGAGGTTAACCTTTGACGACTATGCCGGCCTAAGTGCCCGTCAGCCCGCCCTGGCTGCACTGATGTCGATCTTCATGTTCTCCCTTGCGGGCATTCCGCCGTTTGCGGGATTCTTTGGAAAATACTATGTTTTCCTAGCGGCAGTTAAAGCAGACTTAACGTGGCTTGCGATTGTCGGTGTGCTGACAAGCCTGGTATCCGTCTACTATTACCTGCGGTTGGTTGTGGTGATGTATTTCCGTGAAGGCGAAGCCGATGTGGACAAGAAAGTGCCCGTCCCGGCCGTTCTTGCAGTCAGTCTGGCCGCAGCTTTAGTGATCGTTCTCGGAATCTATCCATCTCTCATTCTTGATTTGACGAAGACCTTCTTCAAAGTCTAAGAGATCACAAATGCAGACCGTTGCTACAGCAAGTGAAATGCGATGGTGCGATGAAACCACGATCCGCGCCTATCGTATCCCCGGTCTCATGCTCATGGAGAATGCGGGCAGGGGAGTGGCAGACCTCGTTCAGCAGCACTTTTCGCCTCTCCGGGGCGAGCAGGTCGTGGTTTTCTGTGGAAAGGGAAACAACGGAGGTGATGGGTTTGTTATTGCGCGTCATCTTCTCAACGCGGGTGCGAACGTCAGGGTCATCATGCTTGCTTCTGGCCGTGAGCTGAAGGGCGATGCGAGAGCGAACTTCGACATCCTCAAGCGTATCGAGAGATCGAGCCCGGGTACTCTTTCGATACGATCCTACTCGCGAGCTCTTCTAAGAAAACTCGCAAAGCCCAGGCTGATGATAGACGCCATCTTCGGTACGGGATTCACGGGTGCAGTCCGGCAGCCGGTTCTCGATGTCATCAACTGGATCAACCAGCTTGGTGTTCCTGTCGTTGCTGTGGATGTTCCTTCGGGAGTTGATGGAACGACCGGCGTGGTGGTGAATACCGCCGTCAAGGCGACATACACCGTCACCTTTGGCTTGCTCAAGACCGGCCTTCTCTGCAACGAGGGGCAAGACTGCGCCGGAGAGATCACTGTCGTCGATATCAGCATTCCGAATGCGGTTCGTTATTCACCGAAGCTGAAAACCTTCCTTGTCCAGGCGGATGACGTGCGGGCCGTGCTCCCCTGGAGACCGTCGACAGCGCACAAGTATTCCGTGGGCAAGGTCTTCATCCTTGCGGGATCAAAAGGATTCACCGGCGCGGCGTATCTCTGCGCGTCGGCTGCGCTCAAGGCGGGAACCGGAGCCGTCATCCTGGGGACACCAGAGAGTGTTTATCCGATTCTCGGGCGACGGCTTACGGAGACAATCGTGACTCCACTGCCGTCAACATCCGAAGGGACGGTGGCCAGAGCGGCGGCGAGAATCATCCAGGAGAAGCTCGAATGGGCCGACGTGGCTGTGATCGGACCCGGAATCTCGACGAACGCAGAGACACAGGATCTGCTCAAGTCCATACTGAGTGGATACGGAGGAAAGATGGTGGTTGACGCAGATGCGCTCCGAGCGATTGGGCGTATTGGCTTGAAGAATCTCAAACGGTTGAAGGGTTCATTCATTCTGACTCCTCACTCCGGTGAACTCTCGAGGTTGATCGATCTTCCATCAAAGACGATTGAGACGAGCAGGGTGCAGGTGGCTCGAGATGGTGCCGCGCTCAGCAAAGCAACCATCGTTCTCAAGGGTGGTCCAACAGCTACAGGGGGGCGTGACGGCAAGGTGTATCTCAATTCAACCGGCAACCCTGGCATGGCAACCGTTGGATCAGGTGACGTTCTTGCCGGCGTCATTGCGTCGCTCTGGGCACAGGGAATGGAGCAGGACGCTGCCGCCTACTCAGGTGTTTTTCTTCACGGACTCGCGGGGGACGTCGCGCGCGACGCGTTTGGCGAGCGCAGTGTCGTTGCACAAGACCTGATCGACAAGCTTCCGACGGCAATCAAAGGTGTGGAGGAACGAGCGACTTTTTGAAGAACGTGATCAAATACCAGCTCCCGCCGCTCCTCTGGATTGCCATCATTTTCACACTCTCCTCCATCCCTAAACTCCAGCTAACGTTCGAGTCGGTGTTGGGTGCGGACAAGATTG
>CAZTKU010000150.1:0-7324 GCA_964614245.1 uncultured Ignavibacteriaceae bacterium
GCCAGGACTACGGCGACGCCCACCACCCAGGCGCGAGAGGCACGGCGTCCCATCGCCCCGTCCTCCAAGATCCCATCGGGCGCGCGACGCGCGTCACCACTCGTCGAACTCGATCTCCAGGACCATCGCCGAATCGGGCAGGCCGCTGAGAAATATGGCATCGAGTATTTGCTGACGATCGGAACGCTGGCCAGGCACATCCACGATGCCGCGACAACGAAGTTCAAAGCTCATTACGATCAGAAGAACGTTTTGTCGGAATATCTGGCAGAACTTCTCACGGACGGGGATATTGTTTTGATCAAAGGTTCGCGCGGCATGAAAATGGAGGATGTTGTGGCATTCCTGACCGAGCGCTTCAAGCAAGGCGAAAACGCGGCGGGTCAAGCAGCCTAGCATCGAGACAGTGCATGCTCTATTATCTCTTTACATATCTCCATGACCAACAGATCGATGTTCCGGGATCGGCGATGTTCCGCGCTATCACCTTCCGGGCGGGAGCTGCGGCCGTCACAGCCCTGATCATTGCATTCTGGTTGGGACCGAAGATCATCCGCCGCCTTCGTGAACACCAGATCGGTGAGGCCGCCAAAGTCGAGGCACCAAAGACCCATTTGAGCAAAGCTGGAACGCCCACGATGGGCGGGCTCATTGTGCTTGCTTCGCTGGTCATCCCCGCTCTCCTGTGGGCAGACCTTAAGAACATGTATGTCATTCTCATTCTGTTCGTGACCGTTGCTCTCGGCGCTGTCGGTTTCATGGATGACTACCTGAAAGTCGTAAAGAGAAAACCGAAGGGGCTGATCGGCCGATACAAGATCGTCGGCCAGGTCGTTGTCGGCCTTGTTGTTGGGTGCTTGATCTTCTTCGCCCCGGAATGGTTCGATCCGACTCTCGTGCCTCTGAGCTCGAAAACGACGGTGCCGTTCTTCAAGCACCTTGAATTCGATCTTGGGCTGTTCTACATCCCGACTGTCATCTTTATCATTACTGCAACTTCAAACGCGGTCAACCTCACCGATGGTCTCGACGGGCTTGCGATCGGGACTGTGGGCATCGTCGGGCTGACGCTCGCAATTATCGCGTACATCTCCGGGCACGCCATCTGGAGCGAGTATCTCACAATTCCGCACTTACGGGGAAACGGCGAGCTGGCCATCTATTGCGCAGCACTGGCCGGCGCGGCGCTTGGGTTCTTATGGTTCAATTCATACCCCGCCCAGGTCTTCATGGGCGACACAGGCTCATTGGCCCTTGGCGGAGTCATCGGCGCAATGTGCGTGCTCATCAAGAAAGAGTTGCTGCTGCCAACGCTGGGCGGTGTATTTCTGATGGAAACGTTGTCAGTGATCATCCAGCGGATGTACTTCAAGTACACGAAAAGGAAATACGGTGAAGGGCGTCGCGTCTTCAGGATGGCGCCGATCCATCACCATTTCGAATTGCTCGGGTGGCCCGAGCCGAAGATCGTCATGCGGTTCTACATCGTTGCCATTTTACTGATGATTCTGAGTCTCGCGACCTTTAAGGTGCGATGAGCGAATCCATACGGGTGATGAAATCCATAACGGGTTTTCGCGTCAAATGGATGTTTCGGAGCTTCGAAACAGAAAAGTCAGTGTCATCGGCGCCGCGCGGAGCGGCGTTGCGGCTGCAAAGCTGGTGCAGGCTGAAGGCGCGCAGGTTTTCGTCAGCGACAAACAGCATCCTGAGAAACTGAAAGCTGAAGCCGAGTCGCTTTCACAAGCAGGCATTGCGTGTGAGCTCGGCGAACACACGAATCGAGTATATGATTGTTCTTTGATGGTGATCAGCCCGGGAGTTCCGAGCAACGCTCCTGTGGCGGTCGAAGCCCGAACACGCGGTATCAAGATCGTCAGCGAGGTAGAGGTAGCAAGTTGGTTCTGTCGTTCACCGATTGTGGCCGTCACCGGCACGAACGGGAAAACGACGACAACCACATTGATCGGGAGGATCCTCGGCGATGCAAAGAAAAAACACGCAGTTGCGGGTAACATTGGGACGGCATTCTCATCCGTCGTTCTGGAACTGGCTGCTGCAGATATTGCAGTTTTGGAGATAAGCAGCTTCCAGCTTGACCACTGCGAGACGTTTCGACCGCGGATCGCTGCGATTCTGAACATCACGCAGAACCACATGGATCGCTACGGGAACTCGATGGAACAGTACGCGGCAGCAAAGGCGCGCATCTTCATGAATCAAACCGCGGACGATGTCCTGATCTATGACGCCGATGACGAGTGGACTTCTCGAGTAGTTCGGCAGGCACGTTGCACCTTGATGCCCTTCAGTATCAAGCGCAAGATGGATGAGGGCGCCTTCGTTGAATACGGTAAATTGGTGACTGTCATAACGGGAAAACGAGATGAGATCATCGACGTGGATCAGATCAGTATCAAAGGTCCTCACAACCTCTATAATGCAATGGCATCAACGCTGGCAGGGCACCTGATGGGAGTCGGCACGGCTTCAATTCGCGCGACATTGAAGAACTTCAAAGGTGTGGAGCACCGGCAGGAGTTTGTTCGCGAAGTGAATGGCGCGCGCTACTACAACGACTCGAAGGCAACAAGCGTGGATGCCGTATGGTACGCTCTTCAGGCATTCGATCAGCCAATTGTGCTCATGCTTGGCGGGCGCGACAAAGGAAACGATTACTCAAAGATTTTTGATCTGGTTCGATTGAGGGTCCGCGCAATTGTCGCGATGGGTGAATCGGCCGATAAAGTGGAGAAAGCGTTCTCGGGCTTCATCAGCGTCAAACGGGCAACCTCGATTGACGAGGCTGTACTGACGGCGCAGAGCTTGGCTCAGCCAGGAGATGTCGTCCTTCTCTCCCCAGCGTGCGCGTCGTTTGATTGGTTTGAGAACTTCGAGCAGCGTGGAAAAGTGTTTAAGGAGCTTGTGAAGAATCTATGATGCCAGGAAGACGTCCGACTTCTGCCATGAGCTTATCGATGTGAGAAGTCGGACATCTCAAGAGATGACCAGAGCGCAACGTAACCATATTGACCTTGCAACGCTCATCGCCGTCCTCACGCTGATGGTGCTGAGCCTCGGCGTAGTGTACAGCGCATCAGCAACGTGGGCCATGGAGAAGTTCGGCGAAAGCAACCGCCTGCTCAATCTTCACGCGTTGAAAGTCCTGCTGGGTCTGGTCGCGTTGTTCGTCGGCATGACGATCGACTACAAGAAATACAAGAAGCTTACGAAGGCGGCCGTCATTCTCTCAATCGTGTTTCTGAGCACCACGCTTGTGCTGGGTGGTGAGGTCAAAGGGGCAGCGCGCTGGCTTCGCTTTGGCGGGCTGAGTCTTCAACCCTCTGAGTTTGCAAAATTCGCGCTTCTCTTCCACCTCTGCACATTGATTTCCACAAAAGGGGAAGCAATCAAAGAGTTCAAGAAAGGCTTCCTTCCGATGATGATCTGGATAGGAAGCGTTGCGGGTCTTGTGTTGCTGCAGCCAAACTTCAGCACGGGGGCAATGATTCTCCTGGTCAGCCTGGTGATGCTGTTCATCAGCCGCGCGCGGTTCACCCATCTCTTTGCAACGATTGGTGCCGCACTTCCACTGCTGGTCGGCGTCGCTCTCACACACCCCCATGTGATGCAGCGAATCAATTCGTTCATCAGCGGAACGTCGAGCAGTGGAAAGTTAAACTATCAGTTACTGCAGGGAATCATAGGTTTTGGCAACGGTAATCTGTTGGGCGTTGGTCCGGGACTCAGCAAGCAGCGCGATTTCTTCCTGCCCGAGTCGTACGGCGACTTTGTGTTCTCGATCGTCGGAGAGGAATATGGCTTTCTCGGCACGATGTTCTTCCTGGCAATGTTTCTCTTCGTCATGCTGCGCGGGTTCAAGATCGCAAAGTTTGCGCGCGATGAGTTTGGTCGACTGCTCGCTATCGGCATCACGAGCGCAATCACCCTGTATGCTCTCGTGAATGCCGGCGTAACGCTCGGCATTCTTCCAACAACCGGGCTGCCGATGCCTTTCGTCAGCTACGGGGGATCGTCGCTGCTGTTTACATCGTTTGCTGTCGGCGTGTTACTCAATATCTCCGCGCAGACAGATCTGCATCCGCGCGCGGTCAAGACGCCGGAACCGGCGGTCGCGGGGCAGGAAGTGGAAGACAAAACCGTGAAAGTGTATTAAGGGGCGATGTGGCGAAGCAACACCCCAAGATTCTCGTTGCCGGAGGCGGAACAGGCGGGCACCTTTTCCCTGCCCTCGCCATCGCAGACGAGATCAAGAAGCTTCGCCCAGAAGCGGAATTTTTGTTTGTCGGAACGAAAGGAAAGATCGAGGCGCGCGTTGTTCCGCAGCGCGGCTACCCGTTTCGGACAATCTGGATCAGCGGGTTTCATCGGAGACTGACAATCGACAATTTGCTGTTCCCGCTCAAAGTTATCGTTTCACTGGTACAGTCGCTCCTTGTCATACAACGGTTCAAGCCAGATGTTGTCATCGGGACCGGCGGGTACGTCTGCGGACCGATTCTCCTCGTGGCGTCGTGGCTACGGATACCGACCGTCGTGCATGAATCGAACAGCTACCCCGGTGCCACGACACGATTGCTGGCGCAACGCACGACGAGGCTTTTCATCGCTTTCGAGGCAACAAAACGCTGGCTTCATCGATTGGACAATGTAGAGTTGGTCGGAACGCCAACTCGGGACTCCATGGGGTCAATTTCGAGAGATGAGGGAAGAAAGTTTTTCGCCCTCGCACCTGAGAAAAAAACCGTTCTCGTGTTTGGCGGCAGCCTCGGCGCAGCATCAATCAACAGCGCTGTGATGGGGTCACTCGACGATTTCCTCGCTGCCGGAATTCAGATCATCTGGCAGACCGGCCAGACTGAGTATCAGAAAGTGAGTCGAGCCGTCGGCAGTAAGTCGGTCGGTTGGATTGGGCCGTTCATTGATCAGATGGAATATGCATTTGCAGCCTCAGATGTGGTGGCGTGCAGAGCCGGTGCGACTACGCTTGCGGAGCTCACGCGCGTCGGCAAGCCTGCAATCCTGGTACCGTATCCGCACGCTGCGGCGGACCATCAAACGCATAATGCTCGATCGCTGACGGATGCCGGCGCTGCGTTGATGATAGCTGACAAGGACGTATCGGAGAAACTGCAGTCGGTCGTGCTCGACCTCGTTAACGACGAATCGAGACTCGACCAGATGAGCAAGGCAAGCCTGAAACTCGGCAGGCCCAGGGCAGGGCGGGACATCGCGGAGAAGGTCCTGGCACTCGTTCGCTAGGTGACCAATTCTATGGAGAAAGCATTCAAATACAAGCTCGATTTTTACTACCAGCAGGCATTGCTGTACCTGCTCGTGTTTTTCCTCTACGCGGGGATCAAAGGGAGCTTCTTTGAGGATCAATTCAGTATCGTCTTCAAAGACCCGATCGTTTACATCATGATCCTTTTCGTCGCGATGGCGCTCGTGACACTCGTGTTGAACCTCCTCCGGAATAGGCGACTCATCATCACCGAAGATCGGATAATCTTTCAGACTCACCGCCGGTTGCGGGAGATACACGTCTCGGAAATCGAATGGATGCATATCGGACGTGAAAGGCTTGTACAGACAGCCGGGCGTTTCCAGCTGATCATCTTCAAGCTTAAGGGGAGGAAACGTTTGTTTCGAATCCGGGTGGGGCGCTACGAACGCGACCGCGAGCTCATCACGGAAATGGAGCGCATTGCGCAGCACGTTCCAAAAGGCAAGCGTCGAAAGTTTGGAATGAGAAGAAGGAAGGCAGTTTGAAGCAGAACCCAGGAGACAGAAGCCAGAAGACAGAATGCAACGGAAACCAGCTAAGACGTTTGAGGATCTCATGGTATGGAGGAAGGCTCATGAGTTCGTTCTTTCTGTGTACCAATACACTGATGGTTTCCCAAAGAGCGAAACGTACGGGCTCGCCACACAAGTTCGCCGAGCCGCAGTCTCCATCGCAGCGAATATCGCTGAAGGATTCAAGAAAAAGGGGCGAATGGACAAAGCCCGGTTCATGAACATCAGCCAAGGTTCTATTGAAGAATGTCGCTAGTATCTCATTCTTTCGCGAGACCTCGGATATGGCAGCGTAGGGAATTTGAATTCCCTGCTTGAGGAAGTTAGCAAACTCCTCCACAGCTATGTGTCAGCCATTCTGAGGTCCGGCTCCTGACTTCTGGATTCTGAATTTTATCACAGGTTCATCACGGCTTTGCATGTTTTCTTCCATCAAAAAAATACACTTCGTCGGCATTGGAGGAATCGGCATGAGCGGCATCGCTGAGATCCTGCTCGATCAAGGCTTCAAGGTGAGCGGCTCCGACAGGGGGCTCTCTGAAGTCACGGATCGCCTGCAGAAACTCGGCGCCACTATCCATGAAGGCCACCGCGCCGAACACATCGCCGATGATGTGGACGCTCTTGTGTACTCCTCTGCGGTTTCATCCGATAATCCGGAAATACTCGCTGCCCAGCGACGGAAAATACCGGTGATCCGGCGCGCAGAGATGCTCGCCGAGGTGATGCGGTTGAAATACGGCATCGGGATCGCAGGCACGCACGGAAAGACGACCACGACCTCGATGATCAGCCTGGTGTTGATGGAAGGAGAACTCGACCCCACAGTGATCGTGGGTGGGAAGCTCAGCGGGTTGGGCGGCACGAACGCGCGACTCGGTCACGGTGAGTTCATCGTCGTCGAGGCGGATGAATTTGATCGCTCCTTTCTCTCCATAACCCCGACCATCGCCGTCCTCACGACGCTCGAGACCGATCATCTTGACTGTTATCGGGATCTGGAGGATATCAAAGGAGCCTTCGTTCAATTTGCCTCAAAGGTGCCGTTCTACGGGTTTGTTGTGCTTTGCCTTGACGAGCCTGCGCTGCTCGATATTATGCCGCAACTGAGCAAGAAGAAAATCATAACGTACGGCTTGAACCCACAAGCAGATGTGCAGGCAGTCGAGATCCGGCACAAGGACAACACCTCGACATTTACGGTTGTTCGTGATGGAGCTGATCTCGGACACATCACCCTCCAGGTGCCGGGGAAGCATAATGTCCAGAACTCGCTCGCGGCAATCGCCGTGGGCCTCGAGCTTGGCGTTCCCTTTCAGAAGGTCAAAGACGGGATTGAGAAGTTTGCGGGGGTTTATCGCCGCTGGGAAAAGAAAGGCGAAAGCGCGGGAGTTACGCTGTATGATGATTACGCGCACCACCCGACCGAATGTCGAGCTACCTTGGCCGGTGCAAAGGCCGGCTGGAGACGGCGCGTCGTGTGTGTTTTCCAGCCACATCTCTA
>CAZTKU010000151.1:0-5460 GCA_964614245.1 uncultured Ignavibacteriaceae bacterium
GGCATATTTCGATATCGAAGACGTGGAATCTGGAATTCCGATGACAGAGTTGGCGAGCAGGGAAGCAAATGGGGGTGAGGGTGTCTACATTGGCCGATACAAGGTGAGAGAAAGGGACGAGGTCAGAGATCAGCCGATACGGGTTCGGTTGAAAACGAGTTTCTGGAGCAGCGAGAAGGCCTTTTCAAAGGGGAGGGTCACAATTCTGCCGCAGGAACTCCCACGCGTTGCCATTGTCACCGGCAGAAAGCCATTCCTCAATGCTGGTTTGGGTGAAGACCGCCTTGGAGGTGCAAAGCTGGGATACATCCAGAGTGGCATCCGTGTGCAGGTGACAGGCAAAGTGGGACGGCAGTACCGCATAAGGCTTTCCGATGAGATGATTGGCTGGCTCCCAGAGGACTTCGTTCAATTGCTGCCACTGGACACGCCTCAGCCCCGCTCGCTGACCGGCTCCATCTTGGTTTCGGGTGCGAACGGCGAGGATATCGTGAGCCTCTCTCTCAGCCAACGGCTTCCGTACTTAACGGATCAGCTCGTCAACCCCACCGCAGTCGTTGTCGATGTGTTCGGCGCGACGTCGAACACCAACTGGATTACTCACCAGATCTCGGCTCGCGGCATCAAGAACGTTAGTTGGGATCAAGTTGCTGCCGGCCACTATCGGCTGACTATTGCACTGAACTATGATCAGCACTGGGGCTACGACGTCGGATACGAGCAAGGCTCTAACCTTCGTATCCGGATCCGCCGTCCGCCGAGGATAGCAAATCAAGACTCTGTTCTCGCAGGTCTTACCATTGGCGTTGATGCCGGCCATGGAGGCGATAACAATGGTGCCCTTGGCTCCACCGGCGTTTTGGAAAAAGACATCAATCTCACCATCGGTTCACATTTGGATTCGTTATTGAAATCGAGGGGCGCAAGAGTTGTTCTGACTCGCTCTGGGGACGCTCCCGTAGGAATGTTGGATCGGATGGATGCAGTCGTGAATTCCAAAGCTCACGTTCTCGTTAGCATTCACTGTAACTCCATCGGCGAGACCTCCGATCCCGATGCGGTGAAGGGGACCAGCACGTATTATCGGTACGTTGGATACCAGCCGCTCGCGAATATCATGTATGACAAAATGCTCGAGTTAGGTCTCGGCCAGTTCGGCGTTGTGGGGAGCTTCAACTTCACACTCAGTGGACCGACGCAGCTCCCGAATGTTCTCGTTGAAACAGCGTTCCTCTCCAATCCAGAAGACGAGATGAAGTTACTCGACGACACCTTCCGGCAAGCGATCGCGGGGAAGATCGTTGAGGGACTGGAAGCGTTTGTGAAGAGATACGGTGAAAATGGAAAGATCAAGAGTCAAAATGAAAAATGACAAGGGAGAATTCAAAATCCGCTCACGGCCGGAGCGCTCGGAACACCACCACGTGTTTCGTTTTGAATTGTCATCTTGATAATTCCATTTTTCAGCCGGCGGCTGACCAGCCCGCCGCGCGGTCTGGCGGGTCCGCATTCGGCGGAGATTTTTGATCTCTCCTCGTTGCTCCGGGTTTCGTTTTTGTGTATCTTGGACTCTGCCAATCGACAATCGTCAATCACAAATCGACAATTCCCCCCATGGCTCATCAAGCACTGTGGAGCGGCCGATTCAAGGAGCCTCTCTCACGCATCGCGTTGAGTTTCTCCACATCCATTGATCTGGACAAGCAACTCTACCAGGAAGACATTGCGGGCAGCATCGCGCACGTCGAGATGCTCGCTGCGACGCATATTCTCCCGCCTGCTGAAGCTCGAAAAGTCCGCACAGCGTTAAAGTCCATTCAAAGGGAGATCGAGAGCGGCAGGTTTCAACTGACCAGTGACCATGAAGACGTTCACATGGCCATCGAGCAGCGCCTGATCCAGAAGGTCGGACCCATGGGGGGAAAACTGCATACGGGCCGTAGTCGCAACGATCAGGTGGGTTTGGACGAGCGACTCTACCTGCGGACGGCGATCAAGGAGCTGAGCAAGCTCATCGTTCAGCTTCAGCGCGTGCTGTTATACAAATCCGAGAAGTATTTCGGTGTGCTGATGCCCGGATATACCCACCTCCAGCGTGCGCAGCCTGTGATGCTCTCCCACCATTTGCTCGCCTACGTCTGGATGCTGGAACGCGACTACGATCGCCTGCACGACTGTCTGAAACGGCTCAACAAATCGCCATTAGGTGCTGCCGCGTTAGCGGGTACATCGTTTCCGATCGACCGCCTGAAAGTCGCAAAGAAGCTCCACTTCGACGGGATCGTCGAAAACAGCATTGATGCGGTGAGCGATCGGGATTACCTGATTGAGTTTGTTGCGGCCTGCAGCATGATCATGATGCACCTCAGTCGCTTCGCAGAGGAGTTGGTGCTCTGGAGCAGCACGGAATTTGGCTTTGCCCACACCAGCGATGCCTACACAACAGGAAGCAGTATCATGCCCCAGAAGAAGAACCCCGATATGGCGGAGCTTGTGCGCGGAAAATCGGGACGTGTGTACGGGGCGCTTGTGAATCTCCTGACGGTCATGAAGGCACTGCCGCTGGCCTACAACCGCGATATGCAGGAGGACAAAATGCCGATGTTCGAGGCAGTCAGCACGACACGGCAGTGTTTGTTCATTTTCTCGCATATCCTGGTGCACACCACCTTCGATCGGCGTCGGATGGAAGAGGAGCTGCGGAACGACTTCCTCACAGCGACAGACATTGCAGACTATCTTGTGCGCAAGGGCATACCGTTCCGGGAGGCTCATACGGTCACCGGAAAGATCGTCTCGTACTGCATCGAGCACCGGATGTTCCTCGGGAACCTCGACCTTGAGATCCTTCACACCTTTTCCAAGGTGTTTGACTCCGATGTCTTCGATTACATCTTGCCGCACAGAAGTGTTGAGCAGAAGAAATCAGCAGGCAGCACATCGCCGCATGATGTCAAGCGGCAGATCGTTCATTGGACAAGGGTACTGAAAGTCAGAAGGGGATAGCAATTCAGAAGTTCGACTTCTACTCAGAAAGGCTTCCGAAGGTTCTCTCGCCAGCTTTCAGACCTTCGGAAACTTCAAGAAGAAGCCGGACTTCAAGACAAAAAGCCGCCCCGAGGTGAGGCGGCTTTTGTGTTTCTGCGCTAATGTTTGTAGCCAGGTCCTCGCAGGATTTTCCCTGGCAGATTGCCCGTGAACTTCCCGTCCTCCCATACCGGTGTGCCGTTCACCAGAACGAGACTGACACCCTCTGAGTACTGATGCGGGTTCTCGAACGTCGCTTTGTCTGTAACGGAGGCCGGATCGAAGATCACCACGTCGGCGAAGAATCCAGGTTTGAGGATTCCGCGTTCGTTCAGTCCGACTCGTTGAGCGGGGAGCGAGGTCATCTTGCGGACTGCATCTTCGAGTGAGAGGAGCTTGTCCTGCCGAACGTACTTGGCGAGAATTCGGGGAAAGCTCCCGTAAGCCCTCGGGTGTGGCTTCCCTTCGTAGAGGGGGCCATCGGTTGCCCTGGCATTAGCATCGGTGCAGAAACTCACCCAATGCTGGGCCATTCCCATCTTCAAATCTTCTTCCGTCATCGCAAACGCGACCCTCGCCGTTCTGGCTGAGTCAGCGAGAATGAAGTCGAACATCGTGTTGTAAGGGTCCTTCTTCCACGCCGCGGCCACTTCGGTTAACCGCTTGCCCTCCCATTGCTTGAGGTCCGGGTTCGTCACGGATGAAATCATTATTCCGCTGAAATCCACCCCCTTGTTGCGGTTTGTTGCTGCAAGCTCCTTGCGGATTCTCTTTCGAACATCGGGGTCTTTCAGGCGTTGGAGCAGCTTCTCGGTTCCTCCCTCCTGCGCCCAACCCGGCATGGGTGAGCTCAGTGAATTGGAAAATGCAATGTAGGGATACTGATCGGCAGTCATGTCAATCCCCTGATTTCGATGCTGCTGGATCAGTTGAACAATCTGAGGCATCTTTCCCCAATTTGGCTTCTCTGCGACTTTCAGATGCCAGATCTCGACGGGGATCCTTGCGGCGCGGGCAATGTCTGCCGCTTCCAGAATTGCTTCGACGATACGATCTTCCTCGTCGCGAAGATGCGTCACGTAGATGCCGCCGAAATCCGCAGCGACCTTCGCAAGTTCGATGAGCTCCTGCGTCTTCGCATACATCGCCGGGGTGTATTCAAGCGAGGAGCTGAGCCCAAGTGCGCCCTGTTGCATTGCCTCCCGGACGAGCAGCTTCATCTTGTCCAGCTCCTCTGGTGTGGGTTCGCGATTGTCGTAGCCGATCACGTACGCCCGAACCTGTGTCGCACCGATGTAAGAGGCAAAATTGATCGCCGACTTATGACGTTCAACGCGGGCAAAGTAGTCTGTGAAATCCTTCCAGTCGACCGTTAGTTTATTCTTCTGGAGATACGATTTCATCTCATTCAAAATCTTCTCATTTACCGGTGCTGCAGACTCCCCTTCGCCGTTGATCTCCGTTGTTATTCCTTGAGAGATCTTGCTCATGGCGCGATTGTCGATGAGAATAGAATACTCCGATTGTCCCAACATATCGATAAAACCTGGGGCCACAACTTTGCCTGCCGCATCGATTGTACGCTTCGCGATTTTGGCATCCAGCTTGCCGATGGCGAGGATCTTTTCCCCGTAAATGGCGATGTCACCCTCGTACCACGGGTTGCCTGTGCCATCGACGATCATGCCATTATGGATAAGAATATCGTACGGTCCTTGAGGTGAAGGTTGGCAGGACAATCCCAACGCCAGCACAACGAGCACGCTCAACACAGAAGTGGTTTTCATGGCTGCCTCACTGCGGTGGGTTCATGTGACACGTTGAATAAAAGGATTGTCGAACGCTACGTCAGAACGCGTTCGAATTCAAGACTTCAAGCGTGGCAAAAGCGAAGAAGACAAGAAGCGTAACAAGGAGCGCTTTCAGGGAAGCTAGCCGTTCGGCGTTCTTCAGGCCGAAATAACAGATCACGCCGGGCCAACCCCAGGCCATCCCGAGAAGCGAAATGCCCAAACCGATTTTGGCAATAATGGCATCAGGATCGTTGTAGAACACTTCGGTGCCAAGGATGGTCAGAACGATTGATGCCAGCGACGTGAAGATATGGGGAGCTGCCGCGAGACCGACGAATCCCAAGGCATGTGGAAATTCCCCAAGCCCCCCCAAGAGCTCCGCAGCGAGGTGAAAGACAATGGCAAGGAACACCCAGGTCAAATAGATCAAGAGGGCTGACCCGAGGAATGCGATGAGTCCCACGCTCATGGTCTCGGTCTTGAGATACCCGGAAAGGAACGAGTTGAACGAGGTTAACCCGGCATAAGTGGAGACGAGAAGGAATCCCTGACCTAATTGAGGAGAATCATATAAATCGGCCGTTGCGTATTCGGGATCGAAGAGAATGAGGCGGATGCGCTGAAGAAATAACATGAAGTT
>CAZTKU010000151.1:5560-7213 GCA_964614245.1 uncultured Ignavibacteriaceae bacterium
GTTGTGATGGGCCCGGCAACAGGAAAAAGGATAAATCCGATATCGCACAAGATGTTGGTGAGGCCGAGCGTGAAGAAGTACTCCTCCATGGGGAGCTCACCGCGCAGATAATAAATGATCCCGCAGAGCACGGGATACATCGGCACGTAAATGACATAGGAGAACATCAGCCATTCGGTGAGAGCGGGAGTGGTGAAATGTTGAAGCCAGAGTGTGGGCTGGAGGCCAAAAACGTATTGCTCGGCGTCGAGCACGTAGTCATCAAGCCACTGGCCGTGGAGGATCAGTTGCAGCTTATCGACTGCGCCGAACAGGTATGCGTACGCAAGCGTTACAGCCGTCACGCGGAGCAAGAAGCGAAGGAACTTCTTCGAAGCACGTTGGGAGAAATAGACAAAGCCGACATAGAGAATTGCCACACCGACGTTTTTCGCGACGAGCAACCACCAGCTCTCAACACGCGCAAGAAACACCATGGCAAGAACACTGAAAAGCGCGAGAGCGAACAGAATGAGGCCGTCGGTGGCTTGGAGGCGAAGGTTCCCAATGTGGAAGGTCTTTTCTGTCATACACTATTCCTGAGCCCGCGAATCGAAGGGAAGAAAGCAGTCAGTTCATGTAGCAAATGAAGAAATCAAGCGTGACGCCCAGGACCCAATGCAGGAGAATGATAAACAGGATCGACTGGGCGCGAAAAGCGACAATTCCCCAGATCAACGCACCAATGATCGATCCGTAAATCTCCCCGGCCGGCTTGCCGATGTGAAGGAGGCACGAGGCTAGTGTCTGGATGAGAATGGAGTTCCAGTCTCCCAGTGCTTTTCGTAGTCCGAACTGCATGAACCCGCGGAAGTACACCTCCCATCCCACATAAAACAGCAGGTACGACATGGAATGACTGAAAAACGCCTGCGGCGAGGCGGAGGCTCCCTTGAAGAGAGGGTATTCAGCAATAAATTCCGGGGCTTTTGAGGAAGAGTATGTCGCTGCGGCCATAATTGGTGCCAGGACAAGAAATGCCTTCAATCCAAACCGCCAATCCCCAAGCTGCAAACCGTAGGATGCAATCGGCTCCTTGAACAGAAATCTGATGATGAGAAACGGAATGATCCCCAGCAAGACGAAGGCTGACACAAACGTATAGAGCGCGGCAGTCAGTTGCACATCACCGAAGAGAACAAATGAGGAAGCGAGGTCACTCAGGTAAAAGGGCTTGGTTCCGTAGTACTTGAATGTTGTAAGAACGAAGGGAGTGACGAGGAGGATGAGCGTCGGCTTCTTGTTTTCGCCGCTGAAGAGTCCTGAGAGCGATATGGATGAAGTGAATCGACCTGCGGGTTCTGTCTGGTTCACTGGCTTCTTTTCGGTTTGTGATTTGATCGCTGTTCAAGCAGCCATTCGTAGGTCAGGCGAATTCCCTCCTGGAGAGGCGTGATCGTGTAGCCAAGTTCCCGTTGCGCCTTGGCTGATGAGTATGCCCAATCCTGAAGATACGTTACGACCCACCCGGGTGTAATCTGAGGGTACCAACCGAGCAACTCTGCCTTCTTCTTCTCAAAGCCCGCGTACAGCATCGCGAAGCGGGCGGGCAGATTCACTTGAAAATGCCGCTTGCCGCTGACCTCGTTGACGATTTCGAAGAGTCGCTTCAGG
>CAZTKU010000152.1:0-7152 GCA_964614245.1 uncultured Ignavibacteriaceae bacterium
CGAGGATCTGCTCGTAGGCTTGCTGGTGTGCCCAGTCGCGTGCAGGCGGCAAAGCCCCCACCACCGCAACGGTCAGTGACATCAAGCCAGCCGACAGAAACCCAAGCCAGATCACCTTCCGCGATCGTTGGTAGCCGTACACCTCCGTGAGGATATCGCCGAAAATGTAGCTCAACGGAAAGAGGAGCGTTCCTCCGTCGAACGTGAACCATCCAAGGTCAACAATCTTCGTTGACGCGACATTGGAGATAAGCAACACGGCGACGAAAAGGCCTGTGATCGTATCAAGATGTCGAAACTGAGGCGACGTCATGAGGACCTGCGCTGACGTAAAAAGAAAGCCTCCAGGGCCGTCAAACCCTGGAGGCCTGAGACATCATGGGGCTGAGATCGTTATTTCTTAAAGACCTCTTCCTTGACACCGGCATTGACTTTGACTGAAGTGACCGCGACCTCAGAGACCTTCTTGCCATCGGAGGTGGCAACGGTCTTGAACGGGAATTGCACGCCGTCCGCCACGCGGTAATCTGAGAAGACCTCTTCAACATCGCCGGGGCCTGACGCGGTCATTCCACGTGCGACCTTTTTGAGCACAAACCCGCTCTGAGCGTCGACAAAGAGCCGCATCACATAGTTCAGAGGAGCGTATCGCACGATGACGATGTTCACGGGTTTGCCTTCGATTGTTTCGTCGCGCACGTATTGCGGGGTGAAATCGGGCTTGTCAATGTTCTGCAGAACATAGTGGACGTCTCCAATCGTCTGCTTCTGGAATTCATCACGCTGAGAGCCGGGGAGATCCCGAGTGCCCATAGGACCTTTCATCCAGGCGTTGGTGCCGTCGAAGACCATTTGCATTTCGCCCATGGGCGTTTTCATCTGCATCGCCATCTTGTTGGGTCGAACGATCTGTATCTGGGCATCAAGCGTGAATTCGCCCATCGGCGTCACCTGCACCTGCTTGGCGCTCACGGCGATGTCCTTGATGCCCAAAAGGGCAGTGCCGCCCATCGCAGCGAGAGATTTCTTCAGGATGTCTTTACCTTTCGCGATGGTTTCGGGTGTCGCATCGGGTATCCGCTCGGGAGGAGCCGGAATGGTGATGTCGATCGTCCGTACGTTGGATCCCAGCGAGCTCAGCGGTTCATCAAAGTCAGAATCCTTCCCCACGACAAGGATCGCCAACGCCTCTGGCTTCCATCGGTTCCGCACCGCTTCGTTCACGCTCTCCTTTGTCGCTTTCTGGATATCCTGTTGCTGCTTCTGAATGAAGTCTTTCGGATAACCGTAGTACTCAAGCGTCACCAGTTCATTGATGATCTTCCCTTTGGTGTCGTACCGAAAGACGAAAGAGTTGAGGTAGGAGTCCTTGGCATATTTCAACTCGTCATCCGTGATGCCCTTCTTGATGAAGTCATCAAATTCGTTCATAATGGATCGGATCATTTTCAACGTTGTGCCGGATTTTGTCGAGCCGCTCATCCTGAATGCCCCCTGATAATCATAGCTCTCTCCCCAGAAGCTCCCGACAGAATAGGCGAGACCCTGGTCGGACCGGACCTTTTTGAATAACCGTGAAGCCGTGGCGCCGCCGAACGCCTGATCAGCGACATTGAGCGGGCCGCTCTCGGGATCGTTCAGCATTCCACCCAAATGTCCGAGATAGATGTTTGACTGGTTGACGTCCTCTTTCTTGATGTAGTTGACCGTCTTCTGAGAGGCAAGACGTGTTTGAGGAACCGGAGGCAAGGTTACCTCTTTCCGATCCCATCCGCCAAACGATTGTTCGATCTTCGCTTTCATTTCTGCCGCATTGAAGTCGCCCCAGAGCGCGAGCATCATGTTGTTCGGCACAAAGTACTTCTTGTGAAAGTCGATGAGATCCTGTTTGGTGATGTTTTCGATCGTCGCGTATTCAGTCATCCGAGCATAGGGATGGTTGGGACCGTAGATCAGTCTGTTGAATTCCCTGGCTGCAATTGCCATGACCTGATCGTTGCGGCGCGAGATCACGGAGCGGGCCGCGACCTTCGCCAGCTCGATCTTGTCGTCGCGAAAGGCAGGATTTTTCAGCACATCGGCAAGAATGCCGAGACCCAGATCGATGTCCTCTTTGAGCACCGAAAGACGGGCGCCGCCCGAGGTCGTTCCGACATATGTTTCGACCGACGCACCTACCTTCTCCAGCATTTCATCCAGCTCGTCTCCCGTTTTCGTCGCCGTTCCTCCCGTTCGCATCACCTGACCGGTGATGGAAGCCAGCCCGACCTTGTCTGCCGGTTCGTAACGTGAGCCCGTCCGAACGACGACCGAGCCTTCGATGAGCGGTAGAGTATGATCCTCCAGAAGGAATACGACGATGCCGTTGTTGAGCGTGAAGCGCATTGGCTCAGGAAGTTGAACCTGTCGCAATGCCGGATATTTCAGATTCTTGTAGTGCTGTGGCTTGTGCGAGGTTTGTGCCGCGCCGACAAGCACAAATGCCAAAACCAGTGTTGCGATCGATACTCTGCGTCGTGTTTTCATGGCGTGCTCTCCTTATTTCACTGGCTCGATCGTGCCGATCGTGCGGTTGGAATTCACAAAGACTTCGTTGGCGACGCGCTGGATGTCGGCGGCTGTCACCTCGTTGATCTTGTCTAGTTGCGTGAAGAGGGTTCGCCAATTTCCCGTGATGACCTCGAAGAAGGTCAGCTGGCCGGCCATGCCGGAGTTCGATGCGAGGGAGCGAATGAGATTCGCTCGGGCCCGCGTTTTCACTGCTTTCAGCTCATCGTCGCTGACGGGCTCCTTCTTGATTTTCTCAATCTCCTCGTTGATGGCCGTGAGGCACTCATCGTTGGTCTTACCCCGAGCCGGAATCGCGAAGAAGGCGAACAGGTTTGGATACTTCTGCCCGGGAAATCCTGAGAAGCCTGCCGATTGAATCGCCAGCTTCTTGTCGCGAACGAGCGACTTGTAGAGGCGGGAGGTTCGGCCTGAACTCATGATGTCAGAGATCGCATCATACACAACGTCATCGGGATGTGTGGCAGACCCCTTCTTGTAACCGACGAGCAGAATAGGCTGCGATTGTTCATGCAGGACCACATTCCGCTCACTCTTCTGCTCGGGCTCAACCGTGCGCACTTCCGGCGGTTTGGGTCCCGAAGGGATTCTGCCGAAGTACGTCTCGGCCAGGCGAATGGTCTCCTTCGGATCGACGTCGCCGACGATGGCAATGACGATGTTGGAGGGGACGTAGTATTTCTTGAAGAAGGCGAGCGCCTCATCGCGCGTAATCCCCTTGAGGTCGGACATATGTCCAACGACGGGTTCCTTATAGGGGTGCGATTTGAACGCGACAGCGAGGAACTCTTCGACGAGTTTGCCGATCGGATTGCTCTCCGTCCTCATCCGGCGTTCTTCCATCACTACATCCTTCTCCTTGTAGAAGTCACGTATGACCGGATCGAGGAAGCGAGCGGACTCGAGGGAGAACCACAGCTCGAGTTTGTTCGAGGGTAAGCTCAGATAATACTGGGTTGCATCGGCTCCTGTGCCGGCGTTCAATCCGACACCGCCCTGCTCCTCAATCACCTTGTCAAACTCTCCGTTCTCAACGAGCGCTGCAGTTGCATCCTGCGCCTTTTCGAATGCTTCGCGAAGGTTTTTCACATTGAGGCTATCGGCACGTGCTCCCTTGACTTCCTCTTCTCTCCACGCGGCCCAGGCTTTATCGAGTGCGTCGAGTGCGATTTTCTCCTTCCTGTAATCTTTGGTGCCAATATCCGACGTGCCTTTGAAGGCAAGATGTTCGAAGATGTGAGCGAGTCCGGTAATACCGCGGCTCTCGTTCACCGCACCGACATTCGCGTATGTCTGAAATGAGACCACCGGCGCGTCGTGACGGGGTAAGATGAGGAATTTCATGCCGTTTTTCAGCCGGTGTTCGACAACCTGGTCTTGGACAGCGTTGAACCCGACCTGTCCCCGGAGCCACGGTATGATCAGGAGACAAAGAAGTACGAGAATAAGGATTCGTCGTTGCATGTGGTTACCTCCTCGACGATGTGGAAAATAGATTAGGGCTTTGGTTTTCGCTGTTCGAGTCGAGCGCTAAGCTTCTCGTGGAAGCGGCGGGATTTCTCAGCAGACCGGAACTGAGAGTCAATGGCGCTATAGAACTCTTCCTTGCTAAACCTGTGTGAGCTGAGCAGCTGTTCGATCTTTCGCCTGTATTCTGCGGTATCGATCGGAGAGGCGGTCGCTTTGAATTGCTCATTCAAGACGAGCATCTCCGCATACACGGACATGAGCTCGTCCTCCCGGGGATCCGCTGTCGGCTGTGATTCGCGGCAACCGGCGAGAGCCAGCACCAGAAGCGCGAGAAGTGGGACTCTGCTTTCCATTTCTGCGATGATCGGCGGTTAAGATAAGAAGGAGATGGCTGGAAAGCAAGCGATCAACCTTGCAATCGGTGCCTCCAAAAAGTATATTGCAGGTTGAAGGATCGGCGTTCCATCGTGTCAGGCGGATCTCTTTTCATTAACTTCAGGGGGCACTATGAACGAGGCTTCGAAGAACATTTTGCTGAACACCATCAAGGAATGGGCAAAGTTTACCACGGATAGGGAGAAGTTCACCGCCGTTGCTCAGGAGGTGGCGGTACTGGCTCGAAAGTGCGTGCACGACAGTCTCGTGTTTCTAAAGGCACAAAACGTTGACGTGGAGTGCGATACGGCAGAATCATTGAAGATGCTTGGTGTTGAGGTGCAGGTTGATCCCGTCGTCGAAGCAAACTTCCCAACTGTCAAGTCGAGCGTCGTGATGAAGTGCGGGGGCGCCACGCGGGCAATCGTCATCAACCCCAACCTGACGATCTCCGCGGGCGGGACTCCGTTCGCGCACGACCAGCTCAAGAAAGGGATCCCACCGGGATTTGAAACGAATGCGGCCGACTTCGTCCGAGACGCGTTCCTCAACGTTGCAAGAACTGGCGGCAAAGAACAACCGCTCTAACGGGGTTGTCGAGTTTCAATTGCCAATTTGAAATTGAGCCGCGAAGGATGAATTCGAGAAACGACGTCGTTCGTTGGACGGTGGCATATTGAAAATTGGTGATTGAATATTCCCATGCCTTTTCAACTTGTTTCCGACTACAAGCCCAGCGGCGACCAGCCTGAGGCGATCAAGCAGCTTATTGAAGGGGTGCTCCGCGGCGACCGCTACCAGACGCTCCTCGGCGTCACCGGCAGCGGGAAAACTTTCACGATTTCGAATGTGATTCAGCACGTCAACAAGCCCGTGCTGGTGATGTCTCACAACAAGACACTCGCCGCGCAGCTGTATGGTGAGTTCAGGAGCTTCTTTCCAAAGAATCGCGTCGAGTTCTTCATCAGTTACTACGATTACTACCAGCCGGAAGCGTACGTCCCCGCCACGGATACCTACATCGCCAAAGACTCCTCGATCAACGACGAGATTGACCGCCTGCGGTTGCGCGCGACGAGCGCGCTGTTAAGCGGCGACCCGAATGTCATCGTCGTCGCGTCCGTGAGCTGCATCTACGGCATCGGGGCGCCGGAGGAGTGGATCTCCCAAACGCTTCCTCTGCGCAAAGGAGAGAAGGTCGGCCGCAACGCAATCCTCAAGAAATTGCTCGACATGCTGTACATGCGGAACGACTACGAGTTCTCGCGCGGGTCGTTTCGGGTTCGCGGCGATGTCGTCGAGATCATTCCCGGTTATGAAAATGAAGAAGCCATTCGCATCGAGTTCCTTGGCGACGAGATCGAGCGGCTTTCCTACATCCAGAAGACGGATGGCAGAATTATCGCTGAGACGGACTTCGAGATCGTCTATCCTGCCAAGCAATTCATAACGACGCGTCCGAGTATTGAACGGGCGCTGAAGAGTATCGATGTGGAATTGAAGGAGCGATTGCCCGAACTTCGCGCTCAGGGCAAACTGCTCGAGGCCCAGCGGCTCGAACAGCGCACGCGGTTCGATATGGAGATGATGCGAGAGATCGGACACTGCTCGGGCATCGAGAACTACTCGCGCCATCTGGCGGGGAGGCCGCCCGGTTCCCGTCCCTACTGCCTGCTCGACTACTTCCCGAAGGACTTCCTGACCGTCATCGATGAATCGCACGTGACGGCGCCGCAGATTCGAGGAATGTATCACGGGGATCGCTCGCGCAAGGAGACGCTCGTGCAATATGGATTCCGCCTCCCCTCCGCACTCGACAACCGTCCGCTGACATTTGATGAATGGGAATCGATGGTGAACCAGATCATCTTTGTGAGCGCTACGCCCGGTGATCTCGAGCTGGAGAGGTGCAAAGGGGTCGTTGTCGAGCAAGTCATTCGTCCAACGGGACTCGTTGACCCGGCAGTGGATGTGCGACCGAGCAAGCATCAGATTGATGACCTGATCGCGGAGATTCGCGGGCGCGCCGCGAAGAAGGAGCGGGTTCTCGTTACGACGCTCACAAAGCGCATGGCAGAAGATCTCACGGAATATCTCCTGGGTATCGGCGTTAAGGTGCGCTACATTCACTCAGAGGTCGATGCGCTCGAGCGTGTGGAAATTCTGCGCGACCTGCGCCTGGGCGATTTTGACGTTCTCGTCGGCGTCAATTTGCTTCGGGAAGGGCTTGATTTACCCGAGGTGTCGATGGTCGCGATCATTGATGCAGACAAGGAGGGCTTCCTCCGCTCGGATCGCTCGTTGATCCAGACAGCCGGACGGACGGCTCGCAATGTCAACGGGAAAGTTGTTCTGTATGCTGATACGGTCACAGGCTCGATGCAACGAATGATTGACGAGACGAACCGCCGGAGACGGAAGCAGGCAGAGTACAACGAGGCTCACGGCATTACCCCTGCCACGATCTACAAATCCATCGAAGAAGTGCTTGCGGCGACGGCAATCGCTGATGTTGCTGCCCAGCGTGCCGCGAGGAAGGAGCAGGCAAAAGTCGCTCACGTCTCCGATTCCGTTGTCAAGTATCTCACCGCTGAACAGCGAAAAGACCTGCTCGCCGAATTGAAGGCAGAAATGACGAGAGCGGCAAAGGATCTGGAATTCGAACGAGCTGCTGAACTCCGCGATGAAATAGAGCGCTTGGAAAATGCGCGCAAGTAAGTTATAAGTTGAAGGTTGTAG
>CAZTKU010000153.1:0-7073 GCA_964614245.1 uncultured Ignavibacteriaceae bacterium
CACGCTATCGACAACTTCGGTCTCGCTTGCCTTGCGAACCGTCGCGAGAGCATCGTCTTTGGCTTTCGCGTTGTCGACTTCCCCCTTCACGATGAGCATGTCTCCTTGCTGTCTGCAGGATACTTTGAACACAGCCAACCGGCTGTCCGGCGCATAGTGATTCTGTAGAGAGTCAATGGCGGCTCTCCATGGAGCATCAGCCTGTTCCGCCGGGCCACAAGAGATAAGGATCAATGAGCTAACAAGCACTGCGAAAGAGGGGAGGATTCGGTTTCTCATGGAGATACTCATGAAGTAGTCATGGATCCAACGAACAGTGAGTTGTTTGTTAACGATGCTGGAGAATATACCTCATTTCTCTGACGCGTTCAATCGATACTGTGGGGTGGAGTCTGAAGAACTTTTCGACGCGCTTCATCAATCCGTCGGTCAGCAAGGGCGACATAAGCGGCCTTCTTCTCATATCCGACAAAGTGACGGTTGGTCTGAATTGCGGCAATGCACGTTGACCCGCTCCCGACAAATGGATCGAGCACAACGTCACCCTCGAAACTGTATAATTGGATCAGTCTGCGAGGGAGTTCGACTGGAAACGGCGCGGGATGGCCAATGCGTTTGGCGGATGCTGCGCCGAACGTCCAGATGCTCTTTGTTGATTCCAGGAATTCGTCACGACCGATGGTGCTTTTCTTTCCTTTGCCCTTTCGTGAGAAATCCCCCTTTGAAAAGACCAGGATATACTCGTGAACATCGCGCAATGCGGGATTCGTTGCCGACTTCCAGCTCCCCCACGCTGTTGACGGACCGGCACTGCTCCCCTTATTCCAAATAATCTCACCGCGCATCGCATATCCAAGCTCTATGATGTCCCGTGCGATGAATGCGTGAAACGGGATGTACGGCTTTCGTCCGACGTTCGCAACATTCACACAAGCTCTGCCGCCGTCCACAAGCACGCGCAACGTCTCCCGGAACACGCCGCGCAAGAGGTCTCGATACTCATCGAGCGTCAGATTCTCGTCGTACTCCTTTGAAACGTTATACGGAGGCGACGTGATCATCAGATGAACGGAGCAATCCGGAAGTTCGGCCATCTTCTCGCTGCTCTTGCAGAAGATACGGTCGAGATGCTCAGGAAGGACGCGGCTTTCGCCTTTCGGGTGAGTGGAAGGCGGTGCGGGCTGCTCATACAGGCGACTGTCGTAGAACCGCGACGAATCGTGGCTTATGCGACCGGATGTCCCAAAGCTTGAGGTCTCAGTTTTCTTGCGTTTGTGTTTCATACGAAGTGGAGACAGGTCCCGGGATCAGGAGAAGATTCGCCTTGGCAGCAGTGCGTTCAGGTGCATCGTCAGATCATACACTGAGCTGCCGGACGAAGCGGAGAAGTCTTCCGGTCTCGAGCCCTCGTGCCAATCGAAGACCGTCACGATGTCAGCAGTATGTACTCTCTGTTCAGCACCAATCTCCACAATGGCGTGGCTTGCGGAGACCGCAACCACGGGATAGAGTTCGCCGCCGATCCGAACACGTGCACCTTTTGTCGCCACACGTGGGAGTCCGTCGGCATGCCCGACCGGTAGAGTGGCAACCCAGACATCGCGTTCCGCACGATAAGCTCGATTATAACCCGCGCTATCACCCTTGCGCAGTTGCTTCACATAGATTACACTCGCTTTGAAGCTCAGGGCAGGGCGAAGTTCCATCAGACCACTGCGGCGGAATTCGTTTTCCGGATAGATGCCAAATATTGCCATCCCGGGGCGCACCATGTCGAGGAACCCGTCGGGATGCTGGAAGAGCCCGAAACTCGAAGCCGCATGCTTCTTGCCAAAATGAATTCCCTGCCGCTCCAGCTCGTGGCACAGCTCCTGAAAGCGTCTTAATTGTTCTTTGTCAAATTCCGGATCCTCGGTAAACGTCATCATCATTCCATCAATTCGCACTGACGCTCGGCTCGCGAGATCGCGAGTGAGCGGGAGAGCCTCGGTATACGGCACGCCGACGCGGCCGATCCCCGTGTCAACACACACGTGCACACTGATCGCCTTCTGGAGCGCACGAGAAACCTTGTCCAAGATTGGGCCCATCGGGGCGTAGACCATCAGGGTGATTCCTTGCGCCACGGTTTCCTCGACCTCACGCTCGTCGACAGGTCCAAGAAGAAGAATCGGTTTTCGAATCCCCGCGTCTCGTAACATCACGGCCTCCTGAAGCTTCACCACCGCAAATCCTGAGATTTCGCCGAGAGGTTCCAAGACCCGTGCAACGTTGACAAGCCCAAGTCCGTAGCCATTGTTCTTGATGACTGCCAGGATTGGTCTTGCCTCCACCCGCTTCGAGATTTGCCCGACATTGTGACGAAGATGTGCCGGGTTGACCTCAACCCACGGATCGAGAGATGAGTTAACGTGAGAAGACGTTCGCACCACAAGCGATCCCCAGCTGAGAGCTGGAAGCGCGGCGCTCGACTTGAGAAACGCACGACGTGGAATACCCATTTCTCAATCCCTCCTTTCAAACTAAAACCATTCGCTGCCGACTACTTGCTGCCAGCACAATGATATTAGGCAAAGTGATGGAGGAAACTGTTTGGCCGGTTGCAGGAATTGATGCAGGGGTGGCTTGTATCAACCGATTACCAATTCACCCTGGCGTAATCTACTGTTTCCCCGGAGGAACATCAAGCCTTGTTTGGAGCCACAGAGAAAGGTCGGAGAGACTTTCCTCGCTCATGGAATGAGCGATGGGATACTCTTTGTAGGTGAGGGCTGCTTGAGTTTTGGCAAGAAGAGCTTGCGCACGCCGTCCGTGGTCGATCGAGATGACCTCATCGTGAACACCATGCGCAACAAAAAGAGAAAGACCCGCGAGGCTGTCCCATTGAAAACGCAATGACGTATTCTCAGGGATGTAGCCGCTGTGTGCCACGACGCCGGTCACGGATTCGGGCTTCGTGAGCGAAACCGCAAACGACATCACACTCCCCATGCTGAAGCCAAGTAGGAAAACGCGAGTCGGATCAACGGGGTAGTGGGCTTTGACGTCGACGACGAATTGCGTAAGTCTCTGGTAGCTTTCTTCGAACTGTGGAGTGACCGGTGAGCCGACTTCTACAATTTCATACCAGGTGTACCCACCGTAGGGAAACCGAAACGGCGCCCGTGCGCTCACAACGAAGAATCGTGGATCCAGATACTGCGCCAGACCGAGAAGATCGTCCTCGTTGGTTCCCCGACCGTGAAGCAGGATCAGGGCCGGATGCCGATCCTTCCCGGGTGTGCTCGAAGGGAGCACTTTGTGGGTGAGTGCGCTCTTGATTAACTGAACAGCCATCAATTGAAATCCTAAATCCGAAACTCGAAATACGAACAAATGGAAATATCAAAATTCAAAATGAAGAAAGCAACGACTCATCCGCGATAGCTTTTGTCAACTGGCTTTAATCCTTTCGAGTTTAGGATTTCGGAATCCTTGCTTCAGTTGTTCTTTGCTCCCTGGTTGATCCACGTTCGTATCACTTGAATCGTGGTGTCCGGCAGGTATGGTCCGCCCTGGGGCATCCGATCGCCAAAAGGGGGGTTCGGTGACAGCTTCTTGATCAAGTTGCTGGAGTCGGCTTTCCCGGGGACGATCACAGGTCCGTGGCTCCCCCCCTGGAGCAGCTGTGCAACCGTTTGCACAAAGAGACCGCCATTCCCGCCATGGCAGCCATCGCAGCCGCGCTGCTGGAAAATCGGTCTGATCTGAGACTGAAACGACACGTCTTGTGTAACCGGCGGTGGAGACGGTTGCTGGTTGGCACTCGTTGGGTCGTTCCCCTTATCCGAACAACCGCCAATCAAGAGAATCGCAAGCACAGAGACAGCCGACACCGTAAGAAATCTAGCCTTCATTACTTCTCCCAAATTGTCATTGAACATGGGTATGATTTAAGATTATCGAACACGATTCAGACAAGAATGCCCACACCAACGATGTCGGTGTGGGCACTGAGGACTCTTTGGCAAAGCTTCAGACAGCTTGCTTCTCTGCGGACACACAGAACCTGTCAAACGCCTGCTTCAAGGTTGATGCGACTTGATCAGGATTGCGTCCCTCGATTTCGTAACGATGGATCATGTGGACAAACTTGCCATCGCGCATCAACGCGAACGATGGTGATGAAGGCGGCTGGTCTGTGAAGTATTCACGTGCACGTGCCGTTGCCTCTTTGTCCAATCCGGCAAACACTGTCGCAATCTTCTCAGGAACGTTGGGATGCTGCAGCGCCTTGGCGAGCGCGGGCCGCGCCGCCCCGGCGGCACACCCACACGTCGAATTGACGACGACCAACATGGTCCCCTTCGCATTCGGCAGCACGGCATCCACCTCTTCAGGCGTTTTGAGCTCCTGTGCGCCGAGCCGCGTCACTTCACCCCGCATTTGCTGAATGAGAATATCGTACATGGGCTTTCTCCTCAGTGAAAGATTCGTCGTTGGATCGCGTAGCTGAATTCTATTAACAAAAGAGCCGGTAAATCGTTCCCGAGCCTGGCCAGCCTTCCGAAGGTTACCCCCACTCTACCAGTGGCCCTTCGGAAGGTTCTCTCCGCTGACACAGTCCCCTGATGCTATGTCTCAGCAGATCAACTGTGAGGCTTGTTATTCGGAACTGGGCGGTTTGCGCGCAAGGTGGGGTGGCTTGAAACCCCGGTACGTGTCGTATCGGGAATCGTAGAAAAGCAGCTGAAAATTGCTGTCGCGCAGCGTCCCGCCCGATGGATAGAGGTAGAACTTTGCCGTGATATCTGTCGGTTCGGCGGACGGCTTGTTGTTCTCTGCGTAGAATTCGAGAACGTAGTACCCGTTTCGATACTCGGCTGTTTTGATCTGCTCGAGGATGTTCTCGTGGCTGAAAATCCGAAGGTCCTTCTCCACAGCGCCTTCCTTATGACTCGAGTCCTTCAACGAACTCGCTTCTTCGGATGAGCATGAGAATGGAAGAATGGGGGACGATGAGGTAGTTGTGCTCTTCGTACTCGATCTCGATGGCAGAATCCCGCAAGAAGAGTGCGTAGTCCCCTTCCTCGGCCTGAAGGGGAATGTATTTCACAGGATCCTTGGGCGTGGTCGACCACTGATCCTGGTCGAGATACTGGGGATTAGGAACGGCATAGCCGGGTCCGACATTCACGACCACCCCGCTCTGAACTTTCTCTTTCTCCTTCACGCCGGGAGGGAGGTAAAGGCCATGGGCGGTCCGGTCTGAATCAGAATCTGGTGCGACCATCACCTTATCCCCCACGAGGAGGATTTTCTTCCGGGTTTTGATCTCCATGGTATCAGCTCTTCACCTGCGGTCCACGGACCGAGGTCTGTGGCCACAAATCTCTTTGCATCCGTTTGTCGGAACGGTCCCGCTTTGCAGGATGACCCCTTTGTCCCAAAATCACCCACCAGCGTTGTCTGCAAGTGGCCGTGATTTTGAGGATCCCGCTCGCTGTTTGAGTGGGACACCACATCTTGGAATCGTCGGAACGGCCCCGACTCACCACGTCGGGGCAGGCGGGATTTGTCCCAAATCGGCCTGCGAGTCCATTTCCTTGGACGAGCAGTTGACGATTTGAGGATCCCGCACGTTGTATGTGCGGGAAACCCACTATCCTCCTCTATTTTTCGTCGGAACGGCGGGATTTGAACCCGCGACCCCTTGCACCCCAAGCAAGTGCGCTACCGGGCTGCGCCACGTTCCGAATGATCTGATCGTATCAGCTTCTCAATAAATGCTCGTCGCTTGCGAGCCTTTACCTCACGTTCCCATCTCACTGCTTCACTGCGCGTTGCGAACCACATCTCGTAGACCAGTTTCCACGGCCTCCCAGACCTAGTCGATTTGACTTCGCCGCGGTTGTGCCTCTTGACTCGTTGCTCAACATTATCCGTCTGACCGACGTAATAAGATCCCGTCGGTTCACTTTGCAGAATGTAGCCTGAATACCCCATATGCCAAAGCGGCGCTACCGGGTCCCGTTCCGAACTTCGTTCGGAACGAGGATTCTCGTCCCGCTCGAAGAGCGGGACGGAACTGCGCTACGTTCCGAAGATAGACCAGACATTAGAAATCAAATAGCAAAAATGGATCTGAGCAAATCTAACAAACTAATGCCCACAAATCAACATTGTCCGCATTCTGTTTACTTCGTAGGGAGTCGCATCAGTTCTGTGACGGCACAATGCTGCAATCCCTTGTTCCTTTCGGATGAATTCACTCATGCTCCAGCCTCGGCTCGCGGGATTCCTTCGTCAGTGCGAAGAGCAGTAGCATAACTGCAAACACTGCGTAGGCGAGCGCAAACTGGTACGGAATCTTCTGAGCCATACCTTGAAGCGTCCACGGAAGATACATGACACCATCAGGCGAAGCGGAATGTATTACACCAAAGAACGTGAGAGCTGCCAGAATGAAGAGATAGATGGCTGAGACCTTCAGACGCCGATCGATCAGCTCCGCCAGAAATCCACCCCACAGCATCGCGGTGAGGATGAATCCATTGCCGAGGGCGATCGTCACAAGGGTCTCAGGCAGGGATTTCCCCGGAGCTTCGAGAAGCCGTTGGAAGTTTTCAAGAGGGACGATGTCGGGATTGCCGAGCTTGATCGATAACAGTCTTGCCACGGTTGGAAAGAAGGCAAACGCGACCGCCGGAGCATGTCGGGCCGGACAGGCAAGGAACGACTGCACAACGATATCGAGCGCAACGAAAATCAAGATGGGAGCAAGAACCGCGCGAGGGATGAGCTCCACGAAGAAGGAAACATATCCGAGAACGCCGCCGAGCCCGATGAAGAGCCCGGTCAGGAGTGTGTAGCCTGCCCGCGAACCCATCCGCTTGTAGGCCGGTTGACCGATGTACGGTGTTGACTGAGCCACACCTCCGCAGATCCCCGCGATCAGCGTCGCGATCGCTTCCGTGAGCAGGATGCTGCGCGTGTTAAAATCATCGCCGGCGACCCGGGCGCTTTCCGTCACATTGATTCCGCCAACTACCGTTAAGAGACCGAAGGGAATGGCAATCGGCAGATACTTGAGT
>CAZTKU010000154.1:0-6962 GCA_964614245.1 uncultured Ignavibacteriaceae bacterium
CAATGAGATGGTCATCGTGAGGGACATTGACTTCTACAGCCTCTGCGAGCATCATCTTGTCCCCTTCTACGGGAAGTGCCATATCGCATACATCCCAAATGGAAGGATTGTCGGTTTGAGCAAGCTGCCCCGGATTGTGGAGGTCTTTGCACGAAGACTGCAGGTGCAGGAACGGTTGACACAGCAGATCGCTGATACGCTTTTCAAGTACCTCAAACCGCAGGGTGTGGGCGTGGTGATTGAGGCGCGTCATCTTTGCATGATGATGAGAGGCGTAGAAAAGCAGAACTCGGTCGCAACAACGAGCGCCATGCTTGGCACGTTCCGTCACGATGTGAAGACGAGGACTGAATTCCTCACGTTGCTCGATCGAGAACTCGGAGACTAGATGAAAAGATCAGCACGCATCGTTTGGATCACCGGTGCCAGTTCGGGTATCGGCTGGGCGCTCGTTGAACGCTTTGTGCGCTCTGGCGACACCGTCATCGCCTCAGCTCGAAGCAAGAACAAGCTGCGAGACCTCCAAGAAAAAGTCCGCGCATCGCGTGGGCAGTGCAAAGTCTACGCTTGTGATATTCGTAGGCAGGTGCAAGTGCGAAAGATTGCTGAGCAGATTGTGGCAGAATTTGGCAAGATAGACATCCTCATCAACGACGCGGGCGTGACGTACTTCAGGGATTTCCTTGGCACAACCGCGCGGGAATTCAGCGAGGTTGTGGATACCAACCTGAACGGGGTGTTCTACGCAACGCAGGCTGTTCTCGCGAACATGATCGAGCGGCAGTCGGGAATCATCCTCAACCTCGTCTCGTACGCTGCCAAGGCGACGTACACTCTTTCGGCAGCATACTCCGCATCGAAGGCGGGCGTCGGCGCTCTGATGGATGTACTGAGGGCGGAGGTTCGGGACAAAGGAATAAAAGTCATCAATGTGTTCCCGGGAGCTGTGCTGACTCCGATCTGGCATCCCAAACATCGAGAGAAATATGCGCACCGCATGATGAGGCCGGAGGAGCTTGCTCAGTTGCTCTATGAGCTGACGCGTCAACCAAAGTCAATGATGATTGAGGATATGGTTGTTCGCCCTCAGGCGGGAGATTTGAAGGTATGAAGCTCGATCAGTCGGTCGCTCTGGTGACAGGAGGGGGACGAGGGATAGGGAAGGCTATTGCGTGCACACTGGCGAAGAACGGCGTGACCGTTGTGGTGACTGCGCGGACTGTTTCCGAGCTTGAGCGGGTACGGAAAGAGATCGAATCCTCCGGTGGCAAGGCTCTCAGCATTCAGGCTGATCTGACGAACGACAGCCACATTGATAATTTGTTCAACGAGGTGTCGTCGCATTTCCATCGGCTTGACATCCTCGTGAACAACGCAGGCATCGGGATACTAAGGCCCGTGAAGGACCTGTCGGTCGACGATTTTGATGCGATGTGGCGCCTGAACTTACGTGCCCTCTTTCTCTGCACTCAAAGGGCGATCGGTATCATGGAACCGCAGAAGGGCGGCGTTATCGTGAACGTTTCTTCCCTGGCGGGTAAAAATGCGTTCGTCGGGGGTGCAGGATACTCCGCAACGAAATGGGCTCTGATGGGCTTTTCGAAGACTCTGATGTTGGAAGTTCGTGAGCACAACATTCGCGTTATCACAATTTGTCCCGGATCTGTCGACACTTCATTTTCTCCCCAAGAAAAGGACCCCAGGCGGTCCGAGAAGATACTCCATCCTCAAGATGTCGCTGACACTCTTCTTGCAGCGATCACGCTGCCGGAACGTGCGATGGTCAGCGAGATCGACATCCGGCCGACCAATCCCAGGTAACTTGTCCCGAGGAGATCGCTTCGCGACCACAAAACAGAAACGGTTGGAGAAGACTCCAACCGTTTTCAAACCGGACAACTTACAGGATTAGCGGAGTGGACCCATCGGTCGATCCATGGGCATTCGCCGCATGCGATCGCGCGGAATCATCCCGGGACCCGCATCCCGCATCCTGTTCATGCGATGCTGCATCCAGGCTCTGCCAAGCATCTGCTTCCAAATCTTCTGCTGATCCGGATTCAGCAGCTTGTTGACCGAGAACCAGTGGTTGATGAACAGGAGTCGGCCCTGGCCCTCCATCTGGGCGATCTCGCTCACTTTCTTCTCAATCGCAGCTCTGTCCGGCGAATCGGCTTTGAAGAGCTCGGCGAGCTCCAAACGAGCGGTCTTGACCTTCGCCTGATGGGCGACTGACTGCTTGGCCATTTCGAGACGCATCTTCTCAATCTCTTTGCGCTGATCGTCGGTCAGATTCAGTTTCTGTCTCAGCTGTTGTCCTTCACCCCACATCCCTCCGCCTGGGGGGCCGAGGACTTCCTGTCGACTATACGTTGTGGAAACGAGCATGGCGATCATCGCCATCAAGCCGGCTGTTGAACGAATTCTCATATGGCATACCTCCAGTTTGTTCATTCTTGAATTCTCCGATTAGATGAGATGAGTTGCGAAAAGGTTTAAGTTTTCAGAAAGGAATCGCGAGACTGTTTTTCCTTTGACCACGTTCTCTTGCAATCAAGCTGCCCATTTAATATATTGAATCAGAAATGAAAAAACCGCTCTCCTCTCACCTTGCCATCGCAGCGTTTTCAGCCGCTCTCGGGGTCGTTGCGCTTTCAGGCTGTTCGGTCTTCAGCACCATCGGCGGTTGGTTCTCGCAAGGATATGAAAACACCACGGCGTACTTCAACGCCTACTACAACGCCAAGCGCATCTTTGATGACGCAGAAGCAGAAGTTTTAAGCGCTGCTTTGACTGCCCGCAGCAAAACGACGCAGACACCTCAGACCGGTCAAATTCCTGCAGGGGCCAAGCAGAAATTCAATCAGGTCATCGACAAGTGCTCGAACATCCTTTCCTTCTATCAAGAGAGTGCGCTGGTCGATGACGCGCTGTTCCTTATCGGAAGATCGTACTACTATCAGGGAGAATTTGTTAAGGCTGAACGGAAATTCTCAGAGCTGTTGGCTCAGTACCCGGGTGGTCCCCTTGGCTTCATCGGGCAACTCTGGTTCCTGAGGACGCTCGAAAAACTGAACCGCTACGATGATGCTCTGGCGGCGGGGGAAGCGTTGGTGCGCGGTGCGAAGGAGGCGGGAGAAGAAGAGATCGCAGGAGAGGCCTATTGTATCCTGGGCTCCATCTTGACGACGCAAGATCTTGCCGAACGAGCGATCGAACAATATGCGAAAGCGGTTGAGATTACGGGTGATGGGCTGCTGAAGGCAACCGCTCAGTCAAAGATTGGCGATCTCTTCCTGTCACTGCAGGAGTATGACAAGGCGGCTTCTGCGTATTTGAAGGTGTCGGACTATTCACCGGATGACTACCTCCTGTATTACAGCCGGCTGCAAGCTGCCCTCGCCTTCCGTTCGCTGAAAAAAAATGACACCACAATCGGTCTCCTCAACGAGCTGGCTGACGATTATCGATTCAACGAATACGTCGGCACAACTCGCTTCGAGCTGGGTGCAACTTATGCTCAAAGTGAGCGCGTGGCCGACGCAGTCAACGAGTATCGGTTCGTCGATACAACGTTTGCGAGAACCGAGACGGGGGCGAAGGCGGCGTTCGAGCTGGGAAGCATTCTTCAGACTCGCTTCGGCGATTATAGGGCGGCTATGAATGCGTACGCACGTGCAGGCGGGACTCCGGCAGCATCTGTGACATCGGAGGCGCAACGGCGGGCAAGCGCTTTGACGAAATACTTTCAGTTCCAGAGCCAGTTTGCGATGACCGACAGCGTACTCTATGCGCTGGACATTGACAGTCTCTGGATCCGGAGGGATACCCTTTCGACAGTCCCTGTGGCTGATACGGTCAATCAGCACGCTCAGGCGGTGACCGCGAAGAAAGACACAAGCCTGGTGCCTCGCGATTCCACAGGTTTGGCTCAAGGCGCAGATTCGCTTCTCACAAAGCCGGACTCGAGTGCCTTCATCGTTAGGAAACCTGATCGGGATTCACTCTTCGTTGCCCTTTCCCGCATTGCCTATCAGTTGGGGGAAGTCTTCCACTCGGAACTCGAGTTGCCGGACTCAGCCTTCTTTTGGTACCAACAGTCTCTGAAGCTTCACGCGGATAGCGCGAGGGCTCCCCGTACGCTCTTCACGCTCGCCGAAATCATGCGGGCTGATTCAGCAAAGAAATACGGAGACGAGCGAGAGATGTACAAGCGGCTCATAGAGGAGTATCCCGCCTCCCGCGATGCAGAGGATGCGAGGGTCGCCCTTGGCCTTCAATCGGCGCGGACGAGGATGGATCCTGCCATTACGGCTTACGCACAAGCCGAGTCCTTGGTGGAAGCTCGACAATACGAACGGGCTCTTGCACTGCTCGGATCGATAGTCGAGGAACACTCATCGTCTCCGTTCGCGGCAAAGAGTAGATACACAATGGGATGGATCTACGAACACTACCTGTCGAATCCTGACAGCGCCCTTTCTCAGTACAAGCAGGTGGCGGAACGCTTTGGGTCGACGGAGTATGGCGCGGCTGCTCGCAGGCGTTTGCCATCTCCATCTGGACCGCCGGCTGGCACGGCGCCAGCCGATACATCGGCAAGGGTGTCTCCGCAGCAGGGACTTCCCGACCTCCAGACGCGAGAGCTTGGCTTGGATGAAAAAGAGAGGGCGATCAAGGCTCCGAGTGACACAACAAGGACGGCGCGCGGCAAACGAAAGGTCGTGGTAGACTAGTTCACTAACTGCGATGATATACCAGAGAATCGTTCCTGTCACTTATCGAGAAGAACCCGCCGATGGATTGTTTGTCCTGCGATTTCAGAGCAAAGAGATTTCAGAATCATCCTCTCCTGGACAATTCGTGAATATCCGTTCTGCGGATGCTTGTCTGCCACTGCTCCGAAGGCCCTTCAGCATCTCTCGCAGAGTGGGCGAAGAGATCGAGCTTCTGTTCAATGTCGTTGGTCAGGGCACGCGCATGCTTGCCGCGAAGCGACCCGGGGACGTCCTGGACGTTTTGGGTCCTCTAGGTGTACCGTTTTCCGCCCATGGGGAGTACGAGTCTGCACTAATCGTTGCCGGTGGTGTGGGAGTTGCGCCGTTTCCGTTCCTTACCGAGGAGCTTAAGCAGAGAGGGAAAGCGATCGTGACATTCCTCGGTGCACGGTCGGCAAACCAGCTCGCTGCGGCGAACCTCGAAAATGTCCAGGTCTCGACTGACGATGGCTCACGTGGATATCATGGCACGGTAGTCGCACTGGTCCGTGAGTATCTTCGCCAGCGCCCTGTGGCAAGATCAAAGATCTTTGGTTGCGGTCCGACACGAATGCTCAAGGCCTTGGCAGAAGTGGCGGGGGAAACGAATATCGATTGCGAGGTCTCATTGGAAGGAGATATGGCGTGTGGAGTGGGTTTGTGTCAGGGCTGTCCAGTGGAGCGATCGAACGGCAAGAAGAAGTATGCTCTTGTTTGCGTTGAAGGCCCAACGTTTAATTCCAAGGATATCATTCTGACTTAGATGGTGAAAGAATCGTTTAGCATCCGCGGGATCGAATTCAAGAATCGCGTCCTCGTTGCCTCGGGCACGTTCGGATACGGCGACGAAGTCAAGGACCTCGTGGACGTCAACAGGCTTGGAGGGATTTGCACGAAGTCCCTGTCGTGGAAACCGAGAGACGGTAATCCACCTCGCAGGATCGTGGAAACGCCAAGCGGGATGTTGAACTCGATTGGACTGGCGAACATCGGTGTGCACAATTTCATCAAGGAGAAACTGCCGTACCTTCGGACACTGGATACCGCGATCATCGCAAATATCGCTGCGAGTTCCATTGAGGAGTACTGCGATGTGCTCTCGTTGCTCGAGCAGCAAGAAGGTATCGACGGGTATGAGATCAATGTTTCCTGTCCCAATGTGAAAGAGGGCGGACTGAACTTCGGGACAGACTGCTCAAAGACGCGTGAGATCACTGCACGCCTTCGTCCACTGACGAACAAGCCCCTGATCATCAAACTCACCCCGAACGTCACGCACATCTCGGAATTTGCACGCGCGGTCGCAGAGGAAGGAGCTGACGCAGTTTCCGTCATCAACACGCTGATCGGTATGGCTGTGGACATAGGCACGAGGAAGCCGAAGCTTTCCACCGTAACCGGTGGACTGTCCGGTCCTGCGATAAAGCCGCTTGCGCTTGCGAAGGTCTATGAGGTGGCTCAGGCCGTACGCATCCCGATCTTCGGCATCGGCGGTATCATGACGGCGGAGGATGCCGTCGAGTTTCTGCTCGTCGGGGCAACTGCGATCCAGGTGGGAACTGCGAACTTCATAGATCCCGCGGCGGGCATTAAGATCGCTGAGGGCCTGCGCTCCTACACCGAAAAGAATGGACTGCAGGATGTTGGACAGCTCGTTGGTGCAATGGAATCGAACGTCGCGTTTTCAGTTCTTCATACTTGGCTGTAATCACTCCTTACATTCTCCTTGCGTTCCTACACTCAATCCATTGAACTTCTCTCTAGCTTAGAGAAGTACGGCATGAAGTTCGGGCTGGAGGGCATCTCCGAGCTCCTCGACCCGCTCGGCAATCCGCATCTCCGGTTTCCATCGATTCATATCGCCGGTACAAACGGCAAGGGATCGACGGCCGCGATGATAGCTGCGATCTTCACTGCGGCTGGATATCGCACGGGACTGTACACATCCCCGCATCTCGTGAGCTTTCGAGAACGGATCAGGATCGATGGCAAGCCAATTCCGGAGAGAGACGTCGCGGAGGTGACGAGTCGGTTGGAGCGGGCCATTCGCAGGCAACGGCCGACCTTCTTCGAAGCGACGACGGCACTTGGCTTTGCCTGGCTGGCCGAAGAGGATGTCGATATTGCTATCATTGAGACTGGTCTTGGAGGCCGGCTCGATTCCACGAATGTCGTTGAACCGATCGTGTCGGTGATAACCACCAT
>CAZTKU010000155.1:0-6933 GCA_964614245.1 uncultured Ignavibacteriaceae bacterium
CTTTGGACGATTTGCGGACAGATTTCCGGGCAGGGTGGTACTCCTGTTCGCCTGCATCACTCTTCTTGCGATTCTTCCCGTCGTCACGGTGTTTTTCATGAGACTGCTTCGAAACATCGTGTTTCCCGTGGGTGGCATGCTCGGCATTGTAGAAATCCTCTATGGTTCATTCGTTCTTTTGCTGCCGTACTGTCTTGTATCCGGGGGCTCGTTTACACTCTTGGCGAGCGTGATTTCAGAGAGGCATGGAACGAATCTGATCACCAGCGTTTATGGCTGGGAAGCTGTGGGAAGTGTTGCAGGCGGGTTGCTGCTCAACCTGGTGATGGTCTACTATCTGAATGCTTTTCAAGTCTTGATCCTCTTGATGGTGTTCAACATTGTTGTTGCTCTTTCGATCGCTCTTGCCTATCTCGGCGTGAGAGCTCGGTATGTTCTTACTCTTGTCTCGCTGGTCTTTCTGGCTCCGGCACTCCTTCTCAATCTTGATGAGCTCACGCGGAAGTTTTTGTTCGTTGACCAAGAGGTCATGTATGCAAAGGACACACCGTACGGGAGTTTGGTCGTGACGAAGCAGGCGGATCAACTGAATTTCTTTGAGAATAGCGTCCTCCTTTGCTCCACGAACGATGTCACAACGAGTGAAGAGGCTGTTCACTACGCAATGATCCAGCACCCGAATCCGAAAAGGGTCTTGCTCATCTCGGGTGCCATCACGGGAGCAGCTCAGGAGATACTCAAATACAATGTCGAACGGATCGACTATGTTGAAATCAATCCGTGGTTGATCGACGTTGAGAAGAGATTCACTTCGACCCTTGCATATGAAAAGATACATGTGATCAGTGAAGATGCGAGGCTGTATCTTCGGAAAGCGTCCGCACCATATGACGTTGCTCTCGTCAACCTGCCGGAACCGAACACGGCGCAGCTTAATCGTTACTACACGACTGAGTTCTTTGCCGAACTGAAGGAAAAGTTGACTCCCGGCGCGGTTGTCTCTCTTGGGCTCTTGTTGGGGACGGACTACCTGGGCGATGCGGCCCGACAAATCAATTCTGTCGTGTACGCCACATTGAAAACGTCCTTCAGCAACGTGTTGATTGTGCCCGGTCTGAAGACCTATTTCCTTTCATCGGACAGCGCTCTGCGGATCGACATCGCTGCCATGATCGAACGCCGAGGGATATCGAACTCGTACGTCAATCAATATTACCTGGACGATCGAATCCTTCAGCAGCGCAGCGGATTACTCGAAAAGAGCGTCGATACGGCTGCGGTCGCCAACACAGATTTCAGGCCTGTTTCGTACTACCGGCAGGTGCTCTACTGGCTGAGTTTCTTCAAGACCAACTACTGGATTCTCCTTCTCGTGTGTTTAGTGGCTCTGGCATTCGCCGCAGTCAATCTCAACGCCATCAGCGTTGGCATGTTTACCGGCGGCATTGCAGCGTCATCGATCGAAATCTTGCTCCTGATTTCTTTCCAGATTCTCTACGGTTACGTGTATCAGATCCTGGGAATCATCGTGACGATATTCATGGCCGGGCTGGCACTTGGTTCCCTTTTTTGTCTGAAGCGACTTCCCAATCCGCAAATCCGTCATTACGTTGCTCTCCAGTTTGCCATAGGGATCTATTCAGTGCTGTTGCCGCTGTGCTTCCTTGTCTTGAGAAATGCTGCGACGAGTTCCTTCGTTATTCATTCGGTCTTCTTTCTCCTTACACTCGGCGTCGCTGTCATGGTCGGGATGGAATTCTCCGTTGCAGCGAGATTGAGGCAGGGGACGGTTGCGTCCGTCGCGGCCGAACTTTATAGTATCGATCTGATGGGGTCCGCGCTGGGTGCTCTGATCGTGACGGCCTATCTCATACCTCTCCTGGGCATCATGAACGTGAGCATCGTTGTTGGATTGTTGAGTTTCGTCAGCGGGACGGCGTTGGTGATCAAAGAAAAGAAGTTCACGCCATACACAGTGCAGGGTGGCTAGCATGAAACCAAAAACGTTCAGCAAGCGAGAGTTCATCAGGTGCAGCCTCTTCGGGGCGTGCGGGTTCGCTGCGAGCGCACATCAACTCGGTTCATTCGCGCGGATGTTCGCAGGGGAAACTCGATCACGCACTTCACGAGACGATCTGTGGAAGTGGAGCAAGGAGGCAATGTTCTATGCGAAGACCCCCCGTGGACTGCTTTGCCTGAAGTGCCCAAACGGATGTGTGCTCGAGGAGGATCAGACCGGACAGTGCAGGAATCGGGTCGTATACAAAGGCAAGATGTATTCGATTGCGTACGGCAATCCGTGCGCGGTACATATCGACCCCATTGAAAAAAAGCCGTTTTTGCATTTCTTGCCGGCGACAAGGGCTTTCTCGATTGCCACGGCTGGATGTAACCTGGCGTGTCTCAACTGCCAGAACTGGGACATCTCACAAATGAGCCCGAAGGAAACGGAGAACTATGACCTGTTGCCTGCGTTGGTCGTTGAGGAGTGCCTGAACGCCCGGTGCGAATCGATGGCCTATACGTACTCCGAGCCGACGACCTTCTATGAGTACGCATACGATACCGCAAAACTCGCTCGAGCACGCGGGATCAAGAACGTCTGGAAGTCGAACGGATACATCAATGAAGAACCGCTTCGGACCCTCTGCAAGTACCTCGACGCAGCAAACATCGATCTGAAAAATTTCGATGATGATATCTATGTGAAACTGTGTGGTGGGAGGTTGGCTCCGGTCCTCCGGACACTCAAAGTCCTGCACGAGGAGCGCGTGTGGCTCGAGATCACCAACCTCGTTATTCCGAGCTGGACGGATAATCTTGACATGATTAAGAAGATGTGTGACTGGCTGGTCGAGAACGATCTGCGCGACCACCCGCTGCACTTCAGTCGGTTCAACCCGCTCTACAAACTCTACCAGCTGCCGATGACACCTGTTGCCACGCTCGAAAAGGCAAGAGAGATCGCCGTGAAGGCAGGAATACGCTACGCCTACGTCGGCAACGTCCCCGGACACTGGGCAGAGCATACATATTGTCATAAGTGCGGCAAGATGATCATCGAGCGACGAGGATACCGGATTCTGAGCAATCACCTTGCAAAAGGCAAGTGTGAATTCTGCAACGAGGTCATTCCGGGAGTCTGGTCATCATAAGCGCAGGAAGATGCTGCCATGCGGTACGATTTTCCAGAACATGAGTTCTAGGAGCACCTGACCACATTGGACAAACCAAGCCGACCGCAACCACTTCACATTGCACTCCTCGCAGTCTTTCTGACGGTTTCTGTCTGGTCTGTCATCAATCCTCGCGATCTCTTCACGTGGTTTCTCGAAGTCTTGCCTGCTCTCATTGGACTTGTCGTCATCATAGCGACCTATAAGAGGTTCAGGCTGACGACGCTTCTCTACGTTCTCATCTGTATTCACGCCACCATTCTCCTCATTGGCGGGCACTATACCTACGCTGAGATGCCGCTCTTCAACTGGTTGCGAGACACGTTCGGCCTTGGTCGCAACTACTACGACCGGCTTGGGCACCTGGCGCAGGGATTCATTCCGGCCATGATCGCACGTGAGGTCCTATTACGCCTCACGCCGTTGCGTCGGGGAAAGATGCTCTTCTTCATCATCGTCTGCATTTGCCTGGCCATCAGCGCCTTCTACGAGTTCATCGAATGGTGGGTTGCTGTTGCTTCGGGGTCTGCTGCGGATGCGTTTCTCGGGACACAGGGCGACGTCTGGGATACACAATGGGACATGTTCTTCGCGTTTTGCGGGGCAATATCGGCGTTGCTGACTCTGAGCAAATATCACGACAAGCAGCTGAAGAACATTCCAGCCAGTTAGTCAAACGTGCCCGTTCCATCAATCCGGGGGCGATCCGGAGACTATGCACTGCCGATTCTGCGCTTGCCTCCACTCTGAACCCATCACAAAACAAAAAGGCGACGCATCCATCGTGCGTCGCCCTCTGAAGGCACAGATTTGCTGCGACCGACTCTACGGTGAGGATATTCTCCCCGAAGAGGTGTTCTTGTCTTCTTTTGCCAGAGGAAGCCAGATTTTGAAAGTCGTGCCGTTTTCCGGCGTAGTTGCGAAGGAGACCTTCCCCCCCAAGTACTGTTCTCCCAAGAGCTTCATACTGTACGTCCCCAGGCCCCGATTCGATCCTTTCGTCGAGAATGAACGCTGAAATACCTGCAACTGAACGGGGCGTGGCATGAAGCGAGGATTGTGAACCAAAAACTCGATACCGGTCTCGTTGAGATGGCATGCGAGAGTAACTGTTTCGTTTTCACGTGAAGCTTCGAGCCCGTTCTTCACCATATTCCCGACAACCCTCCGCAGCAGAAACGGGTCAGTGAGAAACTCAGAATTGGCTGACCTTGAATCGATTTGGATACTTCGAGACTGTGTAACCTCGTGATTCTTGTAGAGATCACGAATTTCGTGCATGAAAGCCAGCGACTTTGTGGAAGCCAACGTGACCGAGAGCTCGTTGTTCTCCGCTGCCGTAAGGTCCCTTTGAGCTCTTATCTCCTCGACGAGTTCCCGAGAGAGATCCAGAAGAGGATCTTTGAGTTCCTTTGACTCTGAAGCGTCAGAGTGCTGCAGCAATTCAACAAATCCGTGCAAACCTCCTGCGGTATTGAGCACGTCGTGGAAGAAGATGCGCTCCAAGGCCCTTCTCCGTTTCTCGTGGCTGACATCGGTTATTGCAAGAATCGTGTATTCATCGCCATTTTCGCGCAATGGTGAGGCGTAGACTTTGAGATCGAGAGGATCGTCGACGTCCTCTCGCATGATGCGGCAGTCCTGGATGGAAACCTCTCCTTTCTGGCTTGCAAGGATAGCTTTCAACGCCCCACACTCTTGGCAGTATTCCGACGCTCCGCACCCTTCGATCTTCTCGCCTGCGCGCATGCACCGCAACGCTTCGCCCGGTCGAAGCCCCAGGAAGGAATTCCGGTCCGTGGCGCCCATGAACCTGCGGAGGTTTTCATTTGCCAGAATGATCTGCAGCTCCTTGTTCAGCACCAGGACGATGTCAAAGATTGAGCTGATAAAGCTGTTCAGGAGTGGAATCCGGGGAAAATTCTGAGCCTGCGAGAGGATTTCTTCGCGGGACGCCCGCTTGGCTGGTGCGAACTCTGTTGGGAGCTTTTCCGGAACATGAGTGATCAATCTCAGTGCCGGTGTATCTGCGCGGGGGGCTTGCTCTATCGGCGCAGATTCTGTTGGAAGCTTTTGGGGATTCATATGGGATTGCCCTCTGTTTGCTGATGTGTCTCTACCGAAACGTCCACGTTTGTAGCGAGGATCCCGTCGTCCTACTACTGTTCGAAACGCCAAAAGCCAACCACGAACAAAGCTAAGTTACGAAGATGAATCTTATGTTGATAGGAAAATGTTTAAGGATGGTTCTTCCCTGGGAGAGCGCAGCGTGTTATCGTATACTTCCCAGGACTGGGAAAACAACGCCCTGAAAATATAACTCCTTTGCAGAGTCAAGTGCGTGCGTTGGGTCACGCAGTCTGTGAGTGAAATCCATCTTGGTTTTCAATTACTTGTGGAATTCTGTGGAGAATTTGCTTAATATCGCTGTACGAATTCACTCAGAGGGTTATCTGTTATGCCGCTTGCATATCGAGTTCTCGCCGTCGACGATTCTGCCCACATGCGGATACTTCTCGTGAAGTTGCTGAAACGCGCTGGCTTTGAATCCATCGAGACCGCAGAGAACGGCAGGGTCGGGCTGGAGAAGTTCGCATCGTTCAGACCCCATACGGTGTTCCTCGATGGTATCATGCCTGAAGTGGATGGCTTGACGACGCTTCGCGCAATCAAGAGCCAGAGTCCCGAGACCGTCGTCGTCATCACGTCCTCGCTTTCTGAGCGCGACAAGGTGTTGCAGTTCAAGGAGAGCGGAGCTGATTTCTATCTGATGAAGCCGTTCGATGAAGCCAAGTTTCGGGAGATCGCTGAAAAGGTGGTCGGTGCACTCGAAAAGCGTGCGAAAGGAACCTGATGGTCTGCAGAGGATGCAATGCTGAAAATCCGAGCGGCGGAAAATTCTGCACGTCGTGCGGCGCGCCGCTGGGCATAACCTGCAACCGCTGTGGGAAAGTCAATGAGCTTGACGATCACTTCTGTAGCACATGCGGTTTGGCCCTTGTCAGCTCGGTGAGCGAGGAATCGTCTGCTTCTTTCCGATCCGCGACTTCGCTTGGTTCTTCTGCCACCACAAAACAGTATTCTCCCCAAGAAATAGAGGAGCTCCTTGCGCTCCGAAGGGTTCTGAAGCAGGAGGAGTCCTCTGCGGAAGCCCTGAGTCAGGACGACGTCGACAAACTATTCGGTTGATTGAAGGCAATGGCAAGCGAGCTACAACAATTACTGGAGCTGCTTGTTGCGGAACGGATGCTCCAGCCTGACCAAGCACAGGCGAAGCAGTCAATGCTTGAGGATTCAGCGCGTCAAAAGGGAATCGCTCGAAGCGTCGTGGAGATAATTGGCTTGTCGGAAGAAGCCGTTGCTGAATTAATCTGCAAGGGCTTCGGCTTGGCCCGTATGAAGATCGCCAGCGAAATCGAGACGGCTCCATCCAACGTCCTTACTGAGGACGAGATTCTCCGGTATCGCGCTCTTCCTGTGTTTCTGGTCGGGTTAGAGCTGACCGTCGCATTCATCGACCCGCCTTCCAGATCGGTTCGGTTCGACCTGCAGAAAATCACCAGTTGCAGGATCCTCCCTGTCATCACGACGATCTCTGACTTCGAGTCCGCGCTGCAGAAGTACGGAGGCGCGCTCGACAAGCTTCAGCGCATAGGCTCTGCTCTCGACCTGTCGAAGTTCGACATACGAAAACGCGGCACGAAAGGCCCACGTCCCGATTCAGGACTTGATACAGAAGCTTCAATGGCGAAGCTCG
>CAZTKU010000156.1:0-4696 GCA_964614245.1 uncultured Ignavibacteriaceae bacterium
AGGTAGTTGGCGCGATAGATCGGCGTCTCCTTCCCGTCAATGAATGCTTTCCATCCTTTCGGATAGTACGTTTCACTCAGGAAGAGCAGGTTGTTTCCGTTTGTCGTGACCTTCAGTTCCATATCCTGGATGCCGTACGAGAGAAACTCTGCTCGAGCTGCAGGGTGCGGCGGCTCGATCTGGAGCTTAGGGTCTTCCATGAAGTAGATGACGTCCTGCGGATCAAATGCTTTGTCCCTGATCTTGCTCAAGATCGAAAGTCCATCGGTCACTTCGTACCGCTTCACAAAGAACGCGCGCGGCAAGAATGAGAGGTTCGAGTACACCTTCTTTGCTGCTCCGTTGAACACCAACCCGAGCGCGGCGTTCGAATCCGGCCGGTCGGAGATGATGTACTTCACATTCATCAAGTTCCACACCAGAGGATTGTACATATCGGCGACATCGGCCACGTCCTGGAGCGCCCGCATCTTGGCGCCCTGGTAGCCAAAGGCGCTCTGGATTCGCCAATAGGCGAGCGTGTTATCGTACGGCGGCTGCCCGTCTCGGAATTCCAGCACGCGGAAGAATGCCGGATCCTTCTGCAGAAATTCAACATAGTCCGGTGCTCTGAACACCTGTTGCTGCATTGCCTTGTCCTGCGGATCCATCGGCTTGGAGGCGACTCGCCACAGATCGAATCCGATGACGAGAGTGAGCACAAGAGCGAAGGTCGTGAGCTTTATTCTCTGCTGGATAAAATAGTAGAACGAGCCGAGCGTAATGATAAGCATTCCCAATGCCGAGTACAGATCCGTTGTCACGAGAGAAGCGACGTGGGCCGTGAGCTCCTTTGACACCTGTGTTGGGATTTGCCGAAAGACCTGATCCACGACCCGGTCACGAGGAAGTTGATAATTGAAGACGGTTGAAAACAGATTCTGCACTGCCTGACGGGAAAGCAGGCCTTCGTACGTGGCAGCCAGTCCCAAGCACACAACGGCAGAAACGCCAAGCGCGATGAGAATGGACTTCTTTCTCTTCTGGAGGGCTGCACCGTGCAGTTCTTCGCGTTCCTTCATCAAGGAAACGATGCCGTACGCAGCAAGGATCGGCACGAAGATTTGCACCAGAACGAGAATCATCGAAGGTATGCGGAACTTGTTGAACATCGGGAAGTATCGATACATCAGGTCATAGACGAGCGAGAACTCCTTTCCGAAGGCGATCAGCAAGGAAAACAGAATCATCACACCCAGATACTGGACGAAGAGATTTTTTCTGTTTCTGACGAAGCCGTAGACTGCAAGGAAAAAAACGATGAGGCCCATATACTGTGGGGCATGCGTGAAGGGTTGGGGGCCCCAGTAGAAATTCATCATCCTGAGCTCGTTGTTGGTGAACAATCCCTGATACTTTTGATAGCCGAAACCGTACCACGAAGGTACGAGCCAGGTCATCATCTCGCCGGGTGAGAAAGACCAGCTCGTTGCGTAGTCATAGTCCAGTCCTCCCTGAACGGTCTTCGTCTCAGCTTGCTGGCTTGAAGGAACGATAGGATTTGAGCCGCGCATAGAGTATGGGTTGTATTCCCATACGGAGAGGTACTTGTCCGCATCCATGGAGAACGCCAGAGCAGTAGCAAGCGCGAAGATCAATCCCGCTCGAACAATGGGTTTCCATCCTGCCGGCTGAGCCGTGGCTTCCTCAATCTGTTCCTTTTTCTTGAAGAACGACTTCACGAGAAAGAACAGGAAATACATGCCAATCGCGAGGTAGACATAGAAAATCATCTGCACGTGACTCGGGAGGAACGAATAGTGAAGCAGCAAGACAAGGAGGAGCGCCAGCGGCACGCTGAAGCGTTCGCGGTGCCTCTCGATCGCATACAGGATATAGGGGAAGAAGGCCATGATGGCGATCTTGGTGTTGTGTCCCACCATCACCCAAATAATGATATACATCGAGTAGGTCGCCGCGAAAGCTGCCACGAACGCAGCGAACTTGCTCTTCAACTTGCTGTAGGTGAACAGATACATTCCGCACGCGAAGACAAAGTAGAAGAACAACACCCACCCCGGTGGCGGATTGAAGAGGATCAAGCTGAAGAACTCTGACGCTCTTCCGAGCACGAGCGCGGTCAAATCAAAGAGCCGCTCGCCGCCAACAGTCAGGCTGCCATAAGCGGGCATCCCACAGAAGATGTAGGGATTCCAGAGCGGGAATATGCCAGCTTTCTTCGCATCTGCGAGGAATGTGTCGAACGCGTGCGACGCGATGGTGTCGACATCCAGAAATATCTTACCGCCGAAGATGATCTGGTTAAAGAAAAGGACGATGCTCAGAAACAGCAGCGCGATGGCGACAAAGTGCTGGTATTTTGGGGGAATCAACACCCGTTCATCACCAGCCTGCCGGCTGCTGGCCCGCCCACCTGCTCGCCCGGCTCCGTCGTTCGAGCGGGCGTCGTTCGGGCGGGTTCGCTCTTTATGTGTTTTGCTCATAGGAGAAGTCGTGGCGGGTTAGTACCGGGAGCTCAGGGTGTCGAGAAGCGTCGCCAACTGGCGGGTGATCTCTCGCCGATCATATCGCTTCACTGCTTCCCGATTCTGCTGAAAGTTTTTCTTATCATAGAGAAAATTCTGGTAACATTCAACGAAAGCTGCTTTGATGGCTGGAATGTCCTGGTTGGGTGCGGAGTAGCCCGACCTCGTCTCACGCATCAACTCAGCGATGGCTCCCTCGGGAGCAAGTGCTATGATGGGGCGTTGAGCGCCGATGTATTCGAACACCTTCCCCGGTACGATCTCCTCACTTCCGTCTGCTTCATCGACAATGAGCAAGAGCGCATCCGCTCGGAGAAGTTCTTTCACGCTCTCGCTGTGAGGAAGGTACGCGACGATCTCGATGGCATCGCGCAGAGACGATCCGCGGAGCATCCCGTGCACTTCGGAACCGAACCTGCCGATGAATTTCAAATGGATATTCGTTGCATCCACCTTTCCCTCAGACACTAATTCTTCGACAGCCTTCAGGAATGATTTCGGGTTCCGCTTGCCATACATTGACCCCGTGTACGCGACGGTGAACCGCCGATTGCGTTGAAGTTCAAGTCTTGGATAGTCTTCTCTGTCGAAACCGTTTGGGAGGTGGACCAGCTTCCGGCGATTGATGTTGGGTACCTTGGCGGCGATGTCATTCAGAATCCCCTGCCACGCGGCTTCGACAATGCTGGCGTCCTCGAAGACCGCGCGCTCAAGGCGGCGGTCAATCATCCGAGGAATCAACCAGCGATCCGGCGTCGAGAGAAAGCCGGTCCACGGATCACGGAAGCCGGCAATCCATGGAATCCTTGTCTGCCGGTGCAGCTTCCGAGCAACGACGGCTGCCGTGTAGGGTGGAGAGGATGAATAGATCGCATCGATGCGTTCACGCTCGATGATGGCACGCCCTGCCGAAACAGCGTAAGGAACCCAACCGATGCGGGCGTCTGGGATGAAAAAGGTCGAGCGGATAAACTCCGCCGCGGATTCCTCCAAGGATTGCTTCTTGCCTGGCTGGGGGATGTTTTCGACATCGACCGGTGCGTCCGCCGCTTTGCCCGTCAGCGTGCGGTAGAGCTTGTAAGGCTCGAAGATTTTCGTGCGGTAGACAGTCGCGTGCTTCGGTATCTCGGCAAGCAGCGATTCATCCCGCGCAGGGAAATCGCCGTCCCGGACCGTGAGGACGACGGGTTGCCATCCGAACTCTGGCAGGTACTTCACGAACTTCAAAACCCGCTGCACGCCGGGGCCGCCTGATGGCGGAAAGTAATATGTGACGATTAATACCTTCTTCATGCGTGGAGGATCGCGGATGGACGCGGAGACTCGCAGAGGGGCCCCGCGAAAATCTATGGTACCACATTCTAGGGTTTACGCGCAAGGACGAGCAACCCAGCACCCTGGACGTTCTCCAGACTGTAGTCAAGATACATAAGAAGGAGTGTAAATGGAAGCGTGATGAGGTAGTAGAAGGGGAGAAGTACGAAGAACAGCTTGCTGATATTGAGCATGAGCATCGGGTACTTGATGCCAAGTCTCCACGCGATTGAGCCCCAGCGGCCATACGTGAATTTCATCCGCTCGATTTTGAATCCCACGGACTCCAATTTCACTTGAATCTCGTCGGCGCCATAGCCCGTGCGAGCATGCTCTTCGATGAAGCTCTCGTCGCCCGACCCGTGTGCATCTGAGCCACCGAGACTCGAAGGCGTATTAACAAGGAGAGTGCCGCCGGCTTTCAACGAGCGGTGAAGATTGCGAAAGACTGTCACATCATCGAGGATGTGTTCCATAACATCGACAGAGAGGGCAACGTCGAACTCATTCTCGTGCTGCATCTTCGTTAGATCTTCGACGGAGCATCGAACGCTCGAGAAGCCTGCCTCTGCAAAAAAACGCTTGCATGCCTCGATCTCTTCTACCTTGACGTCAACAGCATAGATGGCGGCGGAGGGAGACCGGGTCGCGCAATAGTACGAGTACTGGCCAAATCCCGAACCGGCATCGAAGATGCGGAGGGGCTTCTCCTGCCGGCGAAGAAGCGCCCGGAGCTCGCGCTTGACGTGCCACTCTCGCAGAAACATCAACCCGAGCAGCTTGTAGAACAGCTTGCGCCGCAGGACGCTGTCGCCAACAATGGTACCGATAATTCTTTTAATGGGATCGTACTTCAA
>CAZTKU010000156.1:4796-6918 GCA_964614245.1 uncultured Ignavibacteriaceae bacterium
GGACGCTGTCGCCAACAATGGTACCGATAATTCTTTTAATGGGATCGTACTTCAAGTCAATGAAAAGTTGAAAATGAAAAAGGAAAAATGGAAAAACAGAAGACAGAATTCGGAATACAGTATGGAGTATGCAGACTGCAGTAGGTAGACTCCCTCCGCAAGATCATAGGGGGCACACTCCAGTCTCTGAACTTTGAACTTGAAGCATCAAACTCAAGGCTTCGAACTTGCCAATTCCTCAATCGCATCTACCATCGCGTCCCAACTATACTTCTTCTTCACTTTCCTCACGTTTCGGACGAATTCCTTTTCACGCTTCTCCTGATAGAATCGCAGGACGGCATTCGCGACCGCGGTCGGCCGTTGAGGTGGCACGATGAAGCCGGTTTTCCCGTTCAGGACAACCTCGGCTAAACCTCCTACATCAGTGGCGATGACAGGCTTGTCGAATTGATATGCGATCTGCACAATGCCGCTCTGCGTTGCGGAGACATATGGCAGGACCACCACATCACACGCGGAGAAATACAAACCCACCTGTTCATTGGCCACATACTCGGCATGAAGGACGACATCATTCCGCAGTCTGTTGTCTGCTATCTGCTGTCTGTACTTCTCTTCATCGTCATAAAACTCCCCAACAACCAACAGCTTCAGCTTCACTTTCTCAAGGATCGTTGGCATCGCATCGAGTAACGTGTGAAGGCCTTTGTACCGCCGGATGTATCCGAAGAACAGGATCACCCGCTTATCTGTCAAGCCGAGCTTTGTCCGGGCGTCCGCCTTGGGTAAGCCCTTTCCAAAAATCTCGTACACAGGGTGTGGAGCGAGCTTGTAGCGTGCGCGAGGCTGAAATGCGTTGAGATCGTGCTCAACGGCCTTGGACTGCACAATGAAGTAATCGACATACCGAAAGGCGTATCGTGTGAACGCAGTATCCCCGATCCGCTTTTCGTGCGGCACAACGTTGTCACAGATGAACAACGTCTTTGCACCAGTCCAACGCCGCACGAGCAGTGAGATCGTTCCGAAGCATGGTCCGAAGAACGGCAGCCAGTATTTGAAAATGAGCAAGTCGGGTTTCTTCCGGGCAATTGCCCGCGCAGCGGAATGCCACGTCAGCGGGTTGATCGAATCGATCAACTGCTCGCTCGGGACAACACTGCCGCCGCCCCCGCGTTCATCCTGAGTCGTGCCGGGGAACAACAATTTCGGATACTGTCGTGAAAACGTCACGATCTCCACATCGTGCCGCCCGGAGAGATGTTTATAGAGGAGAGCAATGTAATGAGCGATCCCTCCACGCAACGGATATGCGGTGCTGACGATGACGATCTTCATGGCTTTAGAGGTAGCTCGACCTTGTATAGCACTGCCGGAGGGTAGGCTGTGAAGGTAAGTGGCCTCAGCTCAGGCGGGGCGTTGCGTGGATCGAGCAGGGACTGGAATTGCGGTCGCATGCCGGCTTCCATCAGTCCAAAGTAGAGATACGAGGCCTTCACCTTACGCATTTCGGTCAGGAGATTTTCGTACGAATTGACGTATGGGAAGAGCTGCATCTTCATATCAAGATAATAGGCAATATGCGGTTTGCGAGCAATAATGATCTGTCCGCGCTCAGCGTCAGGCATATTCCTCTCGAACCACCGAGCAATACTGACAACTTCTCTTGGGCCGGAGTCGATGTTTGGTGAATTGAATTGATAGGAATTGAGAGCAGACCAACCGACAAGGATCAAGGCGACGAGCCCGCCAATATGCAGACGATTCCAGAACCGATACTCAGACAGGCGTGGCCACGTCAGTGCTTTCAACGCGAGCACAACATAGATCGGAAGAAGATACAAGGAAAATCGCTCGCCGTAGAAAACGAGCAACAGGACACCAAAGAAACACACGCCAACAATGAAGTAAGCCAAGGCCCGCGCGTTCGGCTTTTCTTTGATGAACAGGACGATCCCAAACAGCGAAAATGCGCCAACGTGCCACCCGAGCAGCTTGCCCAAATCGCTCAGCAGATGATCAAAGAGGTTCCGCACCAGAGTGGAGACGAAGAGTCCGGGATCTGCGAAGATCACTTGGGTCAGTGAGGTGAATTTCTGTGCCTCGACGCTCCAGTACT
>CAZTKU010000157.1:0-6908 GCA_964614245.1 uncultured Ignavibacteriaceae bacterium
GTCGGGATCCGAAAATCAAAATCTTTCCGTCGGGGGCGGAGAAGCTAAGTTCGTGAAATTTTCAGGATCCCGACGTTTTCAGTCGGGATCCTGTTAGCCATTATATATCAAATTTTTGGCGGAAAATCAAGAAGTCCCTTGCTCCTCTCAGTCGTCTTCCGTCTCTGGTCGCTGACTCTTCGGCAAGTTGATCTTATTCGCATCGAGCACCCAGACTCCACGACCGTGCGTGCCGATCGCGATGATATTATCGCGCGGATGGATGACGAGGTCGAGCACGTAGGTCATCGGGAGACCTGTGCCGAGCACATTCCACGTCTTGCCACCGTCGGCGGCCACGTAGACGCCACAGTCGGTACCAACGTAGAGGATATTCTTGTTCTTCGGATCCTCGCGGATCACATTCACCGGCCCGAGTGGTATCCCTTTCGAAATATCGGTCCACGTCTTTCCGTAGTTCGTCGACTTCCACACGTACGGCGTGAAATCATCATCACGCTTTCCGTTTTGCGTCATGTACACCGTTCCCATCTCAAATGAAGACGCTACGATGCGCGAGATCCATTTCTGGTAGGGCAAGCCATCCATGATTTCCTGCCAGCGTTTCCCCCCATCTCTTGTCATGTGGATCTTGCCGTCGTCTGTCCCGACGTAGACCAATCCGTATTTGAGCGGCGACTCAGAAATTGACGAGAGAGTGTGATAGGAAATATCACCCATCTCTGAAGTGGTGTTGTATGTCAGGTCCGGACTGATCTGTTCCCACGTGTTGCCCCGATCGAGCGACCGCAGGAGATACTGCATCCCATGGTAGACGATATCCGGATTGTGTGGAGAGATGACGAATGGAGCTATCCATTGTCCGCGCAGTCGCGGCTCCTCTTCGTACGTACGCGGCAGGAGGCGCTTTGTCGTGCCCTTTACAACGTCGGAGCGCGCAATCGTCCCATAGAATCCAGCCGAGTAAACAATCGCCGGGTTCTCGGGATTGATGGCGTGGCTTGAGCCCTCGCCGCCGGGGGCCGGATCGAACCTCACCGCGGGGATCTTGTCTCGCCCCTTGCTCAAATCGATCACACCACGGTAGCTGCCGTAGTCCTGGACCGAGCCATAGACTCTGAAGGGGGTATCCATGTCGTACGCGATATCGAAGAACTGTGTCGTCGGCATGCGGTCGATGAAACTCCGCCAGTTCTTGCCCTTGTCGTACGAGACATAGGCGCCGCCGTCATTGACATTGACAAGGTAGTTTGAGTTCTCAGGGTCAATCCAGAGTCCGTGATGGTCGCCATGCATTCCACGTAGCGGCTTGAACGTCTTGCCGCCGTCGGTTGACACGTTCAGGCCAAGACCCATCGAGTAGACAGTGTTCTCCTGGTTCGGATCGACACGAATTTGGCCGAATACCCATCCGTACGTCGCCGAATGCCTCTCCATGTATTGTTTTGTCGTATCCGTCAACCCGCTCACCTGTTTCCACGACTCCCCGCGGTCATCCGAGCGAAAGATCATCGCTCCCTTGATGACGGCTCCCATCGGCCGGCCGTATGAATCCAGACGGGTGCTGTCTGCGGCGCGCGCAATCTCATAGTTGTCGACAAGCGCGTAGAGGACGCTCGGATTGGATCGTGCGATGTCGATGCCGATACGTCCCCGGTACTTCGGTTCTGGCAGCCCGCTGTTGATTTGCTTCCAGGTTTTGCCGCCGTCGGCCGATCTGTGGATCCCGCTGCCGGTATAGTCCGGCTTGTTGCGTGGGTCGTTCCATCTGAGCCGGATGCGCTGCCACGTTGCGGCAAAGAGCGTCTCGCTGTCCTTCGGATCCATCACAAGATCGATGGCACCAGCCTCACTGCTCACAGAGAGCACCTTCTGCCACGTCTTGCCCCCGTCTGTGGTTTTGTAGACACCGCGGTCGGGATTGAACGTCCACTCATGTCCGGAGGCAGCGACGTACACGCTGTCCGGATTATTCGGATGGATGAGGATGCGCGGGATCGTGTAAGTGTCTGCCAGCCCTATATGCTGCCAGGTTTTTCCGGCATCGGTCGACTTGTAGACACCGCAGCCAGCCTGAGAGCTCCTGAAAATATTCGCTTCGCCCGTGCCAATCCATACGATGTTTGGATCTGACGGCGCGATGGACACATCTCCAATCGTTGTGGACGCAGCTTGCTCAAAGACCGGTTCCCACGTGGTCCCTTCGTTCTCGGTTTTCCACAATCCGCCCGACGCTGAAGCAACATAGATCGTGTAGTTTTTCCCTTTCGGGGCGACCACATCGACATCGATGCAGCGCCCACCGACGTTGGTCGGTCCGGCGAATTGCCACTTCAAGTCTTTGAAGGGTGAATTCTTCTTCATCTCCAGATGCTGTTCAAATCCCTTCAAGCGGAGCGCCGGGTCTGTTGATTGGACACGGGCTGGTTTCTTCGCTTGGAATGCAAATGCCGACGATACGAGAATACACATCGCAACGGCAAGTACTCTTCGTGATGAAATCGGCGGACTCATGAAAATCTCCTTTAGATTGTTTATGAACGGGTTAAGACAACGACAGGCTAATCATCATCTACCAACTTGATGAATGACGTTTACCTCCTTTGTCATAGAAGGCTTCTCAAGTCTACTTGAATCCCCATCGTGATTGACTTCAGCCAATTCTATTTCTGTTCCGTCTTGTTCCAATCCGGAGGCTCAACGCCGAGCAGATTGTGCACGAAAAAGTCGTACCGCTTCCGGTCGCCGTAGGCTCCACCCGTTGTGTGACCCTGGCCCGGTAGAACAATCAAGTCAAACGTCTTGTTCGCCTTGACGAGTGCGTTGACCACCTGCATGGTGGACGCGGGATCGACATTGGTGTCCATTTCTCCCACGGAGAGGAGAAGCTTGCCATGCAGTTTATGCGCGTTATCCACATTGGACGAGGCAGCGTAGTCGGGACCGAGCGGCCATCCCATCCACTGTTCATTCCACCAGATCTTGTCCATCCGGTTGTCGTGGCAGCCACACGAGGACACGGCGACTTTATAGAAGTCAGGATGAAACAGAAGCGCCCCCAGAGCGTTCTGTCCGCCGGCGGAGTGTCCGTAGATCCCGACCCGGCTGATGTCATAATAAGGATACTTGGCGGCGACAGCTTTGTGCCACAGGATTCGATCGGGGAAACCGGCGTCGGCGAGGTTCTTCCAGCAGACATCGTGAAAAGCCTTGGACCGATTGGACGTGCCCATGCCGTCGATCTGGACGACGATGAATCCCAGCTCAGCCAGCGACTGCATCGAGTAGTAAGGACTGAACGATTTCGGGACGAAGGAATCCTGCGGCCCGGCATAAATGTACTCAATGACAGGATAGACCTTGGACGCATCGAAATTCATGGGGCGGATGATGATTCCCCAGATGTCGGTCTTACCGTCTCTGCCGAGCGCCGTGAACGCCTCTGGTGGACGCCAGCCTGCCGCGAGCAGGCCTTGAATGTCGGCGCGCTCAAGTTCTGCCAGCACCTTCCGATCCGATGTGCTCCGGAGCTCACAGACGGGAGGTAGATCAACGCGCGACCACGTATCGACGTAGTATCTCATATCCGGGGAGAAACTCACGGTGTGATTGGCATCCGTTTCGGTCAGCGGGGTGAGTCCAGTTCCGTCGAGATTGACCCTGTAATAGTGAACAAAGTAGGGATCTTCTCCGGGAACCATGCCGCTCGCCCGGAACCAGACCTGGCGCTTCTCTTCGTCGACCTTTTCCACGCCTCGAACGACCCAATTTCCTTTTGTGATTTGGTTCTTGACTTTCCCGGTCACACCGTCGTACAAGTACAGGTGGTTCCAAGCATCGCGCTCCGACATCCAAATAACCTCTTTTCCGTCCTGGAGATCATAGCGGTATCTCTTGCCGGAATAACAGAAAAATGTCTTACTCTCCTCATTGATGATGATTCGAGGTTTCGCGGACGAAGCGTCGACTTCAATGACCCTGTAAACCTGGTGCGCTCGCTGGTTGTATTCGAAGGTGAAAGCCCGGCTGTCTTTCCGCCAGACGAGGTTCGACATATCGTACGCGTTCGGAAAGAGTGTATTGTCAACGATGAATTGCCTCTTCGTCTCGACAAGAAAGAGCACCGGCTGCTCGATGTCAAGCGCGTCGCCCGGCTTCGCATACTCAATAGTGGAGTATCTGGGCTGAAGCTGATCGGCCGGCGAAGACTCGACATACTGGATCTTTCGGTGATAACCGGGCCGGACGCGATAGCCCGCGAGTTTCTTCGAATCCGGAGACCAGCTAATCGACTGGAGTGTGTAGGAGTTCCCCTCCGAGCCATCGAAGCTGAGCGGAACATCCTCTTTCTTCTCTTTTGATCGGACGTAAACGTTGTGGTTCTTGATGAACGCTTCCCATTTCCCATCGGGTGAAGCTTTTGGTTCCTGAGGCTGGGGTAGTGATACCCCGGACAATGGCTGCATCGGGCGAACCCTGCGCTCGATCGGGCCCAGCTTCTTGCATCTGTAGTCAGACAGACTGCATTTCCATCTTGAGTCGCCAACCTCGAACTCGATTGCCCGTTCGTTGTCGACAAAAATGATTGCCGTAAAGGGGAGATTGAGGGCTGCGTGTTTCTCGCCCGTGGCGGCCGAGAGAGAATCGGCGAGTCTCTGATGGTCAAATGCAGGTTTCTTAGCAAGCGTTGCCGCATCAACGAGCACGAATTCGTTGCCGCCTTTGACCGATTTCCTGTACCAGAACCGGCTGGTCGTGTCGACCCACGTGACTCTTCCCGGGAGATTTACTGCAAGCCCCTGGATTCTGTGGCGGAGGCTGTCAGCCCGTTGATAATCGGCCAATGTCCCTTGAGCGAGGACTAGTGCCGGCAGAATAAGAAGGATCGAAACTAGAGCAAATCCCCAGAGAAGAAAGCGGCGTCTCATGATGTCTCTCCTTTGCATTGACTATGCACCCCCCCCGCCCTCTTTTCGCAACCTCGAAGATATCCTAGAACGCAATTGCGGATGCGCGGCGCATTGATCGAAGTGACGCATCACTCCTGCACTTTCGCCTTGATCAACGTGAACGAATGTGGAGGAAAACTGTACACGAATCGCCGTCCACCTCCTGTATTGAAATCCCTCTGAACGGTTTTGACGCTTTGATTCGTGGGGCCATTTTGCGCCTTCGGATCAGATGCATTCACCTCATAAGCCACGGCGTCCCTGGCAAACTGCCCGCTTTGGTTGATGATCTCTGTCTCTATGGACTGTTCACGATGTCGATTGACCACATTGATGACAACGGTACTAGTCTTCTCGTCATATGCCGAGGAAACATCGAGATACGGGACTTTCTTGAACTTACCGGCATCATAAGTATCACAAGCAACAAATGTCTCCAACGAAGTGCCGAAACAATTGCCGGCAAAAAGTTGTAAGGGATAGTAGATCGTCTGCAGCCAGAGTTTGCCATTGTCCACCTTCATCGGTGCAATGACATTCACGAGCTGCGCCATGTTGGCGATCTTCACGATGTGTGCGTTCCTGACAAAGCAGTTGAGAAACTGTGCATCGACAAGAACATCCTGCAGATCATAGGTTTCCTCGAGCTTCTGTTCGTTCCAGGCCCGATACCAAACATTCCACTCATCAAACGCAATATGAATGGGTGTGGTCCGTCGAGACTTTGACAACGTCTCTTTGATCAATCCTTCGACGATGTTAATGCGCTTTTCAACATCAATCGTCGAAGCAAGAAACTCGTAGTAGTTGTTTGTGCGATCCCCTAAATAGGTATGCAGTGCGATATAATCGATATGATCCTTCAAATGGTTCAACACGGTGCGATTCCAGTCTACCCAGCCACCACTGAAGTAGCTTGAACCACTGGCCACAAGCTTGATATCCGGATCAATCCATTTCATAAGCTTTGATGCCTCAAGGGCATACTTCCCGTAATCGTCCGCATTTCTATGACCCATCTGCCAATCGCCATCCATCTCATTCCCTAATGCCCAGTACGTGACATTGAAAGGCTCGGGATTGCCGTTCTTGATGCGCAGATCGGAATAGTATGTCCCGGATTTCCGATTACAGTACTCAACCCAGTTCCTGGCTTCATCCCAGGAACCTGTTCCCAGATTGACACAGATGTACGGTTCCGTTCCAATCTTTCGACAAAACTTGATGAACTCATCCGTGCCGATTTGATTGCTTTCGATGGCACCCCAGGCAAGGTCAATGCGTTTTGGACGCCGCTCTTTTGGACCGATGCCATCTTCCCAGTGATAGCCAGAAGCAAAGTTGCCGCCCGGCCAGCGAAGGATGGAGACATTCAGAGCTTTGGATGCTTCCATAACATCGCTGCGGAATCCGTCCTTGTCAGCCAGTGGTGATCCGGGATCGTAGATTCCGCCATAGATGCACCGGCCGAGATGCTCGATGAAATTACCATAGATCTTCCGATCGATCTCGCCGATCCTTCTCTCAAGATCGATCTTGATACGTGCCTTGGAGGTCGGATTGATCTTGTCTTCTTGCGCAACTCCACAAACCATCCACCCGAACACCAGGCAAATGAACAGCGTCATCGTTCTGTTTTTCATGGTTGATTCTCCTGCGCGAAGGAAAAATCGCAACAATTTTATGGTCGGACCAGCTTGAACGGGTCTTTTCAGGATTGAGATATCATCGGACTGCTGCTATTCCACTTTCCACTCGTACATTCCAGCAGAGTAGTCCGGAACCAATTCGATTTCAAGTCTCAAGCCACTCGTATTCACAGGCTTGAAGCTGACGACATTGTATCGATCCTTTTCAACCTGATACGGGACAGCATTGTCGACCGGTTTCCATTGGTTTCCATCCTTGTACAAGACGCGCCATGTTTTCGGCAAGCGGCATTCACCAATTCCGGTATCA
>CAZTKU010000158.1:0-6836 GCA_964614245.1 uncultured Ignavibacteriaceae bacterium
GAACATACACCGACCAGGACTGGCCCTTGCTGGATACGTCGAGCTGTTTACCTATGATCGCGTTCAGGTGGTCGGCAACACCGAGGTCCGCTACTTGAAACACCTGAGTCTGGCGGAACGCGTCAAAGCTTTCGAGACGATTTTCCAGTTCGATCTTCCATGCGTTATTGTCACCAATGAGAATCAAATTGACGAAGAGCTCGTTCGAATAGCGACGGAACGCCACGTTTCTGTCTTCCGGACTCCCTTGGAGACGACACAACTCGTCTATTTTGTGGGTGATTTCCTTGACGACCAATTCTCGCCGCAATCGGTTGTCCATGGCTCATTTATCGACGTGTATGGAATAGGAGTTGTGATAATGGGGCGATCGGGGATCGGGAAGAGCGAGGTCGCGCTGGACCTTGTTGAGCGGGGTCACAGACTTGTTGCCGATGATGTTATTACTATTACACGGAAGGGAGAGGGAATACTGATGGGCGCCGGCACCGACATGGTCAAGCACTTCATGGAGATCCGAGGCCTTGGATTGATCGATGTTCGCTCCGTCTTCGGAATTCGTTCGATCAGGTTTCAGAAGCGTATCGAAGTGCTTGTCGAGCTCCAGGATTGGCGTCAGGATGTGGAGTACACTCGCACAGGGCTTGATCACGCGAACACCTCCATTCTTGGCGTAGAAATTCCTCACGTTCAGCTTCCGATCTTCCCGGGCAAGAACATCACGGTTATCGTCGAAGTCATCGCACTCGATTACCTGCTCAAACACTATGGATATGATGCACCGAGGGAGTTTTCCAAGCGATTGGACGCAGCAATTGCCGATAAATCGAAGGACAAACGAGCAATCGACTATTTCGAACATGATTTTGAATAACGCGGGACGAATTGCTTGACAAAACCTCAAATATTTCCTATTTTCGGGCAGCTTTTTCGAGAGACCCCGAATTGCGGCACAGAGAACCTGTGATCGTGTACGTTGGCGGCGCAGCGAATCCGAGGGAATGAATGGGCAAACTTAGACTATACTACTTCTCCGCGCGAACTCTGAATTTCGTCGAGGCGAAATGGTTCAAGACCAGGTTCGCAGTCGTTGCGGGTCTCCTCGGCATGGTGGTGCTCGCCGTCGCTTTTGAAGTGAATCAGTCGCTGGGAGACATCGCGGGCTTGGGTATTCATAGAAACAAAGTCCTCATCACTGAGAACGCCGTGCTGAAGGAACAGCTCAGGAACACCGCGGGTCGGATCCAGCTCCTTCACCGAAGGCTCCTTGCATTGAGCGAGCAGGGGAATGAATTGCGCTTGTTAGTCGATCTGCCAAAAATTGACTCAGACACGCGGGAGGCGGGATTCGGAGGAACTGACGAGCGGATGGAGTATGGTGTCTCAGGAAACGTGAACGGCATGCTGAACGACATGAGGCTTTCCCTCCTCAAAGCGGAACGCGAGCTTCAGTTACAGCAGGTAGGTTACAAAGAAACCATGGAGAAGTACGAACGGAACAGGGACATGTACCCGTGTATCCCTGCCATCAAGCCGATGTCAGGATTCTACTCGATGCACGGCTATGGCATGCGGCTCCATCCGGTGTTCGGCGTGCAGAAACTCCATGAGGGCATAGACATAGCGAACGACACCGGCACGCCAGTCTGCGCAACGGGCGATGCGACCGTCCAAAGTGCAGGCCGCACGGAGGCCGGATACGGCATCATGGTGGTTCTGAACCACGGATTCGGTTATACGACGATCTATGCACACCTGAGCAAAGTTCTTGTTCGAACCGGGCAGCACGTCAAGCGCGGCGATGCGATTGCGCTCTCCGGTCGTACCGGCATTGCCACGGGACCGCACCTCCATTATGAAGTCCGGCTCCGCGGTGTCCTGCAGAATCCCGTGGACTTTTTCTTCGACGATGTCGACTATCAAACGATCAAAGATCAGCTGGCGAGACTCGACTAGATCGTTTCGAGCGAGTATTCCATCCTGCTTTTCGGAGGTATCTGGAGAAGATGATTTGGACGCTTGAGCTGGCCTCGTACCTGGATGACGCACCGTGGCCTGCTACAAAGGAAGAATTGATTGATTACGCAGTCAGAACGGGTGCACCACTCGAGGTCATTCAAAATCTCGAAGAGCTGGAGGATAGCGATGAGCCGTACGAGAGTATGGAGGAGATCTGGCCCGACTATCCGACTGACGAGGATTTCTTTTTTGAAGATGACAAAGAGTACTAGCGAGAGACCGTGACTTATGTGAGAGGGATTGCTACCATCCTTTCCGATGAGTGAACGGCAAAGAGTTGAACCCAGCAATTCCAGGCTGGGTTTTTTTTTGGACTTCGCATGGTTTTCCGCTTTTTCGTATTCCTTCTTCTCATAGGCGCGTGGATGTCCGTCTCGAAGGCTCAGCAGAGCTGGCGTGAGCTTGAGGTAAGGACGATTCGGTTTGAGGGAAATGCGACCCTTCGTGATGACCTCCTGTTGAGCGTCATCCAGACCCGTGAAACGCCTTCTGCCCTCTGGCAGTTTCTCTACAAGATCAGTGAGAAGCTCGGAGATAAACCCGAGTATTTCGATCCATTTCTGCTTGAGCAGGACTACCATCGGCTTCGAACATTTTACCAGGATCAAGGATTCTTCGAGTCGAGTATTGACACGCTGCTCAACGTCGACCTCGAGCGCAGGACAGTCGGGCTTACCTTCCGGATTAATGAGGGTCCGCGTTCCCACATCGACACGATACAATTCGTTGGCTTTGAACATCTCCCGGCGGGGCTTCTCGAAGAGATCGAGATCAACCCCCTCATCAAGGTCGGTGATCCGTTCATCGGAGAACGTGTGGTGAATGAGCGGGCTCGCATTGTCAATGCGTTCTTCAATAATGGCTTCGCCGATGTGCACGTCGATAGTGTGGCTGCTCATCGCTACGCGTCGACAAACAATATCAAAGTGATCTTCGGTTTCAGCAAAGGCAGGCGATACACATTCGGAGAAATTGTCGTGGAGCAGGACTCCACTGTCAAGGAGCGAGTGGAGGAGCCCGTCATTCACCAGCAGCTGGACTTCCAGCGAAGTGATTTCTACAGCGAAGCGCGCCGCATCGAGAGTGAACGGAATCTGAACCGACTGGGTGTCTTCGAGACTTCGAGGATCGAGCCGCTGGTCAGCTTGAAATCGGACAGTACCTTGGAGATACCGATGCACGTTTTCGTCCGTCCCCGTCCTTTCCATGAGCTCGTACCGGAGATCGGGATGAATGACGAGAATAACGCATTCAACGTGCTGGTCGGTATAGGCTACAACAATCGAAATTTTTTTGGCGGCGCACGGAATTTTCTGACCCGTTTCAAGTTTCAGCTTCAGTCGATCCAGGATATCGAATTTTCACGAGTGTTCGACCAGACTGGACTGCGGGACAGCAGCATCATCGGGAATGCCGAACTCACGTTGCAGCTCACGCAACCGTACTTTTTCAACAACAAAACCAGCTTCTCGCCTTCGATATCGTTCCTGGTTGAGAAGCGTCATCAGTACTATTTCAATCCCATGATCCGTGGTCGATTCACCATTGCCTCTCAGACTGCGCGCTATACGACTGCTTTTCTCGACTGGAGTTTGGAGCGCATCGGCTACGAACCGATCAATCCGAGGATCGGGGCAATCTACTTTGACTCTTTGAGCATTGACCGCCGCCCTCAGTTCAACTCGATCCTGTCGTTCACGATTCAGCGTGACAAGAGAAACGACTTGTTCTATCCTTCCGCCGGATTCTTCCACTCCGGAACTATCGAGGAGGCTGGACTCATTCCGTCGGCTTTCGGGGGTCGCCTGGGTTTTGATCTACCGTATTCGAAGTACATCAAGATCGCCGGCCGTGGCGTTTGGTATTGGGATCCTTCCGGCAAGAACGCCCTCATCTGGGCGTTGCGACTCTCCGGGGGATTTTCCGAGTTGTATGGCCGCTCGCCGGCGCCTGTGCCGATCAACCGAAGATTCTTTGCTGGCGGCAGCGGCAGTATTCGCGGATGGAAAGCCCGCGGCTTGGGCGCTTTCAAGCTGTCGGATGAAGGAGGGAACGCACTCTTTGAGGGAAGTCTGGAGGCGCGATGGAACCTGCTGAAAGAGGCCGGACGTCTCTGGTTCATCGAATTCAACAAGTTTTCGCTGGTGCTGTTCTACGACATCGGGAACGTCTGGACAGATTTGAGCAAGGTCAGGGCGAGCGATTTCGCGATGGCATCGGGCCTTGGGCTTCGGTACGCGACGGTGGCGGGACCGATTCGCATCGACTTTGGATTCCGCGTCTATGACCCTGCTGCCCCCCCGGAAAGACAATGGATAACGCGGAAGAAGTTCTTTCGGGAGACAGTCTCGGATCTCGTTTTGCACTTCGGTATCGGCCACGCCTTTTAGGGCACCTATGGGATGGAACCGAGTTATCGGGCAACAGCGCGTGAAAGATCTTCTGCGACGAACGCTCGCGCACAAGAGGGTCGCACACGCGTATCTGTTCTTCGGGGGAGAAGGTATCGGCAAGGATGCTGCCGCGATTGCGTTCGCACGCGCGCTTAACTGCGCTGTCAATCCCGTGGACTCTTGTGGACAGTGTGCGAGCTGCAAGAAGATCGAAACCCTTCAGCATCCTAATCTCAAACTGATATTTCCTCTCCCCGTCGGCAAGAGTGAAAAATCGGGGGACGATCCCATCGAGGTCCTGTCACAGGAGCAAATTGTTGCGGTTCAGGAGCAGCTCCGTTTCAAAGCAGAGAATCCGTATCATCGGATTGCAGTTCCGAGAGCCAACTACATCAAGATCAACAGTGTTCGCGATCTCAGACGGGATGCCGCGATGTCGGCATTTGAAGGGGGCAAGAAGGTGTTCCTGATCTCGAACGCCGAGACGATGAACGCCGAGGCGAGCAACTCTTTGCTCAAGACGCTTGAGGAGCCGTCTTCGGATTCTGTCTTCATCCTTACGGCTTCGCAGAAAGAACGGCTTCTGGAGACCATCATCTCGAGATGCCAGCTCATCCAATTCGATCCCTTGACTGAGCTTGAAATTCGCGAAGCGCTGACGACCCGGCAACATGTCGAAGCAGAGCAGGCTGCCCTGGTCGCGCGGCTTGCCCGGGGGAGCTATTCCAGTGCGCTGGAATTGCTCTCCGTTGACATCGTTGCTCAACGACAGGAAGCGATTCAGTTCCTGCGGTTTGTTCTCGGCTCTCAGAAGATTCCACTCGCGAGGGACATCGAACGCATCGGAACTTCAGGCGACCGGTCTGCTGTCGAGCGTTGGCTGAAACTTCTGCAGGTGTGGTTGCGCGACGCGCTGGTGCTGCGCGAACATGGTGAGGAAGGATTGCTCAATGTCGATCACACCAAAGAGTTGAAGAGCTTCAATCAGAAATTTCCCCGCGCTGATCTCCTCACAGCTCTGGAAAGCGTCGAGCAGAGCATTGCTCTTGTAGGCAAAAATGTCTACCTTCCTTTGATTCTAACATCGCTTGCGATTGATCTGAACCGTTCTCTTTCTTCTCCACCATAGTTCGATACTGTGAAGTCGGCATTTCAGAAGACACTTGTGACAGCCGCACTGCCGTACGCGAACGGCGTGATTCATCTCGGTCATCTTGCCGGAGCGTACCTCCCTGCGGATATTTATGTCCGCTACCAACGGGCAAAGAGGCGCGACGTGCTCTTCATTTGTGGCTCGGACGAGCACGGTGTTCCGATTACCGTCACAGCAGAGAAGGAGAAGACCACTCCCCAAACTCTTGTCGACCGTTACCACGCGTTGAACGTGTCCGCGTTTCAAAAGTTTGGAATGAGTTTTGACAACTACTCGCGAACGTCACTTCCTCTGCACCACAAGACCGCCCAGGAATTCTTCGTCGAACTGCACAAGCGAGGCATCCTACGCGAGAAGCAAGAACAACAGCTCTATTGCGAGACCGACAAGATGTTCCTCGCCGATCGATACGTCGAAGGAACCTGTCCGAGCTGCAAATTTACGCAAGCCCGGGGCGATCAATGTGAGAATTGTGGGACATGGTTGAACCAGGTGGACCTCATCGAACCCAAATGCAAGATCTGCGGCAACTCGCCCATTGTTCGCTCAACGACTCACTGGTACTTCCCCCTGGGGAGCTACCAGAGCCGGCTTCAGGAGTACATCAGCGAGCGGTCGAAGCGGGATGGATGGAAGGAAAACGTTCTGCGTTACTGCGACAGCTGGTTCAAGGATGGGCTTCAGGATCGCGCCGTGACGAGAGACCTCAGCTGGGGGGTGCCTGTCCCCGTGCCTGGTTATGAATCGAAAGTGCTGTACGTGTGGTTCGATGCAGTCCTCGGCTACATTTCTTCGACAAAGGAATGGGCATCCCGGATGGGGGATCCAGATCGCTGGAAGCGGTACTGGCAGAGCGACGACACGAAATATGTGGCGTTCATCGGTAAGGACAATGTAGTGTTCCATTGTATCGTTTTCCCTGCGATGCTGATGGCGTGGAACGATGGGGGAAAAGAGCAGTATGTCCTGCCGGAGAATGTGCCCGCGAATGAGTTTCTCAATTTCGAAGGGCAGAAGTTTTCGAAGAGTCGCGGGTGGGGGATTGATCTGCAAGACTTTTTGAGATTCTTCCCAGCCGACACCCTGAGGTATGCATTGGCCATTAACTTGCCGGAATCGCGGGATAGCGATTTTTATCTCAAGGACTTTCAAGCTCGCACGAACAATGAACTCGCAGACATCCTCGGGAACTTCGTCAACCGGACGGTAGCGTTCACGCATAAGAATTTTGGTGGGACGGTCCCCGCCGCAGGACCGCTCAGTAAGCTTGA
>CAZTKU010000159.1:0-6811 GCA_964614245.1 uncultured Ignavibacteriaceae bacterium
CCGCCACGCGTTCTGGCGGGGCATCCAGACATGGCTTTGTTCTGGATTCCCCGCCTGCCTCAATCGTCCTGTAAGGCGGGCAGGCGTCTTGAAATCCGACGGAATGACTTTCCTTTCTTGAGATGACTTCTAGTCTTTTTTTCGCCCGCCGACCTTCTGGTCGAGCATGATTAAGCCGGCAGGAGTGTCGCCGAGGTTCTTCAGCAGCTCTATAATATCAAAGGCATTCTTTTCCTCTTCGACCTGCTCGGTAATGAACCACTGGAGCATCACCTGCGACGGATAGTCCTTTTCCTTCACAGCAAGTTCATACAGTGCGTTGATCATCCCGGTCACTTTCTTTTCGTGCTCGAGAACCTTTTTCATGATGTCGAGCGGCGTCTTGAAGTCTGCAGGCGGCTTGTCGATCGCTTCGAGTGACACCCGCCCCCCTCGCTCGTTGATGAATCCGAAAAACTTCATCCCGTGCTCAGCCTCTTCATCGCTCTGCATTTTCATCCAATGGGCGAATCCGGGCAAACTCACCGATTCAAAGTGAGCGGCCATTGCCAGATAGAGGTAGGACGAGTAAAACTCGTTCTTGATTTGCTGGTTCATTGCGTCCTGTAGTTTCTTGGGAAGCATTGTTCTGTTCTCCTTTCAGCGTGAGCGAATGGTTGGCGGATCACAGGTTGTGAACGATTTCTCTTTCTACTGGGTTCCCAAAACCCTCACGAGCCAGAGGCTTAGGTCAGGCACGTATGTGATGATCAGCAGTGCGACTGCCTCGAGTAAAATGAACCCGATGACGGCCTTGGAGAGATGAAAGATCGATTTCTCAAAGCGGAGGCTGGAGAGGAACAGGTTCAATCCCATGGGGGGCATGAGATAACCGAGTTCCAGATTGGTCAGGAAAATGATACCCAGATGGACCGGATCGATGTTGAACTTCTGTGCAATCGGCAGGATGAGCGGGACGGCGACGATTGCAGAAAAAATCTCCATCATCATCCCGATGATGATCAGGATGCCATTCAGGATCAATAAAAACATGACCCGGCTCGAAATGTGCTGTTGAACAGCCTCGAACAGCCTCTGCGGCACTTGTTGGTCAATCAGGTAGTTCATGAGTCCCAGGGCGGAGCCAAGGATCATCAGAATAGCACCCACAAGCACCATACTGCGCTTCATGACGCGAGGCACATCGCGGACGAGATGCAGATCACGGTAGATGAACACCTCAACCACAAAAGCATAGAAAGCGGTGACAGCCGCTGCTTCCGTCGCCGTGAACACACCACCATAAATGCCGCCAATGACAATAAACGGAAGAGGAATCTCCCACGCCGCGGCTTTCATCGCCGTCAGGACGTTGCGCCACGAAAAGGGGGTCTTGGGCACATGCGATTTCACACTCACACGAAGGCTATACGCGGAGAGCAACGCGATCAGCAGAATGCCCGGGATCAGCCCCGCTACAAACAGCTGATCGATACTGACCTTAGCAACGAAACCGTACAGGATGATCGGCAGGCTGGGTGGAAACAGCAAACCGATGCTTCCGGAAGCAGTCACGAGCCCAAGGGAGAACTGCTCGGGATATTTCTCCTTCAGAAGGATCGGATAGAGCAGGCCGCCGAGCGCGACGATCGTCACACCGGACGCTCCCGTAAATGCCGTGAACAACGCGCACGTGACAAGCGCCACGATGGCGAGCCCTGCCGGCATCCATCCGAACATGGCCTGCGCAAGGTCGACCAGGCGTTTCGGCGCTTTGCTTTCGGCGAGGAGGTAGCCGGCAAACGTGAACAACGGGACGGCAATAAGCGTGGGTGTGTCGGCGATCCTGTAGAGGTCGATAATCAGTGCTGAGGTATCAATATCGGCCGAAGTGAAGGCATACAACCCAAGTGCACCTATGATCGTGAAGAGCGGCGCACCAAAGAAGGCGAGCAGCAGGACGATGATGACAAACAACCAGGTGTTCATTCAACACCTTCCTGCTTGACAAGAGCTCTTGCGTGCAGAAGTGCCCGGATCACAAAGTGCACGACCAGCAGCCCGAAGCCGACAGGGATGATAATCTCGGCGTACCACGAAGGGATTTCCCCAAACACCGTCCGTTTGTCGGCGATTTCACCAAGCACGAATGTCCATGAGGCGCGGGCAAGCAGGAAACAGATTGACGCAGCAAACAAATCGGTGACAGCTTCAACGGCGGATCGCACACGAGGAGAGAGAAAACGACGCAGTGCGTCAATGTTGATATGCCGGTTTTCGCTTGTCGCGATGGCCGCACCGAGGAATCCAAGCCAGAGGAGTATATGTCTCAGCAGAATGTCAGCCCAGAAGATCCCAGCCGAAAACAGGTTTCGCAGCACTACCTGCAGAAAAGCCATGACGACCATCACGGAGAGCAGTGCGATCAGAATGAAACCTTCTGCTCGCGTCAGGGCTTTGTCGATGCTTTTGAGAGTCTTCATCTTGACCCGCGATGAGATCTCCGATAATCAGCAACCGCTTTCTCTATCCTGTCGAGGAGTTCCTCCGAATAGAGTTTACCGATGAGCATGCGACGTGAGCGGTTCCCCACTTCGATGTACTCCTGCAGGTCCTTCTCGTTGGCAGTTAGGATTGTGATGCCTCTCTTCTTCAGCTCATTGAATGCTTCCTTGTTTTCCTTACGGCTTGCCTGAGTAAGCTTTGAGATATAGAGACGTCCGTTCCGCAGAAGGATCTCCTGCAGGTCCTTCGGAAGTTGGTCGTAAAATTTTTTTGAGATCAGAACAGCACCGGCGGCATCTGCCAGCGGAGCATCAACCATATATTTCACCCGGGCATACCATTGCAGCGCGATCGCGGCATACGGCGTTGTGTAGAACGCATCGATCAAACCGGTTTGGAGCGAAGTCATCACATCAACGAATGACAATGGGATCGGATTGATGCCGAGTGCGCGGAACGCTGTTTCCGCGATCGGGTCTCCTTCCCACGTCCACATTTTGATGCCCCTCAGATCCTCACTTCTGCGGATTGGGGCAGACGTGAACACATGGACAAATCCTACCTCTGCCCATCCAAGCAGCACGTAGCCTCCCTCCTCGAAAGCCTGCTCAAACTCCTTTCCGAACTCTTGATAGAGCTTATCGATCTCTCCCTCGCTACGCACGAGGAACGGGGAATCAAGAATACGAACCTTCGGTGCAATCTCTCCAATCCCGACCCCTGTAAACCCACCGCTGTGGAGCTGTCCGACGCGTATCTTTCGCAGGACACTTTTTTCATCCCCCTGCACACCTCCCGCATAGATCTTGAACCCCAGGCGTCCACCGCTCTCCTTACGAACAGCGGCGTCATACTCCTTCATCACATTCATCCATGTGGTCCCATCGGGGGCAATGGTCGCAAACTTGATGCTGTACTGTTGCGCAGAGACTGTGAGTGATGCAAGAACAAGAAATGCGAGGATCGAGTGTAGTCTTTTCACCGGTACTCCTTGGGCTTGAGCGGAATCTAGAAAAGCTCGTTGAGGCGTTCATGCAGGAGCTTCGCTTTCTTCTTGGCGACGGCATTCGGAAGGCGAGCTTCCGGCAAGATGTCGAGCGAAGCATCATCAACGTTCTTCAGAAGGGACTCGAAAAGCTCCTGATCCTGCTGTTGAACGGCATAGGTCTTTGCATAGTAGATGTACGTCATAAGGAACCTTCCGCCGTTCACGCCGAGGGCGCGTTCGAAGTATTCTTTCGATTTCTCGGGCTTTCCGCCCATCGCCATCGGCGTGCTCCCCTCGATGCTTCCCAGGAACAGATACGATCCGCCAAAGTAGTAGGAAGGGTTGTTCTGTCGAACAAAATCCATCATGGCAATGACCTTGGGAAGATCTGCGACCGCTCCGACATCGGCTCGGGTGATGTTGATGTAGCTTCCCCACCCGAACGCGGTCCAGAACACCGCCGGAACGTCCTCCGCTGAGAATGTCCCCAATGCAGCGCGGAAGGCATCGAAGTCCTTGTCGAAAGCCTCCTTCATAGCGGGGTTCTGGACTAGAATCCTCTTTCCATAGTCACGCCCTCGCAGGTAGAAAAGCCGCGCTCGCTCCACACTGTCATCCTCAGCAAACGCCAGCGCGTAGGCATTGTACCCCTGCGATGCCATCAGGAGCAATTCCTTGTTCTCAGGCTCCCCTTTGATGAGCGCTTCCACGAGCTTGAGGTTGGAACCGAGAGACTCCTCGGCCAACCGAAGATCTCCCTCTTCGTTGAACGCTTCAAGCCCGTAGTTCATGATGCCACCCATCGTGCGGATGGCTAAAGTCTGCACACAGCCTGAGAGCAGAACGGCAGAGAGAACGATCATCAGTGTCTTGTTCATATGCTTTAAAAAGTCAGAGTTGCGGGAGGAACAGCGACCTCTCACGACATCGAAAGGAGTTGTCGCAGTGTGTCCATCGTGACGTTTCCGCCAGTAAGAATCATCGCCACACGCTTTCCTGCGAGGCGATCCTTGATCTTCATTGCACCGGCAAGTGAGGCCGCCCCGGCCCCCTCGGCAACATTGTGCGTGTGTTCCAGGAGCAGCCGCATCGCCTGACGGATTTCGTCGTCCGAAACCAGAATGAAATCAGAGAGATTGCGCTTCATGATCTCCACGGTCATCGCAAATCCTACCCTCGTTGCCAGACCTTCGGCAAATGTCCGCATGACTTCCGATGCAACGGGTTTGCCTTCCCGCCATGAGAGGTATGCCGCCGGCGCCTCGGTTGATTGAACCCCAATGATTTGGATAGCGGGGTTGATCGATTTGACCGCGGTCGATATCCCGGAAGCTCCGCTCCCCCCTCCGACAGGCACGAGGATAACATCCACATCGGGAAGATCCTCCAGAATCTCCAGACCGATCGTGCCGACTCCGGCAATGAGAAAAGGCTCGTTTGCCGAGTGGATATACCTGTACCCCTTCTCCCTGCTCACACGCTCGACGTATTCACGAGCCTCATCGAAGTCCTTGCCCGCAAAGACCACTTCAGCGCCGAGTCGTTGTATCGCTTTCACCTTATCGGGATTGTTGCCATGCGGGACGACGACAACCGCCTTCACGCCGAACGTGTGGGCAGCGTACGCAACAGACTGGCCGTGATTACCTGTCGAGGCGGTCATGACGCCTCGCTTCCGTTCATCTTCACTCAGTCTCGAAACGAGATTGAGCCCACCCCTGACCTTGAAGGCGCCAATGGGCTGGTGGTTTTCGTGCTTCACATACGCCTGGCATCCGAGCAACTCCGAGAGCCCGGCGTAAAAATAAAGCGGTGTACGATTGAGATGGCGTTGGACAACCTTTCGAGCATCGAGGATGTCTCGAATCCTCACAGCGTGGTCCGAAGGGACGGTGTTTGTCTCGATGTCGCTCGCTCCCACAGAAGAAATCACGGGATAGTTTCCTTGTAACTGCCAAAAATATACGGAAAAAAGGGTGAGTTTCAAATCAGAGGACTGCAACTGCATAGCTTGGGATCGGCCATTGCTCGACGATTTGTAACTGTTTCGATAAACTCCTACCTTGAGGTTGGCATCTCCACGTGCCGCCGCCGCCGACGTGGTAATCGTACCCTCTCCCGGCACATCAAATAACCGTTCGTCCAGCGTTGGTCTAGCTCCACATGCGCATACTTCTCGTTGAAGATGAAGCAAAAGTCGCTCGCTTCATTCAGGAAGGACTTGCAGCCGAGGGGTATGAAGTTGTTATAGCCTCGGATGGTCGTGCGGGGGAGAAGAAAGCGCGTTCAGGAGAATACGACCTCATCCTTCTCGACATTCTTCTTCCCAAGAAGAATGGCTTTGAGGTTCTGCAATGCCTGCGTGAGGAGGGCGTGAAAACCCCGGTGCTGATGCTGACAGCGCGCAGCGCGACCGAAGACATCGTTCAGGGGCTCGATTTGGGCGCAGACGACTATCTCGCGAAGCCTTTTGCCTTCAACGAACTCCTTGCACGCATTCGCTCACTCCTTCGTCGAGAGCGGCAAAGTCAGACGGCCCTGAAGGTTGACGATCTGCAGCTCAACACGATCACGAGAAAAGCCACGCGGTCCGGCACACCGATCGAGCTGACGACGCGCGAATACGCGCTCCTGGCGTATCTCATGCGAAACCTGCGCAAGCTCGTCTCCCGTCAGCAGCTTGCCAAGGAAGTCTGGGGATTCGATTTCGATCCAGGCACGAACATTGTCGATGTCTACATCAACCATCTCCGGAAGAAGATCGATCAGGGCTTCGACAAAAAGCTTCTCCACACCGAGCGCGGCAAAGGATACTACCTATCGGATAAGGAACTGCGCAAGAGCAAGAAATGACCCTGTTTCACTCCATCCGGACGAAACTGACGCTTTGGTATACCGCGGTGCTGGGGGTCGCCTTGCTGGCGGTCGGCGGAACCGCGTACTTCTTCACACGCGCGACCCTCACCGAGAACCTGGATCTCTCCCTGCAGAACGAGGTGAAGTGGGTCAATGAGTTTATCGAACCGAAGGCAAAGAAGGTCCGTTTGAAACGATCCGCTCGCCTGGAGCTGCAGCGGCTCAAAAAAGAGGCGCAGCCGCAGGCTGAGACGGAGCTGGAAGAGGCAGAAGCAGCCGCCGTCGACGAGATCTGGAATCAGATCTACCAACATACGATCTTGAGTCCGCGGCGTCAGTACATTCAGATCCTTGACCGCAATGGCGACCTTCTCTATCGCTCGCCCAGCCTTGGAAAACAGTCGCTCCAGCACGCCGAAATTCCCTACGGTTGGATCAAACTCATCACAATTCGGGACGAGCAGGGGCGCGAACTCCGCCTGG
>CAZTKU010000160.1:0-6768 GCA_964614245.1 uncultured Ignavibacteriaceae bacterium
GTGACCAACAGGAGCATCTTGGGAGTTGAGTACAGACGGAAGATCATGGTGTGGAGCCAGAACTACAACGACAACTACATCATTGTCGATATCGAATTCACAAATGGATCCACCGATACGCTGAAAGATTTCTACGTTGCGATGCAGCAGGGAGCAGGGAACCGTTACGATGCAAACGGCAACAATCCGCTTCCCCAAACGAATGAGCGCCCGGTCTTCACGAACACTTGGCAGCATTACTATGGAGGCAGGGTGGGTGATACGATGCGGGTCTTCTACGAATACCATGCCGACGATCCGAATAGTCCGGGAGACGACATGGGGACTCCGGTGGTCTCACAGGGCGGAAGACTCGTGAATTCCAACATTTTCTTCTACGCCGTTCTCCACGCATCGAAGGAGCCGTACTCCATTTCTTCTCAAGACATTGACGATTTCCTCCAGCCGACGGTCACCTACATCGGAAACAGCACGCGCTTTCCAAATCCCTCTGATGACCCGTACGGCAACAAGAATTACTGGACAACTCGCGGGGGGCTCGCGGACATCTTTCCGTTGAGCGCGATGTGGCCCGGTACACGCCATGGGGGAAACAGTGATGATATCGGGACACCGATTTTCTACAACTACACCGGCGGTGCGTCTCAGGGAAACAATTCAAAGCGCTACAGCAGCTTTGGACCTTATACGTTCGCACCAGGAAAGAAAATCCGTATCGTGTACGCCAGTGGCGCTGCCGGAATCGGACTCAAGGCAGCAAAAGAGGTCGGTGAGAAATGGTTGGCCGGGACGCTGGAAGATCCGCCGAACATGCCGAACGCGCAAACGGGGTGGCTTCCAGCGAATTTCGCGTTTCCCGTCGGAGCAACAGAGATGGACAAGCGAAAGGCGCGCTGGATCAGCATGGGGATCGATTCGGTCATGCTCAGTGCCCGGCGCGCGAAGTGGAATTTTGACCACAAGTATCAAATACCCCAAGCGCCGCCTCCCCCCACCTCTGCCACCATCACCGGCTACGGTGACGGCGTCGAGATCAAATGGTCCAACCCGGCGGCCGAACAGATGCCAGACTTCGCGGGCTATCGCGTTATGCGCCGTATTTCGAACAGGGACACGTCGTTCTACGAAACAGTCTATTCCTCGGGCGCTTCGGACAAGGCGGCCGAGCATTTCTTCAAAGATCGAACGGTGCTCTTTGGAGGCCAGTACTACTATTATGTTCTGACCATGGCGGCGATCTCGGCCAGTGACCCCAATGCCGATCCGACCACTCGGGGCAAAATAATGTGCAGCAGCAGGCTGCTTTTCCCGAACGTCTCCTGGATCAACCCGCCGCGGTATTCGACGGAAGACATGTCACAAATCCGAATCGCCCCCAACCCGTACAACATCAACGATCCGCTTCTCTTGTCGTACGGGTTCACCGACCAGCGGGGGATCATCTTCTTCAATCTTCCGTCGAGAGTCACGATCAAGATTTTTTCCGAGAACGGCGACCTCGTTCAGAAAATCGAGCATGACAGTCCTGTACGATCCGGTTCGTTCACGTGGGATATGACGACATCGAGCCAGCAAGTGATCAACAGCGGCGTGTACATCGCCGTGTTTCAAAAGCCGGACGGCGAGATGGCATATCAGAAGTTCATCGTCGTGCGGTGAGCGATCAAGGGAGATCAACACCATGAGAAGAGTGGGACAGTCCGTGATGGCTCTTTTGATCGGCTGCGCGGCCACAGGTGATCTCTTCGGGCAAGTGGGCTTGAACAAGCTCGGTCAGAGCACGATGAATTTCCTCGTTGTCAGCACTTCTCCCGTTGCGAGCGGAATGGGAGATGCGTTCAACGCCGTCGGTGTCGGGTCGGAGAGCATGTTTTACAATCCGGCCGGACTTGTGGAAACGAAGTCCGAGTTTGACGTCTTTGTGAATATGACCCAATGGATCGCAGACATCCGGTACCTCAGCAGCGGCATCGCCTGGAACCTGGAGAAATACGGATCGGTTGGTGTGAGCGTCCTGACCGTCGATTACGGGACGATTCAAGGGACAAGTCTGCTCAGCTCGGGCGAACAGGCTCTTTATCCGGCAGGGTATAAGGATAACGGACCGATCAGCAATCTGAGCGCCTATGCGCTTGGCGTCTCGTATGCGCAGGCCATCACACCGCTCTTTTCTATCGGCGGGTCCGTCCGGCTCGCGGCACAGCACCTGGGTGAAAACCTGGTGGCGGGGGGCGTCATCCGGAAAAACGACGCGCAGAAGCTCGTGTTTGACGCGGGGGTGAAATATCACACGGGCTTCAGAAGTTTTCGATTCGGCATGACCATGCGCAACTTCTCCTCCGATCTCAAACGCGAGGAGATCGACGAGACGCTTCCGCTGACTTTCTCGCTCGGTCTTGCCATCGATTTACTTGAAGCAATCACAAACGAACCATCGAGCCTCAATTCCCTGCTCGTCGGCGTGGATTTCCTCCATCAGAACAACTACTCCGAACGAGCCAACATCGGGGTCGTGTACACGTTTGAAGAAATGATTTCGCTGCGATGCGGGTATCAGACAAACCGGGATCTGGCGTCTTGGTCGCTCGGCGTGGGTGTCTCCCCGGCGATCGTCGGACAACGGATCAGAGTAGATTATTCATATTCGAGGTTCGATCTCTTCGGCGGCGTGAATCGCTTTGGCATCGGTGTTGCATTTTGAAGGTGGAGACGATGGCACAACATACTCCGTTCGTTAAGGTGTTTCTCATGAGAGGGGTTCTCGTCTTGTTCCTTCTTCAAGGGTGCATGCCGCAGCTCAACAGGGAGGATCCTTCCAGCCTCTCCGGGAAATCCTGGTCCGTTCGCCTGGCCAATTCATTCATGGCGAGGTATCCCGACACGATCTCCTATGCGGAGGAGCCGAGGAGAGGACGATGGACTTACGAGCAAGGGGTTATGCTCGAGGCCGTGCGGCGCATGGGCGCGGCAACAGGCGACCGGAAGTACTTCGCCTACGTCAAGAAGAACATCGACCAGTTTGTCGCCGGGGACGGGTCGATTCGCACGTACGAGTACGAGACGTTTAATCTCGACAACATTGCGACCGGCAGGCAGCTCTTGGCGCTCTACACGGAGACCGGAGAGCTGAAATACCGTTACGCGGCCGACACACTCCGCAAGCAACTAAGGAACCAGCCGCGAACGCATGAAGGCGGTTTCTGGCACAAGAAGATCTACCCATACCAGATGTGGCTGGACGGGCTCTACATGGCCGAGCCGTTCTATGCGCAGTACGCGTTGCTGTTCAACGAACCGGACGCGTTCGATGACATCGTGAATCAGTTCACCTTCATTGCGAAGCACACTCGTGATGTCAGAACCGGTCTGTTCTATCACGGTTGGGATGAGAGCAGGCAGCAGCGTTGGGCTAATCCAGAAACGGGTTGCTCGCCGAATTTTTGGGGAAGGGCCATGGGGTGGTATTCCATGGCCTTGGTGGATGTTCTCGATTTCATTCCGGTGAGCCATCCTCGCAGGGGCGAGCTCGTTTCGATTTTCCAGGGCCTGTCATCATCGCTCTTGAAATGCCGGGACAAGAAAACAGCTCTGTGGTATCAGGTAGTGGATCAAGGCGGAAGAGAAGGGAACTATCTCGAGGCTTCCGCGTCGAGTATGTTCGCCTATGCATATGCGAAGGGCGCGAACAAGGGGTATCTCGACAAGGGGTTCCTGAAGGCTGCGGAGGAAACCTTCAGGGGAGTTGTGGACAACCTTGTCACGGTTGACAAGGACGGTTTCGTTGACCTCCATCATACGTGCCAGGTTTCCGGCTTAGGGGGGAACCCGTACCGGGATGGAAGCTATGCATACTACATCGGCGAACCTCAACGAACGAATGACATGAAGGGGTACGCTCCCTTTCTTCTGGCTGCCATCGAGTTGGAGACGGGAAGCCTGGAGAACAGTAATGTCAACAGGAAATAATGCCACGATGTATATCACATCCAAATGCGTGAAGTGATCAACTGAGCCAAGGAGCACGAACGTGAAACGAAAGTCTCATATTACGCTCGATGACATCGCCAAGAGGTTGAAGGTCTCACGGGTAACGGTATCGAAAGCGCTGCGCGGTCACCCCGACATTTCAGACAAAACGGCAAAGCGCATACGGAAGGTTGCGAGCGATCTTGGCTACAGCCCGAACTTCATCGCGAGAAACCTCTCGGCAAGACGATCCAACATGCTGGGGGTCGTTGTTCCGAAAATTGCCCACTTCTTCTTTGGGTCGGTCATCGAGGCGGTATACAACACGGCCTTTGACCACAAGTATGAGACCATCCTGACGGTCTCTCAGGAAAATGCCGAGCGGGAAAAGAAGCACATCCAAACGCTGGTTTCCATGAGGGTCGACGGGATCATTATCTCGATATCGCAGGAGACGAAAGATCCCGAGATCTTCAAGTGGATCAAGAAAATGGGTATCCCCGTTGTCTTTGTCGACAGGATGCTGCAGCCGCCGTTGCCCGGGTTCGGGAGCGTGCTTGTGGATGACAGGGGCGGAGCGTTCCGTGCAGTCGAACAAGCGATTAAAGTGGGTTATCGGAAGATAGGATTTCTGGGCGGCCTTCCGACGATCAATATCGGGAGGAATCGGCTCCTGGGATTCGAGGAGGCGCTGAGAGAGCACGATATTCCGATCAGGCAAGAGTGGATCGCCTTGGGAGGTTTTGGGAAAGACGACGGATACAATGGCTTCATGCGCCTCTACAATAGCGGCAACTTACCGGAATTTCTTTTTGCCGTAACGTACCCCGTTGCCCTGGGCATCTACGAAGCTGCCAAAGACCTCGGCCTCCACATCCCCGATGATATCGATGTAATCTGTTTTGGCGACAGCGATATGAATCGCTTCATCTCCCCGTCATTGAGCTGCGTCAGCCAGCCAACTCAGGAGCTGGGAACGAAGGCAGTGCAAATGATTCTGGAGATCATCAGAAACCCGGACGAGATTCGAGAGCATAACGTTGAAATCCCAACGGAACTGATACTGCGGGAAACCTGCGTCGGAAGGAAGTCAACGAAACTTGAGGCCATCGAAGTAGCCCCGCCGGTGAAAACGGTTTAGGAATTCGTTTGCAGCGACAGATGCACTTGACACGCTGGCACGCATTCGATCGGCGGCTCTTGCTTCTCTTGCTTCAGGAGTCCGAATCCAGGCAAGATCCTCGCTGAAGATGTTGTCCAGTTACCAAAACCTTCCCTATTCCTGCCACTCTCACAAAGATTACTATGCAAGCGCGAAAAATCTCCCTTTGGCTGAGCTCTCTTCTTGTCTTTACCCTGCCCGTTGCCCGTATCTCGACTGAAGATTTTGTGAGGAGATGCTTGATCGGGGACGGGGCGATGGCAGACATGTCCGTCATGGGCAATCCGGAGCGAGTTTGGGGTCAAGTCTCTCCGCTGATGTTTCGGAGCGGTGCCGTCATCGAACCCGTTGAAGGAAGAATGCCTGGTGGAGCAGACAAGATTGTTCTTGTGGATTGCTTTTACAATAACGAATGGAGGAAGGACAAAGAGGGGAGGTCCGTTCGGTATCATTACGTTTGGGATGATACGACAAACTCCGGGTTCTCCCAATTGGGCAGAATCATCTCGAAGCTTGGTGCGGCCGTCGATACTCTCCCTGAAGCTCCGACGATGCAGTCCCTGAGCGGAGCGAGCATCTATATCATCGTTGACCCTGACACGCCTTTGGAGACGGAACATCCGAATTTCATCGATGCGCGTGCCATCGACGTCATCGTCACGTGGGTGCGGCAAGGCGGCGTGCTCCTGCTGATGGGGAATGACAAGGGGAATGCGGAGTTCGAGCATTTCAACGAGCTGGCCGCGCAATTCGGAATCCGCTTCAACGAAGACAGCCGAAACAGAGTGACGGGGAGAGATTATGACGTCGGCAAATTCGATTCGTTTCCGGATCATCCTCTCTTCAAGGGTGTGAAGCAGATCTTCATCAAGGAGCTCAGCACACTCAGGGTGCAGGAGCCGGCCACCGTTGTCTTCTCTGACCGCGGCGATGCGATCATGGCATTCGCCAGGCTGGGTAAGGGAGTTGTGTTCGCCCTCGGTGATCCGTGGCTCTACAACGAGTATATGGATCATCGAAGGTTGCCGGAGGGGTACGAAAACGACAAGGCAGCCGAGAATCTTTTCCGGTGGCTCCTGGAGAACGCCGCCCCCGTGCGCGGAGATTAAGGAGAAACAGACGGCACAGGGCTCGCCCCTGATCCTGTCGTCATTCGGGACAACGAAGATTTCTGCCTCGTGTCAGCAAGGTTTAATTGCACGCAGGAATTGCGGCGCTTCATTCACGCGACCTGGCAATGATGGATTAACGGATGCGCCACGTAGCCTTCGCAATATCCCTTCTGGCCTTCTGTATTGCTCACGTAGTCGGCGCCGAGCGCAAAAAGGCCTCAAAGGCAGGGGAAAACGACCGAAAGGAATTGACGGTGGAAATTCAACCTGCGAAACGCTACATTAAGTGGAACCATTCAGTACCCATTACCAACCAACTCAAAGACGGCGAAATGTATGCCTACTGAAAAAGCCCCACTGGACGAAGGTACTCTTCGGGAACAGTATGACGAACTAGTTAGGCGCGGTGAGACGCATTCCCCGGGTATCAACGACCTTCTAAGTCTGTTTCAACGACAACAGGAGGGGCTGAAACAGAGTCAGGAGTTCCTTCAACTATTTCGACAAATCTTCACTTCTTCGACATCT
>CAZTKU010000161.1:0-6619 GCA_964614245.1 uncultured Ignavibacteriaceae bacterium
ATCACAGAGACGGATGCCGAGATCCTCTGCGACCTTCCGGCTGATGGCAGCGTACTCCTCGAGCATCGCGTCTTGCGGATTCGTTCCATCATACTTCTCCCCGATAACACTTGGAGTGCAAAGGACGACCCTGGCGTCGGCGTACTGAATTCTCGCGATTATCTCCCGCAAGCTGCTTTCGTACCGATCCTTCGGCGTCCCCTGGAGATCCTTCAACGCCCAGTGCCACACGTCGTTGATGCCGATGTAGATGACAACGACGTTGGGTTTCTCATCCAGTACGTCTCGGCCGAGCCTGTTCAACAGGTCGGTCACCTTGTCGCCGCTGATCCCTGCACCGATGACCTCGACGCCGAGATCCGGATGGCGGTTGCTGAGCTCTGCTTTGATCAGCGTTACGTAGCCATTGGGCAGCACCCCCAATTCGGTGATCGAGTCGCCGAAGAAGACGATCCGGTCGCCTGAGCGAAGTGCTATTCCGGTCGAGCAGCCAACGAGCAGCGCCAGGGCAAAGAGCAGGAGTACGGCTTTCCTCTGATTCATAGTCTCGATGTGTCTAATTTGGTCGCAGAGCATTTTCACTCTCGTTCACGTCGGTATCAGCAGGGAACTGCTGACACAGAATGTCCCTCCACGTCAAGGAGGCTGTCGTTCGCGCCCTCGGCAGCTCTCTGCTCACAGTAGAGGTTTTTTTCCTCAAACTCAATTTGGCCTTTTCAAGTGCGAAAGCAATTTGAAAAACACCTCGATGTGCAAAAGGAGGAATGGGGCGAGGAGGATGAGAACCTAGCGCCGACTGATGATCTCAATGTGATCGCCGACAGTGAGGGTTCCCTTGCTCAAATGGATGACATTCTGGCCAAAATAGATCTTGCCATCACGTGAACGGTAGGTCGAGAGGGTACGAATCGGCTCTTTTCCCTGGATGCCGGTGCTCTGATCGACAGTCGGGACCGTGCAGCGCGAACAAGGCTTCCCGATCTGTATCGCGATCGCGCCTATGCAGATTCCCTGCCATTCGTCTTCTTCGTACGGCGAACACCCTCGGACAACGAGATTTGGCCGAAAGCGATTCATGGGGACCGGCGTGTCGAGACGGCTGTTCAGGTCGCTGAGTGAAGCTTCAGAGATGAGCAGCAAGGGAAAGGAGTCCGCGAAGCTCATCTGAGACTGGCCGTACTTGGGATTGACGAGGCGGATTGCGCCTTCAGGCATGGAGACGAGGTTGCAGGGGAAACCGAGAAACTGAGAAAACCATGAGCTTGCATCATCTCCTGCAGAGTGTGCTTCGACGACATCGTCCCATACCCTTACGCGGAGTGTTTCCGGGTTCTTCAGCCGAAAGGGAACCTCCAGGTCCTTCATAGCGGGTCCACGCACAACAAGGCTTTCTGGTGCAAGTTCAACCGAGATCAGCGCCATCCTCGGAAACTTGCGCTGAGTGAGAAAGGAGTTCTGCCCGTCCACCACCATCCATCGGCGGTCGTGCTGGAGACCCCGATCATCAAGCTGTCCGGTGGTCAGCGAGACTCCACCCGCGGATTTAATGGGGTAGATGTACAACCCGCTCAGAGTAAGGGGATTCACAATGAATCAGGGACGTTGAAGAAGTCCAGCTATCGCTGTATAGCCTCTTTCCACGGCCAGATCATAGGCCGTTTTGAGTTCATTGTCTCTCATGGAGGTGTCAACACCGCGGCCAACGAGATTCTTGACGATGGACTCTAATCCGTTTGCTGCGGCGTAGTGGAGCGGTGTGTAACCCGACGACTGCTTCATGGTTACGTCAGCGCCGCAGTCGATGAGGAGTTGAGCGACTGCAGCATTGTTTGGATTGGCAAGTGCGGAGTGAAGGGGAGTCACACGCTGTTCATTCTTCGAAACAGCGTTGATGTTTGCTCCCTTGCTGAGAAGGACGTGGGCGATGTTGACCCGACCGAAGAAAACCGCCAGGTGCAGAGGGGTCCAGCCATCGGGCGAGAAGGAATTCAGGGAGCTCGGGTCGTTGTGCAATAGTTGTTCGACGCGATCCTGCGTGCCGGTTGCTGCTGCCTCGAAGATATCCAGCCGGGCGCCGCGATCGATAAGGAGCTTCGCGATTTCATTCTTCCCGTTATACACTGAAAACAGAACAGCCGAAAGTCCTGCCTCGTTTCTCGCGTTGATGAGTTCGGTGTGCGCGGAGACCAGCTCGCGAACCTTGTCGGCGTGGCCGTCTCGGATTGCTGAGAAGAGATCTCGTTCAGCCGTCATGGGTTGCTCCACAGATGAATAACCTTCGGGCAAAAAAATCAGGATGAACCGTTCTTCCCAAAGCTGAGCTTGATGTTGATGATTTCCGGGGTGTTGCCGAGTCGCACAGGAGGCCCCCACGTTCCGACGCCGCTGGAAACATATACATGCGTTTGGCCCTTCTTCTTGTAACCCCAGCTGACTTCATAAACTGCCTTCGTGATGAGGTGGAACGGCCAGATCTGACCGTGATGGGTGTGACCTGAAAGCTGCAGATCCGCGCCCTGATCTGCAGCCTCATCGAGACCGATTGGCTGATGATCCATCACTATGATCGGCTGCTGTTTGTCAACATCAACCATTAATTCGCTCAACGGCCTTCGCGTTTTGCGCAAGAACTGCGTGATGCTCCGATCCTCTCGTCCCACGATGAAGAGCGTACCGTTGAGCCTGACGGTTGAATCCCGCAGGACGGTGATGTTGTGGTCGGTAAGATACTTACAGGCCTCCTCCGCACCCCCAATATACTCGTGGTTACCCGTAATTGCAAAGACACCCATCCTCGACCGAATCATTTTCAGCTTCTCACCCAGATTCTGTTTGATCACCGGGCCCAGGTCTTCATCGACGATATCGCCGGGGAGAAGGACGAGATCGGGATCCAGCCGATTGATCGTATCGACGATTGCATCCAGGCGTTTCGCGCCGATGATGGTGCCGAGGTGGATATCGGAGGCGACGACGAGGTTGAGCGACTCGACAGATTCGACGCTCTTGGGAATGTTGAGGTTGAGAACCCTGACGCGTGGCGCCCGCGCGTTCAGGTAGCCGGCAACCAGCGCGATGGCGACGACAACGACAGTGCCCAGGGCGATGACCTGCCTTGTCCGATCATAGTTCTGGGTGATGAATGAGGGAAACCACGGAATGATGTAGTTGGTCAGGCGCAGCACATCAATGATGAGTGCCACAAGCGTGAAATATGCAAACGCGGCAAACCAGAAGCTGCCCACCCAGACAAGAACTGTGCTAAACGGAGTGATGGCCACCCTTTCGAGGAATCTGGCCGCGAAGAAGGAAAGTGCAAGAATCCAAAAAATCACCAGGAACGGCATGCGGAAAGGAGAATCAGGCGGGATGCTCTGCCATCCGCGGAGAAAGACATAGAAGTTGATCAGCCCGTACAGGATGAAGAAAATAGCGAAGAAGATAACGAAATTGAGTTTGCTCATGGCGTTGCTCCCTCTCCGCTTGGGAAAGGGCCAGGCTGTGGCCTGAGCGAGGTGAGTCCCAACGTTTCATGGGACGTACGAAGTAGAAGGAGCGAGGTCATTGACGCGACTGTCACCTCATCAAACGCTTCAACAATTGAATCTGACCTGCGTGATAGAGATCGTGCGCCGCGATGCCGTAGATGATGCGAGCATTGCTCACCGTGCTGCCGGGCGGCACAACCTTGAGATCGGATCGCTTCAGGCCCGCGATCGCATCTCGCATGCTTCGATGGCAAGTCCCGAGCAGCTTGATGTCCTCCCGCCACGCTTTTTCAGCTAATGTTGCCGGCCGGACAAACCAGTTGCTGCCCTTAAGTGGAAACGACCCTCGCTTCTCGCCGAGCATTCTCCGTCTCACGGCATATTTCCAGTATGCGCAGTGCACGACGATCTCCCAAATGTTGTGGCGTCTTGGGGATGGTCGCCATGCCGCTTCTTTGGGGCTCAGGCCGCGTATCGATCCCCGCAAGTTTGGGCCGTGCCATGCTTTCTTCTCGTACGCCTCATCGAGAAAGTGGAGAAGCAGCTCCACTTCAGGCGGTCGTTTTCTCATGGGTGCTCCTGGTCAAAGAAAGGATGAACGTGCCTCTCGCGGCGGGATCCCCCGTCTGCCGCGCGGTGAGTTAGGACTTCTGATTGAGAACTCCCCAGGCAGGCGCAAGGGGGGAGAACGAACTATACTTCCTTCTGCTCGGCAGGTTTTGGCTTCTGGGGTTGATGCAGCTTCTTCTTCCTGCGTGGGCGAGTTTTGCCGAAGGTGCCACGATAGATTTTGCCGCGCCGAGATCGCTTATCTCCTTTGCCCATGAAGCTCCTCCTTGGTCTGAATGGTTGTGTTGAACTTGACAGTTGAGAGGCACGTACTTCCTTGGTTCTGGAAAAGCGTGCCGTCTAATTTACAGAAATTGAGGGTAAAGTTCTAGAGGCGCCTGAGAATGGCGATGGAAAGGTCATCGTTCGCTCGCGCTTCTCCGACAAAGCGATCAATCTCCGCTACCAGTTGCTCTCCAAAGCGTTCCACGGGAAGGCTCGAGAGTTGAGACGCCAAGTCCAGAAGACGCTGCTCTCCGAAGAAGGTGCCCTCTTCGTTCCGCGCCTCCGTGAGGCCATCAGAATAGACAAGAAAGACGTTGTCTTTCTGAAGTTCGAAGCGCTGCTCCGTGAACTGGGCAGAAGGCAGGATCCCTAATGCCACGCCCCCTTTTTCGGATTTCTCAACTTGCGTTCCTCGAAGAAGAAGCGGTGGAAGGTGTCCTGCGTTGACGGCACGAATAAGACCTGAGTCAGGCTGGATTTCGAGGTAGAAGATCGAGGCGAAGAGATTCGGCAGGCTGTCACGGCAGAAGATCTGGTTCAGTTTTGCCGTGAGCTCACCGAGTGTCGTGAACTCCGGTGCGAGCGCCCGAAGCGATGCCTGGAGTTTTGCAGAAAGGAGAGCTGCTCTCAGCCCCTTGCCTGCGATGTCCCCCACCGCCACGCCAAACCTGGCGTCGGTGATCCGCACGAACTCCACGCGCTCACCGCCGACCTCATTTGCCGATCGCGTGAACAGCCAAATGTTCCACCCCGGCACTTGCGGCGTTCTCTCGGGCATGAGCGCATTCTGCACGACGCGACCCGCTTCGAGTTCCTTCTGTGCTACCAGCTTATCCTTCAGCTCGAGCATGAGAACAAACAGAAGAACCAGGCCTCCAATGACGTAGTAGTGTTGCTCGGCGCCCCCGACATTTGAGCGGAACACTAGCAGGACAATCCCAAGAACCACCAGAAGCCGTCTCGCGGGTGTGAGTTTAAGGATCAGGCTCCTCAGCAGCCACCATGCAATATAGAACGGCTGCTTCGCGCGGCCCATCTCCTTGAGTCGCTTCTGGCGTTCTTCGGCGAGCATGAATTCCTTCAGCTCCTTGAAGTCGCGTCGAATCGTCCGGGGGAAATCGGCGCTCTGGAGATCCTCCTTCAACACATTGAAGATCTTCCGCTCGCTCTCGGAATGTGAACTCTCAGTTGTCATCGTTGTCGATTGTCAGCTTGACGTTTCGCGTGCACATATTAGGACGAGATTTTGGTGGGAAAGTTATAGAGATTCTCAAATCTAGCTCTACTGTTGGTGTCGCCCAGGCGTCGAGGGACAGGATCCCGTCTGTCTGGGGCACTGTTCTATCCACGACCCCGGAAGCCGAAAAGCTCGCCCCAGATTACCCAGCCGTCGAGTGACGGAATAGGACATAGGGTAAACATCCCGATCGCCAAATTGAACCATGCGAACAACAACAGCACCTCACGTGCGAACAGCTGCCACAGGACCAGCCCGATAAGACCAAACAGGATATTCGACAGCGGCCCGCCAAGAGCTCGTCCGATGCGAAGACCCATTGAGAATCGAAATTGATCTTGTCGGTGCACATTGACGTTTCTTGTTGCAGTGAGGAGGATGCCGTCGAGTGGCGCGCCCAGCAACTTTCCTGCAAGCGAGTGTCCAAGACTATGAAGCGCATTCATCAAGAAGAGCAGCACGCCGTAACCGACGCCGATGATCAGTCGCCACTCGATGGCCTTTGCGTGCTCACCAAAAAGCGCGGTGAAGACACCGAGAAGAGACCAGAAGGGGAGACTGAGCCACGCGTACGGCGTTGCCATCCATTCCGTGCCGAACAACGTGAACAGCTTTCGCCGAGGTGCAGTCTGGATGTCCTCAAACACCAGGAATGGTCTTTTCATCTAACCGGACTTGAATGCGCGAAAGACATTGTCACGGACGCAATATGCTTGAACGGCATGGAAATCGTCGAACAGAAAGAGAAATAGATGCACTAGCGGTATCGATCGGCCAAGTTTTCGAAGCCCTTCTGATCTTCATCTGCCAGAAACTGGTAAACGAGGTAGCATGACATTTCTTCAGGCGTTGACTTCTCTGTCGGTACAATGCCGGGTCCTGGTTTGGGAAACCAGATCGATTTACCACCAGACGCTCTTCCATATGCCATGAAGGCGAACTCCTCGCCTGCTCCCCATTGGCCGTTCTTCTCTTCCATTCCGTCTCGCACTCCTATGCGAAAAACTCTGAACCTCTCGCCGCCGATGCGCAGATCCCCTTTCGCGTCGACGAGAAAACC